>JBKQNN010000302.1:0-11438 GCA_052145975.1 Rhodomicrobium sp. | reverse complement strand
TAGGGCCTAAGCTTGGTCCCTATTTTTCCGCGGCCTTTGCGGCTTCCCCGGCCTGCGCAGCCGCCTCAGCGTTCGCAACGGCGCCAGCTTTCGCAGCGGCCTCGGCTTTCGCTGCCGCCTCAGCTTTTGCGGCTGCCTCGGCTTTCGCGGCGGCTTCGGCTTTCGCGGCAGCCTCGGCCGCCTCGGCGCGCTGCGCCGCGAGCATCTCGGTGTCCAACACACCGAACCGCTCGCGGGCCGTGTTCTGCGCCTGGCGTTCCCCCGGATCGGACGCGTCGAGGCTGGTAGCCGATTTGTAATCGGTCACGGCAAGCGCAATTTGCCCTGACTTCTCATAGGCGGCTGCACGGCCCGCGTAATCGGCAGGCGATTTCGTTTCCGCCAGCTTTATCGCTTCGGTATAATCGCCGATGGCTTGCGCATATTGGCCTTGCGCGTAGGCAATTGCGCCGCGAACGGAAAGAAAGCGGTCCCGTCTGGTTCCCATCCGGAGACCCGCATCGATCTCGGCGCTGGCCTCGGCCGTCTTGCCTAGCCCGAGCAGAGCCCGCGCCTTGAAGCTGCGCGAAACCGAATCCCCCGGAGAGAGTTGCAAGGCTTTGTCGAAATCGGCAATCGCGAGATCGTAGCGTTTTTGCCAGTAATAGACCTGTCCCCTGCCGGCATAGCCATCGCCGCTATCGGGCCAGAGCCGTATAACCTCGTTGTTATCGGCTGCTGCGCTTTCAAAACTGCGCATGTTTGCGCGGGCTAGAGAGCGGGCTAGATACGCCTCCCGGACCCAATGCGCATAGGGCTCGCGGAGTTGCCCTGGCTGGGGCGGCCCTGCGGGCTGGGACCCCGGCGGCGGGGACACTTGGGCGGTGGACGCCGGCCGGGGCGGCGATCCTGCCGGGGAGGGCGCTGGCGGAGAGGCGGCGGCCACGGTGAGATGGTCTAAACCCAATTTAATAAGCTCGCTTGCGCTAGCTACTGCGCGCGCATAATCGCCTTCGAGGTTGAAGAGCACGGACCGCGACAGAACGTAGGTGCCGGCATTATCTGGATCGAGCCGGATCGCTTCGGCGTTATCGGCGATAGCGCGGACGAAATCCTTTTTGTGGAAGTACGCCTCGGACCGGCCGCTATAGCCTTCTGCGTTAGCCGGCTGCAGGCGGATCATCTCGTTCGCGCCGGCAACGGCCGCATCGTATGCTCCCGCTCTTATCTGAAAGGCAACGCTGGTACTATAGGCGCTGTAATAATCCGGCCGCTTTTGCAGCAATTCATTCAGCTCGGCAATTGCGACGCCGGTATCGCCCTTTTTGCCATAAGCCTGAGCGCGCGTGAGATACGCCTGATCGAGCGGGCGACCGAGGATACCCTGGCTGGTCAGCAGGCGGATCTCCTCATTGACGTCGGCGATCTGCCTGTCGTAATCGCCGAGCTTCCCGTAAAGCTGCGCCCTGCCGGCATAGGCTCCCGCGTTGTCCGGTTTCAGGCGGATCGCTTCGTTGAAATCTGCCGCCGCCTTCGCATCGTCCCCGGAGCTTTGATAAATTTGACCGCGCACCAAGTAGTCCATGAAACTTGGCCCGTTCGCGATCGCCGCGTCGCAATCCGCGATTGCGTGAGTGAAATCTTTCTTTTCGCTATAGGCTCTGGCCCTGCCGCTATAGGCGCCGGCCAATTTGGGGCTCAGCTCGATCGCGCGCGTGAAATCGGCGATAGCCCGGTCGAGGTCCTTCTTGCCGGTATAAGCCGAAGCCCGGCTGCTGAACGCTTCGGCGAAATTTGGGTCGAGCCGGATCGCTTCGCCGGCGTCTGCTATGGCGCGGTCGAAATCGCCCTTGTTCCTGTAGGCAACGCCCCGTTGGTGGTAGGTTTGCGCGCTGTCCTTATTCAGCTCAATCGCCGTATTGTAATCGGCGATCTGCTTGTCGTAATCGCCCCGCTTTCCGTAAATCCGCGCCCTATCGGCGTATGGTCCCGCGCTGTCCGGTTTAAGCCGGATCGCTTCGTTGAAATCGGCCTCTGCCTTCGTATCGTCGCCGGAGCTTCGATAGATTTGACCGCGCTCCCAGTAGTTTGCGAAACTTGGGCTGTTGGCGATTGCCACATCGCAATCCGCGATGGCGCGGGCGAAATCTTTCTTCTCGCCGTAGGCTCTGGCCCTGCCGCTATAGGCTGCGGCCATTTTTGGGCTCAGCTCGATGGCGCGCGTAAAATCGGCGATGGCCCGGCCGTAATCCTTCATGCCGGCATAGGCAGAACCCCGGTTGCTGAACGCATCGGCAAAATTTGGAATGAGCCTGATCGCTTCGCTGCTGTCCGCGATGGCACGGTCGAAATCGCCTTTGCTCCTATAGGCAACTGCACGATTGTTGTAGGCTTGTGCATTGTCCTTGCTTAGCTCGATCGCAGCATCGTATTCGGCAATCGCTTTTGCGTACTCCCCATTTTGGACGTATAGGCTGCTGCGTTCGGAGAGCGCGTGCCAATATCCGGGCTGAAGTTCGAGCGCCTTGCTGAAATCGGCAACGGCGCGGTCCCGGTCGCCTATGATGCTATAGATGATCCCGCGATCCGCATAAGCGATCTCGTCGTTGGGTCTCAGCTTGATGGCTCCATCGTAGCTGGCGATGGCCCGGTCGTATTCCCCTAAGCCGGCAAGCGCTTCGGCGCGGAAGTAACGCGCCAGGCCTACGTCCTCCTTTACGGCAATCGCATGGTCCGCCAGTTTCAGCGCCTGCTCGAAATCGGATTTCGCGCGCTCCTGGTCTCCGGCCAGCTTATAAAACCAGCCTCTGAGCGTGTAGGCTTTCGTGTCGTTGGGGTTCAAGCGGGTCGCCGCTGTGAGATCTTCCTCCGCAAGCGCAGTTTCTTTCCGCGCCCGGTGACACTCGCCGCGCTCGCGGTAAAGCTCGCCATTGCTGGGATTGAGCCGGATAGCCTCATCGAAATCGGCTATGGCATCGGTAAAACTGCCGCGTTTGGCATACGCTTTGCCGCGGCTGAAATAAGCCTGCACGAGCTTCGCATTACGCCCGCGTCCGCTGTCGACGATTTCCGTGCAGCCGTGAATGGAATCCGCGATTTCCCGCGCATCGCACCCGGTGCCGCCGGTGGACTCCGGTTTGCCGGCGTCCTCGTCGCTACCGCCGCCTCCGCCGTGGAAGTGGTGATGCCGGGCGAAGGCTACGGGGGTGAACGCAAAGGCACCCAAGAACAAACTGGCCGCCAGAAATTTGCCAAGCCGATACCGGGCCTGCGCCATATCTTCCCCCACCTATGAGCCGGTCTTCATGCATACAATGAAAACCGGAAGAAACAATTTTCCGCGCACAAGCGTCAAGGGGCTTCTCTACTTTTCCGCGGCCCCGGCTGTGTCCGGCTTGCCGGCATCGCCGCTTTGCGCGAGGGCCCCGAAGCTAAATGCAAACGCAACCAAGAACGAAGCGGACGCCAAATACCGGGCGCGCCAATGCGATGCCGGCAGCATGTTGTCCCCTCAAGCTCCTGCACGGGGCTTACCTATCCAGAAAGCGTGACAACAGTAAGACCTGCGAAGAGGCCGCTATTTCAACAAGGGAGACCAGGCGGGGTCGGACGCAAAGGAGGGCGTTGGGATTTGCCGCTCGTTATATCCGGTCAAGTCGATGCTGTAGAGCTTGGGTCCGCCATTATCGCCCTGGGATTCGCGGAAGAACACAATGACGCGGCCGTTGGGCGACCAGGACGGCCCCTCATTGTGATACCCCTCGGTGAGGATGCGCTCGCCCGATCCGTCCGGCCGGATCACGCCGATGGCGAAGCCGCCATGCACGCGCTTTGTGAACGCGATGAGGTCGCCGCGCGGGGACCAGACCGGGGTCGAGTAGCTGCCCTCGCCGTACGTGATCCGGCGTAAGCCCGCGCCGCCCGCGCTCATCACGTAAAGCTGCTGGCTGCCCTCGCGGTCGGATTCGAAGACGATGCCCCGCCCATCCGGCGAGTAGCAAGGGCCTGTATCGATGGCCGCGGATTGGGTAAGGCGTGTAAGCTGGCGGCTGCGCAGATCCATCTCGAAGATGTTTGAGTTGGGGCCCTCCTCCAGGCTCATCGCCACGCGGTCGCCCTGGGGCGAGTAGCGCGGCGCAAACGACATGTTGGGGAAGTCGCCCAGTACCTGCTCCTGCCCGGACACGATGTCGCGAAGCATGACGCGCGGCGCGCCGTTCTCGTAGGAGGTGTAGGTGATTTGCTGCGACAGCGGATGGAAGCGCGGCGTCAGCACCAGCGCGCGGCCCTGGCTCAGGAGCCGCAAATTGGCGCCGTCCTGATCCATGATCGCCAGGCGCTTGACCCGCTTGTCCTTGGGGCCGGTCTCGTCGATAAACACAATCCGGCTATCGAAATAACCCTTCTCGCCGGTCAGGCGCTCGTAGACCGCGTCGGCGATGATATGCGCGAGCCTGCGCGACGTGTTCGCCGGGATGAGGAACTGCTCCCCCGCGATCTGGCGGGCCGAGAAAACGTCCCAAAGCCGGTATTCGCCTCTAAGACGGCCATCGCCTGTGTCGGTGACGCGCCCGACAACCAAAGCCTGCGCGTTGAGGACCCTCCAGTCCTGGAAGCGCGGCGGGGCATCGATACTGGCCATGCGATCGATGAACGCTGCTGGATCGATGGGCTTGAAAAGGCCGGAGCGTTCAAGATCGGCGGCGATAATTTGCGAGGTCTCGGCGCCAAGGCCGGGGCCGGAAAATTCCGAAATTGCGATGGGGATGGCGCGAATCTGCCCGCGCCGGATCTCAACCTCGACCTGCGCTTGCGCAAGATGCGGCACAAGCAGAGCGGCGGCAAGAATGGCTGCATATAAGAGCCCTGCAACGCGTCTCGCGAACATGCGCCCGTCGTCATTGCGAGCGTAGCGAAGCAATCCAGGGGCAAGCTTCCGATGCTGCTTTGGATCGCCACGGCGGCAAAAGCCGCCTCGCGATGACGGCCTCTTTTCCGTCAAATGCACTAAATTTCTGGAATTCATATCAACCGCCATACATGTCGCGCGGGTTGAAGCGCAAGATCATATCCCGGCACTGCTCATATTGCTGCGGGGGGATGTTATAGGGCTGGCCGGCTTCGGCCGCGCGCAAGGCGGCGTCGGCCATCGCTTGCTGAACCGGCAAATAGGCCGGGTCCATGACGGTTGGAGGCCGCTGCAAAGTTCCATCCCTCTTAAGCTCTATATGAAGTCGGATAATCGTGTTTTCGGCCGACTGCCCGCCAATAGGTAAAATCCAATTTTGCTCGATGCGACTCTGAATGGCGTCCGCGCATGTTCCGGCGTTCATGGCGCCCGTTGCGTTGGGCAAGCCCATGGCCTGGTCCTGCAAAGAACTGGCGGGACGCCACGGCTGGCTTGGGTCGTAGCCGCCGGCCTGCGCGCCGGCGTTGGGGTCGCGGTTCAGGAGAGCGGTTTGCCGGTCTGAATAAGTCTTCGACGGGCGGGCTTCCATCGTGGACTGCGCCGCGGAAGGCCGCGAGGGCTCGTCCTCATCTTTCTTCAGTTCCGCCGCGATCTTGTTCGGATCGAATTTGTATTCGGGCCGCGCCTCGGGCTTTGGCTTCGGCTTCGAAGCGGCTTCCTTCTTTACAACCTTTTTCGGCGCCGGCTTCTCGGCAGGCTTCTCAGGCTTGGGCTCGGCTTTCGCCTGCTCCACCGGCTTTGGAGCAGGAGCCGCGGCCGGAGCCGGCGCTGGAGCCGGAGGCGGCGGGGCCAGGGCTTCCTTCTCGGCGGGCTTCGGAGTGGGCGTTTGCTCGGTGACTTCTTTTTTCGCGCTTGCGGCGGCCTCTAGCGCTTTCACCTCCGCGGGCGGCGCCGGCTTTTCCGCCTTGCCATCGGTTTTCCCGGCCTGGCGCTCGCTATAATCCTTCGGCGACATGATCTCGACGGAGACCGGCACGGGAGGCGCGGACGAATCCTCCTTCCGGCCCATGAAGTTGAAGATCAGGAGCCCTAAAATGACGATGTGAAAAATGATCGAGCCTATCAGGCCGTACCGCACCCTCTGTCCCCGTCCGTTCAGTTCTTATCCTCGATTTCCGTCACCAGCGTAACGCGTTTATAGCCCACAGATTCGATTCGTCCTATCACGCGCATGAGATCGCCGTAGCTGGTGGCTTTGTCGCCCTTCACAAATATAGCCTCGTCCATGCCTTTACGAGCCTGCGTGATAGCCGATAATTTTGACTGAAGATCGGTCAGTGAAATTTCGCTATCGGAGCCCCCGATGAATATCTTGCCTTGGGGAGCGACCGTTACGGTCAGCGGCTCGCCGTCGCTTTTGATCTCCGAGCCTTCGCTCTTGGGCAGATCGACCGGCACGCCAACCGTCATGAGTGGCGCCGCAACCATGAAAATAATGAGAAGGACGAGCATCACGTCCACGAAAGGGGTGACGTTGATGTCCGACATCGGCCTGTGCCGGCGCCCCTTCCTTCGCCTCGCCCCGCTAGGGCCTCCTGTGGGGGCCTGAAGAGATGCACCCATGCCGCCGCCCTCAGACTTTCATATCGAGCTGCCGCGAAACGATAGCGGAAAACTCGTCGGCAAAAGCTTCGAAGCGCTGAGCGAGCCGCGTCGCGGATTGGCTGAAGTTGTTATAGAAAATGACCGCGGGTATGGCAGCGAGTAGCCCGAGCGCGGTGGCGAAAAGCGCTTCCGCGATGCCGGGTGCCACCACGGCCAGGCTCGTGTTCTTGCTGGCGGCAATGCCCTGGAAGGCGGTCATGATGCCCCAAACCGTGCCGAACAGGCCGACGAAGGGAGCGACCGAGCCCACCGTCGCCAGGAACAAGAGCCTGCGCTCAAGCCGCTCCATTTCGCGGGTGATCGTGACCTCCATGACGCGCTCGATGCGCATTTGAACGCCGGCGAGCGGCTTTGCGGTGGTCTCGATCGACCGGCGCCATTCGCGCATGGCTGCCACGAATAGCGCGCCCATCGCGCTCGGCTGCTTTTGCGACATGGCCGTATAAAGCTCGTCGAGCGACTGGCCGGACCAGAAGATACGTTCGAATTCATCCGTTTGGGCTCGCGCTTTCGAAAATGCGAGATATTTCTCGATCACAATCGACCAGCACCAGACGGAGGCCATGACCAATCCGATGATCACGGCCTTCACCACCGGAGAAGCCTGCAGGAACAGGCCTAAAAATGAAAAATCGCTGGTTGGGTTCATTTGCCTGCAATACCGGTGCCGTATGAGAAAACGCCGCTGGACGGGCGCGCCGTCATTTTCCCGGAAGCGTTTACGCCGAAGAATGTCTAAAGTGAGGATTCGAAGGCAGAATGATGCCGGGTGTTGCCGGGGCGTGCCAAACCGGCAGCGCGCGGCTATGCTTCGGCGGAATATTCCGGAGCCGAAGCAACTTATGCAACACTTCGGCACATTCTGCATAACATAACAAAAAGAAATATGTAGTTGGTTGTATCAGAATTTCTTTCGTGGCATATAGGCCAAAACTTAGGCTATGCAGTTCAAATGAATATATCATTACGCCTCCTCAGATATGTTACGGCCGCTGCCGATTGTGGCAATGTCACCGAGGCGGCCCGCCGTTTGCAGGTTTCGCAGCCATCCGTTTCGGCGGCAATCGCCGAGCTTGAGCAGATGCTCGGGATCGCGATATTCGTCCGCCACCACGCCAAGGGCGTGACACTCACACCGGCCGGGCAGCGGCTGATCCAGGGAGCGCGCCTGCTTTTGCAGCACGCCGAAGAGTTCTCCAAGACCGCGGAATCGCTCAGCGATGTCGAGCGCGGCGATATCACCGTGGGCTGCTTCCCGACGCTCGCGGCGCGTTTTATGCCCTCGCTGATGCTCGAATTCTCCGAGCGGCATCCGATGATCGCCTTGCACCTCGAAGAGGGCGATCACGAACGGCTCATGCGCGATCTCGCCCAAGGACGGATCGAGATGGCCATCACCTTTGGCGATCATGTGCCCGCAGGTTTCGACGCAAAACCGCTCCTGCCGCTCTCGCCTGTAGCCGTGCTTCCGGCCAATCACCGCCTCGCCCGCGCAAACGATGTGAGCCTCACCGAGCTCGAAAAGGAGCCTCTGATCCTTTATGACGAGGTCAATTACGTTACATCCCTGTTCGACGCGCTGGGACTTGAGCCAAACGTAGCGCTCCGGCTTCAGTCGTTCGAGTTGATCCGCGGACTTGTCGCGCGCGGGCACGGCTACGCCATCGACACGGTTGTACCGCTCACCACGACGACATACGATGGCGGCCACGTAACGATCAAGCCGCTGCGCGATAAGCTGCCGCCAGCCCAGGTCGTGGGTGTAACGCCCGGTTCGCAGCTTGTGCGGCCGGCTGTGAAAATATTTGCCTCCTTTATGGAGGCGGCGCTGCGACGCAGTCATATCAACGACGACAAATTCGCTGCATCCGCAGCTTAAGCGGTAGGCCCGTAATAGGGGCAAAGGTCCAGGCCGGTAAGTATTTCACCGCGTTAAGCCAAGCTGTATGCCGCCGGCCCCGCGAAGGCGGGGACCCATCTTAGAGCTTGTTCCAATCGGATAAATGGATTCCCGCCTTCGCGGGAATGACGCTCGTGCATCAGCGCACCGGCAATTGCCTGCCCGGACTTTTGCCCCTCTTACCGCAAAGACCGTTAAGCCTTTGCAACCGCGCGAATAAACGGCAGGTCGTAAATCCGCTTGCCAGTGAGTTTCGCCCACGCATTGGCAACCGCGGGCGCGATTGTAGGGACGCCCGGTTCGCCTATGCCTGTCGGCTTTTCCGCGGAGGGAACGATATAGACCTCGACTTTCGGCATCTCGCCAATCCTGAGCTGCCGGTAAGTATCGAAATTCGATTGGACCACGCGGCCGTCCTCAAGATCGATCGCTCCATAAAGTGCCGCCGAAAGCGCAAAGCCCAGGCCGCCCTCGATCTGCGCCCTAATGATATTGGGGTTGATGGGCTGGCCACAGTCCACAGCGGCAACGACGCGTTCGATCTTCGGCAACCCCTCATCCCCGAGCGATACTTCCGCCACGTGGGCCACGAAGCTCCGGAAGCTCTCGTGAACCGCAATGCCGCGCGCGATGCCTTTGGGTAAAGGCGTACCCCAGCCGGCCTTTTCGGCTGCAAGATTAAGGACCGCGAGATGCCGGGGATGGCCTGCAAGAAGCCGCTGCCGCAAGGCAAGTTCGTCCTGCCCGGCCTCCGCCGCCAGCGCATCTAGAAATGTTTCCGTCGAGAACGCGGTGTGCGTATGTCCAACAGACCGCCACCAGAGAGTTGGCACGCCTGCTTTCCGCTCGTGGACCGAAACCTTCAAGTTCGGAATGGCATAAGGGAGCGTGGACGCGCCTTCGGTCATGGTTACGTCCACACCGTCCTTGATTAGCCTTTTTTCCATGGCGGTTCCGGCGATGAAGGATTGCCCAGCAAGCACTTGGTCCCAGGCTACGATGTTGCCGGCGCTGTCAAGGCCGGCCCGCAAGCGATGCACGAACAGGGGCCGATAGCGCCCGCCGCGAATGTCGTCCTCGCGGCTCCAGACGATCTTGACCGGTCCCCGATGCTTAGCCGCCTTCATCACGAACGCAGCTTCCGCCGCCATATCGGAAATGGGCGTCGCACGCCGGCCGAAGCTGCCACCGGCGAGCATCGTCGTGATGGCCACCTGCTCCGGTTTCAGGCCGAGGACGGCTGCGGCGGTCATCTGATCGCCCGTTTGCAGCTGCGAGCCGAAAATCAATTCGACGCCCCCGTCCGTGCGCCGGATGACGCAGTCGTTGGTCTCCATCGGCGCATGCGCCAAATAGGGGAACGTGTAGGTTGCTTCGATAACCTTGGCCGCCTTGGCGAGCGCGCCCGCCGCGTCGCCATCGCTGCGCGCGATAACGCCGTGATCCTTCACCAGCTCCTTGTATTCCGCAATCATTTGAGCCGAGGAGCGGCTTTCGGTTCCAGCCTCGTCCCACTCGATCTTGAGCGCTTCGGCGCCCTTCTTCGCTTGCCAGTAGCCTTTTCCCAAGACTGCGACGCCGGATGGGACCGCGAAGACCTCCGCCACGCCCTTCACCGCGAGCGCAGCCGATGCGTCGAAGGATTTCACCTTCGCGCCGAAGCGGGTTGGCCGCGCGATCACGCAGGTCAGCATGTCCGGAAGCTTCACATCGATGGTGAAGATCGCGGAGCCGTTTGTTTTAGGCTTTGTGTCGACGCGCGGAAACGCCTTGCCGATGTAGCGCCACTGGCTTGGATCTTTCGGCTTGACCTCTGCAGGCAGCCCGGCCGTCTGCGCGGATTGCACCAGCTCACCGAATTGCGCGCTCTTACCGCTGGCGTGTTTCACAATTCCGTTTTCGATTGCGATCTCGCTAAGCTGAACCTTCCAGGACTCTGCCGCGGCGGCGATCAGGCGCGCGCGGGCTTCGGCTCCGGCCATGCGGAGCTGATCCCAGGAATTAGCCATCGCGGACGAGCCGCCGGTTCCCTGTACGCCGAACAGGAGATTGGCATATTTTGTGACATCGGCGGGCGCGTGCTCCACCCTGATCTGCTCCGGGCTGGCGTCGAGTTCGTCGGCGATGATGGTGGCAAAGCCGGTGAACGGCCCTTGCCCGAATTCAATGTGCTTGCAAAGCACCGTGACGGAGCTATCAGGCGCAATGCGCACGAACGCATTCGGGGCAAAACTGTCCGCGGATTCCGCTGCCGCGGCGGCAATAGCGCCGCCGTTGAACAACCGCGGTTCGAGGCGGAAACCGATGACAAGGCCTACTCCCGCCAGCGCGGCGCCCCTCAGAAAGTCCCGGCGCCCCGTTTCCTGTTCCATAAGTCCCATAATCAAACCTCCATGCGACGTGCGGCGTCGTGAATGGCGGCTCGGATGCGGGTGTAGGTGGCGCAGCGGCAGATATTGCCGTTCATGGCGTGGTCGATATCCTTATCGGTTGGCTTCGGCGTCGCGCTGAGAAGGGCGGTAGCGGACATGATCTGCCCAGACTGACAGTAACCGCATTGCGGCACTTCAAGCGCATTCCAGGCCGCCTTGACAGCCTCGGCTGCCTTACCGGAAATGGCTTCGATGGTGACAATCTCGCTGCCGGCCACCGACCCGGCCGGTGTGATGCAAGACCGCACAGGTTTGCCATCCACGAATACAGTGCAGGCTCCGCATTGGGCAATGCCGCAGCCGAATTTGGTTCCGGTCAAGCCGATTTCGTCGCGTAACGCCCAAAGAAGCGGCAGATCGTCATCGGCGTCCAGCGTGTACCTTTGACCATTTACAGTCATTTCTATCGGCATGATTCGCTCTCCAGGAACTCTCGCAGATAGGTACTGCGGATAGATTTCGGAGGGTAATCACAAATTCTTGCGGCACCGGCTGGATCGAGGCGATTGAGCAACGATCCACTCCGTTTCCAGACGGCCTCGACGGTGCCGGG
>JBKQNN010000301.1:0-29159 GCA_052145975.1 Rhodomicrobium sp. | reverse complement strand
GCCGAGTACCTTGGGGCGATTGCCAGGAAAGACTTCGCCGATGGCGAGCCGCTCACCTCCGCCGATCTCGTCAAGACGACCGACAGGCGCTTCCTTTCGGCGGTGCTGAAGCCCGGAACGCGCGCGGTCTCGATCGCGGTCGATGCGCCGCAAAGCTCGTCGGGCATGGTCCTCCCCGGCGACCGCGTGGACGTCGTTTTGACGCAGAACCTCGGTAGCGCGGCTGCCGACCTCTCGCGCAAAACGGTTGCCGAAACTGTCATGAGAAATGTGCGCGTGATCGCGGTCGATCAGCGGCTGAACCTGCTGTCCAAGCCCGCCACAACAGAAGCGGCACCGGCAACCGAGCCCGGCGTGGCGGGCACACCGGGCGCAAAAGAACCACGCTTGCCGAGAACCGTAACGCTCGAACTGAACGAGGCGCAAGCGGAAAGGTTGTTCGTCGCGGCTCAGCTTGGCGGGCTGCAATTGCCCGTCCGCTCGCTCGAAGGCGCCGAAGAGACCGCGTCCGCGGATGACAGTTCAGCGCCCACCTGGGCCTCGGATGTGTCGCCCGCTCTCAAGCAGATTTCGCGGCCTCAAGTTCAGGCGGCGGCTCCGGGAAGCACGATCGAAGCGGCGGTTCGCCGGCCCCCGCAGGCATTTTAGAGGAACCAGATGCTCACAACTCCGCAAAGAACAGAAAAGGGCGCGGCTTCTCACTCTGGCGGAGAGAGCCGCGAGGGCATCGCCGCGCGCGTTTTCGTCACAGACCAAGAGTCCGATAGCGTCATCCGCGAAAGCCTCGCCGCCCTTGGCGTCCAGAGCGCGCACTTCACCACGGGCGACGTCACCACCGCAATCGCCGCCCTTGCAAAAGAGCAGTCGCCTAGCCTCCTGGTCGTGGACATCAGCGGGGTCGGCGATCCTTTAGGCAAAATGCGCGACCTCGCGGAGGTTTGCGGCCCCAACCTCTCAGTGATCGTTATCGGCGACCGCAACGATATCGTCTTTTATCGCGAGGTAAAGGGCATGGGGACGAGCGAGTATTTTCTAAAACCGCTCGTCAGAAACCTATTTACCGGCACCTGCAAATCGATCCTTACCCCGGATGGAGGACCAACCGCCACCCGCTCAGGCAAGCTCGTTTACGTGCTAGGCGTTCGCGGCGGGGCTGGCGCCACGACAATTGCCACGAACCTTGCATGGCGCCTTGCCGAAACCAAGCGCCGTCACACCATTCTCGTCGATCTCGATCTGCAGGAAGGCGATGCGGCGCTGCAGCTCGACGCCCAGGGCAATCACGCGCTCCGCGAAGCGCTCGACCATCCCGAGCGCGTAGACAAGCTTTTCCTCGAGCGGGGGGTGAAGCATGTCACGGACCGGCTTCACCTGCTCTGCTCGCTCGAACCGTTGAGTTCCCCCGCCAAGCTGTCCGAGGAGGCTTTTCTCTGGCTCCTGGATAAGCTCCTGCCCCGTTACCGGATCGCGTTCGTTGAAACCGCGCCCAGTGTCGCGACGCACATCACCTGGGCGCTCCGGCTGCCAAGCACGTGCCTGCTCGTAACCAACCCAAGCCTGGCTGGCGCGCGCGACCTGGCCCGCTGGACCGACATCCTGGGACCGAACACCCCCGATCGCAACACCGTGCTCGTGCTCAACCGGCCCAGCGCTCACGGGGGCTTGAGCGTCGCCGACTTCACGCGCGCAGCGGGCAGAGAACCCGACATAAGCATTCCCTACGACCGCGAGCTCGCCGAGGCCGCGCCGCTGGGGATCAAAGCCATGCAAAAGTGCAAAACTTTCCAGCGAAGCCTCTCGCGCATTGTGCGGGATTTCACTGGAGAGGAAACGGAAGAACAACAATCGTTCTTAAGCAGGATCTTTCGCTAGATGGCACCTTTCGGCAGAAATACCGCAAAAGAAGAGGGCGCTGCCTCAGCGTCGTCGCAAGCCGCCGCCGCGATCCGGGACCAGGTTCTCCTGCGGATCGACCCCGTGGTTGCGATTCGAATGACGAGGCCGGAGCTGATGACCTTCGTCAACGCACTCGTGGGCGAGATCGCGAACGAGCGCAGGCTTCTTCTCAACAAAGCCGAGCAGGATGCCTTCGCGCGGGGCATCGTCGACGAAATGATCGGGCTAGGGCCTATCGAGCCGCTGATCCACGACGCCACCGTCTCCGATATCCTCGTCAACGGACCCGACATGATTTATGTCGAGCGCCGCGGCAAATTGGAGCTGACCACCTTCAAATTCCGGCACAACGACCATGTCATGCACGTCGCGCAGCGGATCGCGTCGTCGGTCGGCCGCAGCATCGACGAGTCGACCCCCATGCTCGACGCCAGGCTGTCCGACGGCAGCCGCGTGAACGTCGTCATCCCGCCGCTCAGCCTAAAGGGTCCCTGCCTTTCCATCCGCAAGTTTTCCCGGACGATCCTGGATTTCTCCGCTTTCGTGACCGCGGGAAGCCTTTCTCCGGAGCTCGCTACCGCACTTGAGATCGCGGCGCGCTGCCGCTTGAACATTATCGTTGCCGGCGGCACGGGCTCCGGCAAGACGACCTTGCTCAATGCGCTTTCGCGGATGATCGACCAGGCCGAGCGCATCGTGACTATCGAGGATGCGGCCGAACTCAAGCTCCAGCAAGATCATGTGATTTCGCTCGAAACCCGGCCGCCGAACATCGAAGGGCGCGGGCAAGTCGATCAGCGCGCGCTCTTACGCAATGCGCTCCGGATGCGTCCGGACCGGATCATCATCGGCGAGGTCAGGGGCGCGGAGGCCTTCGACATGCTGCAAGCGATGAACACCGGCCACGACGGATCGATGTCTACCGTGCATGCGAACTCCGCGCGCGACGCCCTTGCCCGCATCGAAAACATGGTCTTGATGGGCAACGGCAACATGCCGGGGAAATCCATTCGCAGCCAAATCGCGAGCGCCGTCGATCTGGTGGTGCATACTGAGCGCATGCGCGACGGCGTTCGCAGGGTTACCGAGCTGGTCGAGGTGGTCGGCTTCGTCGAAGACACGTTCACGCTCAATACGCTGTTCAAGTACGAATATGGCGGCGAGAACATCGATGGCAGCCTCCGCGGGCGCTTCAGGGCGACCCCCATCCGGCCCGGCTTCTTGCCGCGGCTCGAATATTTTGGACTGGCGAATGCGTTTCTCGAAGCTCTTGGCGCCGGAAAAGACAACGGGGGCCGCAAATGACCTATCCGCTGCTCGCCGCCGCGCTATTGCTTGTTGCCGCACTCGCGGGGTCCGCCTGGATATTTAACGTCCTGCGCAAACGGCGTTCCGAAATGGAGCGGCGCTTCCATCTTCTCGCGAAAACGGGCCAAAAGGCCGCCGCGGGCGGGCCTCAGGCGTCGCTGGCCGGCGAAGGCGAAAAACACGCCGGCCCGGTTGAATCGTTCTTCACTTTCGGCGCCGGCTACAGCTGGGGAATGCACGCGAGCGCGCCGTTGCTGATCGCGGTGGCCTTGGTTTCCACTGCGGCGGTGGCGTTTGTGTGCATACGCGGCTTTGGCCTGCCCATGTGGGCCACCGTGGCGGCTTCGGCAGCCGCCGCGTTCTTCGGGCCGCGCACAGTCCTTGTGCGCCAGCAGCAGCGCGCAATGCGGGAGTTTGGCAATCTATTTCCCGAAGCCGTCGACATGGTGGCCCGTTTGCTTCGCGCCGGAACGCCGATCACCTATGCCATTCAGGTCGTTGGCGAGGAGGCTGGGCCTCCGGTCAATGAGGTGTTCAGGATGATCGCCGACCAGATTCGCATCGGCATTCCGGTAGGCGAGGCGCTCGACATGTCGAGCAAGCTTGTCGCTCTGCCGGACTTCCGCTTTTTCGCTGTGGCGGCGATCATGCAATATTCGACCGGCGGAAACCTGGTATCCACACTCGAAGAACTTTCTCAAATCATGCGCAAACGCCAGGCGGCGCGGTTGAAGGCAAGGGCGATAAGCGCGGAGATACGCTTCTCGGCCTACGTTCTCGGCTCTCTGCCGATCCTGGTTACGGCGGCGCTGCTCGTCATCGAGCCTGCCTACCTTGCCCCGCTGTTCCAAGACCCCCGCGGGCACTTCATCCTGGCACTGGCAGGGGCCGGCCTTTTGCTCTCCTTCATCACCATGCGTCAGATGATCCGCAGCGTCAGCCGCGAATGACAAATCGAAAGGATAGTTTCCATGGGCCCGTCTCAATGGTTCGCAGCACACGGTAACGTAATTATGCCGATGCTGATCCTCATGGCTATGGCGGGCGGCGCGTTGATGCTTTGGGGCGCCGCGCAAGGCAAAGGGCTGCCGTCGCGCCGTCTGCATCTCATGCAGGAGGGCACCGGCCTCGGCCACCGGAGCGGCTCGAAATTAACGGCGGGCTGGAAGGAGGACTCGGCTGTCTGGTATGCGGAAGGGTTATCCGCCGAGGAGCGCTGGCAGATCGTGCGCAGCTTCTCGAAAATCAATGTTCCCCCGTCTATGGCGCTCGCAGTTTTCACGGGCATAAGGTTCGCTCTTGCCTTCGGCGCCGGTGCGCTCGCCTATTTCGCCGGCCCTGCGAGCCGGCCCATGCTCCCCATTGTACTCGGTGCGGCAGCGGCCATTGCCGGGTGGCTCCTGCCGGTAATGACGGTCAATTTCAAGCTCAAGCAGCACCGTCAATCGGTGGCCACGGCCCTGCCAAATGCGCTTGAACTGCTGGCGATCTGCGTGAATGTGGGCCTCTCGCTCGAAGCCGCCTTTCAGCGCGTTGCCGCCGAAATCAGATTGTCGAGCCCAGCGCTCGCCGATGAGCTCTCGCTGACCTGGGCGGAAATCAGCATATCCCCCAGCCGCGAGCAGGCGCTGGCGAACATGGCCGAACGCGTGAACTTGCCCTCGGTGAAATCCGTAATCAGCACCCTGATCCAGAGCCTTAGATTCGGCACTCCGCTCGCGCAGTCCCTGCGCAACGCCGCAAATGAGATGCGCAACCACCAGATGATTGAAATGGAAGAGAGGGCGAACCGGCTGCCGGCCATGCTTACGGTCCCGGTGATGCTCTTCATCATGCCCACCATGTTCCTGATCGTGGGCGGCCCCGCCGCGATAAGATTGATGGATACGTTCCACTAGTTTGCGGAACACCGGCGCCGGGGCTGCCTAGGGCGCTTTCGGCTTGACGTATTTTGCGCTGCTAGCCAGGAGCTTCATGTTGTTCTGCACGAGCGGGTTTTCCGGCTCGAGTGCGCGCGCCCTCGCGAAATTGGCGCGGGCGGCAGGCAAATTCCCGCGTAGCAGATACGAATAACCCCGGTTATTTAGGATCTGCGCCGTTTCACCCGAAAGCTTGATCGCGGTGTTGTAAGCGCGATCCGCCAAATCGAACCGGCTCAGCCGGTCGTAGCTTGCCGCCAGCCCAATCCAAGCTGCAGCGCTTTGTGGCGACTTTTCCGCGGCCTCCCGGAAGTAGCTCTCCGCAAGGCCGTATTCACCCCGGCTGAAGTGCTCAGCACCGGCGCGATAAGGCTCATCGGAAGGCTGGTATTTCGCCAGATCGTCGCCACTCAAGGCAGGCGCAGCAAGGCCCGCGGGCTCCAACATGCCGCCGCAGGCTGAGAGCAGCGCCGGAAGCAGCGCGGCGGCCAAAGCCAGGCGCAAGCCCGTCCAGCCTTTTTTGGAGTTTCGGCTTTTGGATGGGGACGCCATTGAAGTGCTGAGCGCTGTCATCGAGGTTATTTCCCGCCGGAGGACGATCCGCTGCCGGAACCGCCTGAGACGCCTAACTCAGGGGTTGGCGCGCGCACTGCCTCCGGTATCTTGGTCACATCCTGATACCGGCGGATGGCGCGCGACATGCGCTCACCGCTCGCCGGAATATTCCGGTTGCCTACATAGGGCGGCCAAGGGTCCGCGGCTTGGATGGCCGCATTGACCTCCTTGGCGTTACCCGCCCCTAAAGTCACGCTATCCGTCCTTTGACCGTACTCGCTCCATGGGCCTTCCCAGGTAGCTCCCTGAGCAATCGCCCTTGCCGGAAGCGCCAGCAACGCCGCTAATACAAGAGCCGCAATGTTCTTCATCTGAGCTTTCCTCTGGCACGCGCCCGCTTTTATTTTCCTGGGGCTGGAATGGAGTGGCCGTAAGGCCCGGAAATATCGCCGCCCGACGAGACGAATTCGGTATATTGCTTAGGCACCTCCGTTTGTCCGAACAGGAAAAAGTCGGCGTCGTTGCTGGGCTGGCGCCCGTCGAGCGGTGTAGCCAGCTTCTGTCCGGGGGTGGCGGGAACGGCAAGCCTGGGCGTGACGATGACCACCAGGTCCGTCTCGTTCTGCTGATACTGAGAGCTGCGGAACATTGTTCCGAGCACCGGCACCGATCCAAGCCACGGCACCTGCGAGATGTCGCGCAAGCCTTCTGTCTGGAGCAGCCCCGCAATGGCAAAGCTTTGCCCATCGCGCAACTCGATGGTCGTGCGCGCTTCGCGCTTCGTCAGCGCGGGTATCGTGAAGCCGTTTTGCGAGATTCCATTCGAATAATCCAACTCGCTGACGGAGGGCGTCAGGCGCAGATTGATGACGCCATTCGCAAGTACGGTGGGCATGAAAGTCAGCTGCACGCCGAAAGGCTTGTAATCCACGGTGATTGTAGGTGTGGCACCCGACGAGGGCTGCACGACGGGGACCGGCACTTCGCCGCCCGCCAGGAAGCTGGCCGTATCTCCCGACAGCGCAACCAAGTCGGGCTCGGCTAGACGCCTTGCAAGACCTTTGCTTTCCAACGCTGAAATCAGCATATCGATGTTCGTGCCCTTGCTGGCGAGATTGGCCAGCCCCACGGCAAAAGGACTCGCCGCCGCCGACCCCCCGGAACTTGTGAACGCCGGCAAGAACGTGTCTGTGGCGGCCTTCCCGACGCTACCCAAGCCTATGGTGGCCCCTTGCGTTCCCGCGCTGTTGGCCGCGAACCAGTTCACGCCCAGATCCCGCTCCGCGGTGCGGCTGGCTTCTATGAAACGCACCTTCAGCAGCACCTGTTGCGCGCCGGCCACCTTGATCAAGTTCACGAGCTGAAGCTCTGGCGCTGACGCCTTGGCGATGGCAACTGCCTGCTCGGCATCCACCGCGTTCTTCGCGTGCCCGCCTAAGATAAGCTGCTCCTGGCTGCTGGAGACGGTAATGCCTTTGCTGTCGATATTCGCCCGGATCCGTTCGGCGACGGCCCGCGCGTCGATGGTAACTTCCACGTCGAGGATGGCGATAACGCGTTTGTTCTTGTCGAAAACGGATACGTTCGTGGTGCCGACCTTTTTGCCCTGAACGTAAAGGATCCGGTCGGACATCGGCAGCACGTCGGCGATATCGGGAGATCCCACGACGGCGGAGGCGAACGGCTTAGCCACCTCGAATGTGCGCGATTTGCTGCGCGTCACTTTCACCTGGCGGACAGCCGCATCCAGCTCTTCGATCGCGGACTGCGCCATCGCCTTGTCTGGCAACTTTGCTGGGCCGATGACCGCGGCGGCGATTGCAGCGGCGAGTGCTAGTCTCAGCGGAGCTCTAGCCCGAAACTCCCTGGCTTTGTACAAACTCTGCAGCACCTGCATCCTTCCAGTCTTATGAGCGAGGCAGCTATAAACGCGTCATGGCCTGTCCGGGCGCCGCTTCCCTGAGCAAAGCGCCTGCGAATCGTTTAGCCGATTCCACAACCGTTCTACAACCTTTAGTTGTGCACACGCCAATAGTATATGAATGGAACCCATGGCCGGATGGCGCCGCAAAGCCGCGAATCCGTGATGGCAGCCTCCTTGCACGGCAGCCTCCTTGCACGGATTGTGCGCACGCGCTAAACGAACGAAACCTTGGGCGCTGCTGGAAGGCGGCGTTTTTTCGCAGCGCCGCATGTTTCAACAACGGGGTTGGTTCTCGCCATGGAAATCTCGGACATCGCCGACAACTTGAAGGACGCCCACGAGCACGGAGCGGATAAGTGGATTGCCGTCTACATTGCGATTCTGGCTGTCCTGCTGTCGATCTGCAGCGTGGGCGGCGGCAACTCCACCAAGGACTCCACGCGGACCAACATTCAGGCGTCGGATACCTGGGCGTTTTATCAAGCCAAGAACATGCGGCAGACAACCTACAGGGTAGCCGCCGAAGCGCTCCAATTAAGGCTCGGCGAGCCTGGCCTGCCTGAAGCGATGCGCAAGCAGATCGAAGAAAGGATAGACGCTTACGACGCCGAAATTGGACGCCTGGAAAGCGATCCCCAGAAGGCCGAGGGCAAAAAGGAGCTGGCCGTCAAGGCCAAGGAATTCGAAAACGCCCGCGATGCAGCGCTGAGGCAAGATCCCTATTTCGACTATGCCCAGGCCTTCTTGCAAATCGCCGTCGTGCTGGCCTCCGCGTCCATCGTGCTCAGGAATAGGCCGCTGCTCGCGGGCAGCGCGGTCTTGGGCGTGCTTGGCGTGTTACTGATGATCAACGGCTTCACACTCGCGGTGAACATCCCGTTCGTTGAATAGACGCCATCCGAAACGTATCAAATAATTTACTGTTCAAGCCATTGCCCCGGCTGTAGTTTCCCGGTTGGGGCGCGAGCGGCGAACCACAGCCCAGCCCCGACCAATAAAATCCCGTTCCAAAAGCAGCCAGCGTTTCTGGGCGGCGAAGCCATTTCGCCATGCCCGCAATTGCGCGCGCGCTTTAGAAAGTGGAGGCAAGCCGGATATGGCGCTCGTCAACCTTCGAAAAACCGTCCCGCGGCCGGGGCGTTTCCTGCCCTTGCCCACGTGGCTGTCCAAGGTCAGCCGGCGGACCTTGCCCGCAGACCTGCTTGCGGGATTGACGGGCGCCATTATCGTACTGCCGCAGGGCGTCGCCTTTGCCACGATTGCTGGCATGCCGCCCGAATACGGGCTTTACGCGGCCATCGTGCCTACGATCGCCGCTGCGCTATTCGGTTCCTCATGGCATCTGGTCGCGGGACCTAGCACCACCGCGTCGCTTGTGCTCGCTACCGCGCTTTCGGCTTTCGCCGAACCGGGCTCCGCACAATATGTGAAGTTTGCCATCACGCTCGCGTTCATGGTGGGGCTGCTCGAACTGGCGCTTGGCCTCTTCAGGCTTGGAGCGCTCGTCAA
The DNA here is from genome assembly GCA_052145975.1 of Rhodomicrobium sp. GTDB lineage: Bacteria > Pseudomonadota > Alphaproteobacteria > Rhizobiales > Rhodomicrobiaceae > Rhodomicrobium. The sequence continues at coordinate 20,048 of JBKQNN010000301.1, read as the reverse complement.
TTTCGTATCGCATTCGGTGATCGTCGGTTTCACCGCGGGCGTCGGCATCCTTATCATTCTAACCCAAATTCACAATTTCGTTGGCTTGGCTGTTCCCCAAGGCCTGCCGGTCTACGCCCTCGTCGCTTACCTCGCGGCCCACATCGGCAGCTTCGATACGGCCACCACCCTAACCGGGGCTATCGCACTCGCCACCGGGCTCGCCGTTAGGCACTATTTGCCGCGCGTCCCCTTCATGATCGTGGCCATCTCCGCGGGCTGCGCCGCCGGAGCGGCGTTCAACGCGGCCGGCGCCCATGTAGCAACGGTCGGGATGCTGCCCTCCCGTCTGCCGCCGCTCTCCGCGCCAAGCTTCGATCCGTCCGTCTGGGCCATGTTGCTGCCCACGGCGCTGGCGCTTGCGATCTCCGCGCTGAACGAGTCCGTGTCCATTTCGCGAGCGCTCGCCATCCGAACCGGCCAGCACATCGACGCCAACCAGGAATTCATCGGCCAAGGCATGGCCAATACGCTGGGCAGCTTCTTCTCGGGCTATGTCGTTTCGTCTTCCTTCAACCGCAGCGCGCTGAATTATGCCGTTGGCGCACAAACGCCGGTGTCCGCCCTGACCGCCGGACTATCGCTCGCGGCGATCATTTCCGTGGCCGCGCCGCTGGCCGTCTACCTGCCCTACTCCGCGATGGCGGCTTCCCTGTTTCTGATCGGCTGGAGCCTCATCGACCGCGCCAACATCGCCCAGATCGCGCGGACCAGCAGCACCGAAACCTACATCCTGATTGCGACGCTCTTTGCCGCGCTGTTCATCCAGGTGCAGGTGGCAATCCTGGCCGGCGTGGTGCTGTCGCTTGTGGTCTACCTTTACCGCACCTCCAATCCGCGCATCGTGCGCCGCGTGCCCGATCCAGCCAGCCCCAGCCGCAAGATGACCGAGCCGCGGCCCGATCTGCCGGAATGCCCGCAATTCCACATCATCCGCTTCAACGGATCGCTGTTCTTCGGCGCGGTAAGCACCTTCAAGGAGGAGCTGCTGCGCTGCGGCCAGCTCAACCCGTCTTGCCGGCACCTCGCTATCATCATGACAGGCGTGAATTTCGCCGATATCGCTGGCGCCGAAGCGCTGGCGCAAATGGCCCGCCATTACCGCGAACGGGACGGCTGCCTGTATCTGATCGGCTTGAACAGCACCGTGGCCGATTTGCTGGAAAAGGGCCGCTATCTGGACGTCATCGGGAAGCAGAACGTCTTCCGGTCGAAGACGGCCGCGTTCCGCTATATCTACACCCGGCTCGATTACGATCATTGCCGCGGTTGCAACCTCCGAGTTTTCGTCGAATGCGCGCGCATGGGTAAGCAGGAGCCCAGCGTCCAGGAGGCGGAAGAAGTAGTTTGACCGATGCGACTGCTCGCCGGGCTATGCCCAGCCCATGGGCCAGGCATTTGCCGCAGACACGGCCGGCTCGCGCGGCATTGCGGGGAAATAGCGCGAGCCGGCGAGCGCAGCGGCAAGGAGCACCGCCGCTGCTACCTGCGGAAGATGCGCCGGGCTGCCAAGCGCACATTCCGCAGTTATGGACAGGAACGGCACTATGGCCGATAAGAGCCTGGCCCTTGCGCCACCGAACATACGGGACGCAGCCTGGGCAGCGGCGCCGTAAATCGCACCTGCCGCAAACGGCAAAACCAAGGGGAGCCCGAGGGACGCGGGCAATGCGGCCGGGCCATGGCCTGCGGCTGCGATGGCGGCGCACATAAGTGCGGATACCCCCCAAATGTGCCACATTTGCTGCCGCGGCAGGCGCAAGCCGCTATGCCCGGCCTTCATAGCTGCAACGGCCGCCAGCGCGACGCCTGCAACGGCGCATTCCTGAAAGCCTAGCGGCCTGCACAGCCCAGCCATGGCTACGCCTACGATGAGCAGCAGAGCCGCGTCTTGCTCGCCAACGGTCCGCTTTCTTGCGATCCGGCGCGTGGCGAGCGCCAGCGCCGCACCGGCCGGTAGCAAAAGTGCAGCCCCTATGCCTCCCAAGACAGCGGAGGCCGCCAGGATCAGCGACAAAGTCAAGGCATCGTGCAGCGCAAGGTCCTGTGGCGCCGCGCTAGACTGCGTGCGGAAAAGTGCGAAGCGGTTTTCCGAGCCCGCTTTCGATTCCAACGAAAGCGGATAGGCGCGGGGGCCGGAGCCGGTGCCTTCCGCGAAACTGCCCGCGATTTTGGCGCCGGCCCAGGAAGCGATGGCCGCGGCCGCGCCGAAAGCGGCGCCAGTGGCCCAAGGGCCGGCCCCAGCGCCGGCGGCGGCAAGCATGGGCAGCGCCGCAGCTTGGCCCCCTAGGCAAACCGCAGCCGCAGCGGTGTAGAGAGCCCAGCCGTGGAAACGGGGATGTGCCCGAGAAACGCTGGTGCTAGCCGTTGCACATCGCGCGTCAACCCCGGCGCACTCCACCGGCGCTGTGCCAGGGAGCCAGATGACGTTGCAATCTGCTCTGAGAGCGGTACCGGACGCTTGTCCACCGTTCCTGCTCATTTTGCCGATCCCGTCTGGAAACGGGGCCGCGATACCGGTAACATGACGTTCCGGTGTGGCGCGGAATGAAATCCCGCTCGCCCGCTCCATGCCTAACTTGTGTGATAAGACGAATACAGGGACCGCTCTTGCGGCTCCAGTTACCGTTTTGATACCTTCAAGGCGCAGGCATACGGGGCAGCTTTAGATTATGCGAATTCTCGTCATCGAGGACGACCCCGGCGGGCGCAATGTGCTCGTCCAAGGCTTGGCCGAGTGCGGCCATGGGGCGGTGTGCGCCCTGGATTTTGCGGAGGGGCTCGCCCTTGCCCAGGCGGAGACTTTCGATGCGCTTATCGTCGACCGCATGCTGCCCGGCGGCGACGGCCTGGATATCGTAGCCGCTTTGCGGGCGCAAAAGATTATGACGCCCGCCGTTTTTCTCACCGCCTTGAGCGAGGTGGACGACCGGATCGCGGGATTGCGCGCGGGCGGCGACGATTACGTCTCCAAGCCCTTTTCATTTCACGAGCTTTTGGCGCGCCTCGAAGCTATAATCCGGCGAAAGGCGGCCGCGCCGGACACGGTTTTGCGCGTTGGCGATCTCGAAATGAATTTGCTATCCAGAAGCGTTACGCGCGCCGGCACGGGGATCGTGCTGCAGCCGCGTGAGTTTCGCCTGCTTGAATTCCTGATGCGCCATGCCGGACAGACCGTCACCCGCAGCATGCTTCTCGAAAGCGTGTGGAAATACCGGTTCGAGCCCGAGACCAAGATCATCGACGTGCAAATGAGCCGCCTGCGCCAGAAGATCGACCGGGGTTTCGACGCGCCTCTTATCCATACCGTGCGGGGCTCCGGATACTGCATCCGTGCTGATTAGCCTTCGCCATACCACGACGTTCCGGCTTACGGTGTTTGCGAGCCTCGCCTTCATCGCGGTGGGCGGGGCGGTGCTCGCCTTTTTGTATTGGAGCATGCTGTTCGTCATCGATGGCCAGATCGGCGGCGCCCTTTCCCGCGAAGTGAGCGACATGACCGCGGCATATGAGAAGGGCGGCTACGAACGCCTGCGCCAGACCGTCGCGGATCGCGCCTCGCCGCACGGCGACACGGTGCGCATCTATCTGCTCATCGGCCCAGACGGGAGGCTCGCCGGTAATTTGAATGAATGGCCGGCGCAGGCGCCGCAGCCTGGGCCCGCCGCGGATACCGAAGTGCGCCATGCAGCGAAGGCCGCCCGCGTGCGCACCCTGCAATTTCCCGATGGCAGCCGGCTTCTCGTTGGCCGCGCGCTGACCGAGCGCAACAATTTCCGGGCCATCGCCGCGGAATCGCTCCTGAGCGTGCTTGCGGCCGATTTGCTGCTTGGCACGGCCGCGGGCGCGCTGCTCGCCTTTTATGCGCGGCGCCGGCTGGGCGAAATCAACGCCATCGCGGACGAGGTGCTTGAAGGCAATCTCTCGGTGCGCATTGCGGTCGGCGAGGGCGGCGACGAATACGACCACCTCGCTCAGAACATCAATGCCATGCTCGACCGGATTCAGCGGCTTGTGGCTACCGTGCGCGGCGTGTCCGAAAACATCGCGCACGATCTGCGCACACCGCTCAATCGCCTGCGCGGCAGGCTGGAAGTGGCGCTGATGGCGGACCGTTCCCCCGAAGAGTATCAAGCTGTCCTGAAGCGCGCCATCGCCGAGTCCGACACCATTGTCGATACGTTCAACGGCATCTTGAAAATCGCGCGCATTAAGGCGGGCGCTCTTTCGCTCCCGCACGCACCGGTTAATTTGGCGGAGGTGGTAGAGGAACTCGTCGACCTGTACGAGGCTTTTGCAGAGGAAAGCGGCGTCGCAATCGAAGCGAAGCCTTGCCCGGCAGAAGGGGTTTATGTCTTAGGCGACGCGCATCTGATCTCGCAGGCGGCGGCGAACCTCCTCGACAACGCCATCAAATACTCGCCGGAGGGCGGGCGCGTTGCGATTTCGGCGGCCAACGGCAGCGGCGGCGCTTGCTTAACCGTCGCGGACAATGGCCCGGGAATTCCCGAAGGCAAGCGAACCGCCATCCTGGACCGTTTCGTCAGACTCGATTCGGCCGCGGGCCAACAGGGTTTCGGCCTTGGCCTGAGCTTCGTTGCCGCGGTTGCGGAATGGCATGGGGCGCGCCTTGAGCTCAAGGATAACATGCCCGGACTTCAGGCGGCGCTGCACTTTCCAGCTGCTGCAGCGGTATCTCCTCATCCACTCCGGACCGGTAATTGAGTTCGCCATCGCAAGAGGCAAGGAGCCGATCGCCATTCCGCCTCACGCTACCGTTTAGCCTTTCGGCATTCTCCTGCCTACGGAGCCGCTCAAGCAACATGCCATTGAGCCAGGTAAGTACGTCCTCGTGGTTCATGAGCCGATGGGGGCAAATTACCCTTAAGCGATACCCCTCCTGCACAAGCTGCTCCAAATACGCCTCTGCGCCCGTCATCGTCGCAAACGATTTGGCCGGAGCGAGTGCGGCTTCTTGGGCTTCCGGCGGCAGCGAAGGTTCAGATAGGGGGAGCTTCTCGATTTCGACGATGTATTCGTTTGGCATGCGGCCTCAAAATGATCGATTGATTGAAAATCACTGCAAGAACTCCACTTAAGCGCGAGTTATGAGGCAACGCATGGACAACCGTCAATCGCGCGCACCTATTCAGTTGTCGAAAAAACGCAGGCAATCGCTGCCTTTGCCTATGCCTTGTGGATAAGGGGAAGTGGTGCCGCTTGCGTGACTCGAACACGCGACCCCATCATTACGAATGATGTGCTCTACCGGCTGAGCTAAAGCGGCGATTCCGGTTTGCGAACCGGAGCGCTATCAATATCAACTGGGCATGCGCGGCGCAAGGCTCCTGACAAGATAACGGCGGGTCCGGCTCTAAGAGGGACTGCGGAAGCGGCTGAGCGGCGTGCTAAGCTCGTCGCTATCGGGCTCCCTCGGGCCTGGGTCGTCGGGCGCGCGGCCCGGCACAAAAATCTGCGGCTTGCGGATTTCCGGCCTGGACGTCCCGGCTCCGGCATTCGCTACGATTTGAATTGCGTTGGCGGGAGCGGCCCCGCTGCCCGAGCAAGCCCCTCGCTGTTTCTTCTCCTCCGCGTCTTTTTCATCCACGGCATCGCCGGCTTCCGGCCGCGCCTCAATCCGCGCCGGGCTGGCTTCGCGCGGCAAGGTTTGCGCATTCGCCTGCATGGGAGGGATGATTTCCGCCTCCGTTGCCCCTGGCGCGGATGGGGCGGAACCGGGGGAGGCCGGCTGGCTTTCCGCGGCAGGGGAATCGAGTTCGGGTAGCCCTGCCATGCCGTCGCCCGCCCCGGCCGGGACCGCTACGGGAGGCGTCTTCCATTCGAAGGCGCCAAGCGCGCCCGATTTTGGCGACACCGCCTGCCAATCGGAGGAAACCGTGCCATCGGGCGCAACCCAAACCGGATCGGGCGCGCCGCGGGCAGCCTTGCCGAGCCATTCGCGCGCACGCCCGAGGTCCCGGTTTTGGCCGGCCTCGATACGCGCCATCAACCGGCATACCCGCGCGGCCGGGGCGTTCGCCAGGTGAGGCTGCAGGACAGCGCGCGCGGCGTCCCACTCCTTGGCTTCTATGGCCGCAACGGCGACGGCTATATCGCCCTCAAGGCTGGCCGGCCCCGATGCGGCAAGCGTTTTTACCCTTGCCAGCCGGTCGCGCGACGAATCGCCTGTGCGGGCATGCGCATAGATCAGCGCGATTTCGGGATGCGGCGAGGTGCGCCACACCTGGGTTAGAAGCTTTGTGGCACGCGCGGTGTTTCCCTGGGATGCGAGTATGCGCCCGGCTACCGCGGCTGCCGGCACAAGCGAAGAGGAAAGGCCGAGTGCTTCTTGCGCATAGGCAAGCGCCTTGCCTTGCTGGGTGTCTTCCAGCTCGACGGCAAGCTGGGTCAGTAGCAATGCACGGCGTCTATCGGCCTCCGCTTTGGGCAAATGACGGTGGTGTTTGGCTAGGCCCAGCGTATTGAGCGCGCCACGCCAGTCGCCTTCGCGGCATTGGATATCGAAGAGCGCGCTCGAAGACCACTGCAAGGCGGGATTGGCTTCGAGCGCCCGCTGGGCGAACTGCTTGGCGGCCTCGCCCTGCCCCGCTTTCTTGGCTTCGATATAGAGGCCGCGCAAACCGAGCTCCGCCATTTCGGGTTTTTCGAGCATGCGCTCGAACGCGCGCCTGGATGCGATTGGGTCCTCGTTGAGCTGCGCCGACTGCGCTTCGAGCAGGAGCGCCATCGGCTCTTCGGGCACATATTTTTTCGCGATAGCCCCTGCCCTCAAGGCGCCAAGCCTGTCGCCGGCCCCCGCCGCGAAGATGCCGCGCCGCACCGCTTCCTGGCCCATACGCTCGTGCCTTTGCTTGACGCGCTGCACAAACCGCTTCGGCGCAGTCCAGGTTAGTACGGCAAGCCAAACGAGGAGGGAAAACGCTGCGAAAAAGCCAGCGAGCGCGATGGCCGCGATGAAAACGCTGGTTTGAACGTCGTAGCCGAGCCATTCGACATTCAGCTTGCCGGGCCTATCGGCGACCCAGGAAAGCCCCCACCCGGCAACGCCAACCAGCAGTAAATAGAGAACAAGGCGGATCATCGCTTAACTCATTCGAGCCGTTTTGGGTTTTGCTGGCTGCGGGCGCGCCCGGGCCGCTTATTGACGCCGTGCCGCGGGCCTCGTGAGCGAGGCAAGCAGCTCAGAATCGGTTTTCCGCAACGCTTCATCCACAGCGGCGCGGGCTTGCGCTTTGGCGAACCAGTCCATCATTTCCTGCGGCGGATGCTCAAGGCCTGCGCCCTGCATCAGGGCGGTTTTCAAGTCGCCCGCTCTAAGAGCGGCGCTCATCCGCCCAAGGATCGCCTCCACGCTGTCGCCAGTGCTATCGGCGGGCTTGATCTGGACCACCGACTTGGCACGCGAAAGCATATCGCCCATGAAGCCGCCGGACTTGTTGGCGTAATGGTCCTCGATAGTCTTTTTCGACGCCTCGGCAAAGCCGGTCTGGAGCTCGGCCAGCGTGGCAACGCCGGTATCCTTGTAGGGTGCAAGCTGCGAAACGGGCAGTTTGGTTGCCGAAATCGTTTCAACCGCGGCAAGCTCCGCCGGGAACGGCCGTCCGTCGGCAACCGCGCGCTTCAAATTTGTCAACGCAAGCGTTAGGGAAGCGGTGCGGGCGTCGGCCTGCCTTTCGTTTTGCGCACGCGTCAGCGCCTCAAGCTCGCGCTCCACGGCGCCCAAACGCTGCTGCAGGGCTGCGGTTTGGCTTGCAACCTCCGCACGCACGGTTTCCTTGCTTTCTCCGCCCCCCGGACGCTCGTCCAAGCCTTGCATTCGCTGGGAGATGGATTGCACGGTTTGATCGAGGCTGCGCGTGACATCGACGACGCCATCCAGCCTGGAACGAAGCTCGTTCAAAGCCTCGGGCGCAGCGCCCGGCTGATAGGCGCTCACCGGTGCCGAGCGTCCTTGGGCGCGAAGGGCGCTTTCGAGCGAGGCGGTCCGCTCTTCGAGTTCGGCCATCGCCGTTTGCGTATGCGGATCGGTAAGCGAAAGACCGGGAATGCCCGCTTTGAGCGCGAGGAATAAGCTCCCGGCGGCGATTATGGCCCCGATCAGGCCCGCCAAAAGATAGCCGGTAAAGCCTCTGCCCCCCCGCTCGGATGGGCCTGGAGCTTGAGACGCGGCCTTGCCGCCCGGAAGTGCCGGGCGCGGAGAAGGGGCTTGCGAAACGCGTTCTGCGGTCATGTCGATCGTTGGCCTGGGCCGTTTGTCGTCTGGCATGGTAAGGAGCAGCCTATAAATTTCCGTTCGCGCTGTATCTCACACGATCTTGGCCGGGCGGCGGCAGAAGTTCGAGCAAAGCCGCCCTGTCCGGCCGCGGCGCAACGTGCACATGAACGGGATCGAGCGGTTTAAGCCTATTTGCCACACTTTTTGCTAAGCAAAAGTAATCGAGAGACCTTGCGCGATCCAAAAGGTCATGCTGCCCGCACAATGACACGAAAATCTCGGCCGTGCGCGGCGACATCAAAATCGCGCCGCCGATGGCGCCTGCCTTGAACTCCCCGATCAGCGCGCTATCGAAGGCACTGCGCGCGTCCATCGCATACACGCGCAAGGTGCGGATGAAAAGCCCTTCCCGCGTCAAGCTTTGCGCAAGATCGAAGGCCTGGTGCTCTCCAGTCACATGAACGAGCCTGGCGCCCTTGGCCGCCGCGGCAGCGATCTTGGCGGCCAGTTGCTCCGCCGTTTCCGCGGTCCCCGCCACGGTTTGGAAACCCGCCCGGCGCAAGGCCCGTTCGGTTTCGCCGCCAACGCAGAAAACCGGACAGCCCGCAATAGGCCCCGCATCGAGCTTTTCGCTTAAGCCACGAAGGGCGTTGCGGCTGGTGAAGATCAACGCATCGGCTGTTTCGAAGGCTGCGGGATCGAAATCCAAGGCATGGAATTCCAAGAGCGGCGCAAGCACGGGCCCGTGCCCTAAATTGCGAAGCTCCTCCGCAAGCGCCCCCGCGTCAGGTTCCGGCCTTGTAACGAGCAAGCGCATCGCGGCGTCGATCAGCTGGCAAGACGGAACACGTCTTCTCCGCCGCGCTTCAAAAGCTCCTGCGCCGCATCGCGGCCCAGGGCTGCGGCATCGCTGCTGCTGCCCTCGCGCGAAGTCTCGTAGACGCGCGCGCCATCGGGCGTCAGGATCGTCCCCTTCATCGACACGCGGCCAGCGGAAACCGTAGCGAGCGCGGCTATGGGCGTGCGGCAGGAGCCATCGAGTTCTCCTAAAAACGCACGCTCGGCAGCAATTGCGATACCCGCCGCTTCGTCGTGGATTTGGGCGATCAGCGCGCGCGTGACCGCATCGGCGGAGCGGATTTCGATGCCGATGGCGCCTTGCGCCGGGGCCGGCAGCATTTCATCCACAGGAATGAGCCGCGTGATCCGGTCCGCCATGCCCAGCCGGTTCAACCCGGCGGCGGCGAGCAGCGTCGCGTGCGCTTCGCCCTCGGCGAGCTTGCGCAGCCGCGTTTCTACGTTGCCGCGAAACAGCACCGTCTTCAAATCCGGGCGCGCATTCAGGATGAACGCGCCGCGCCGGACCGAGGCCGTGCCGACGATGGAGCCAGAGGGAAGCTCGTTCAGAGACTTAGCCACTGGCGAGATGAAGGCGTCGCGAACGTCCTCGCGAGGCAGAATGCAGGCAATTTCAAGCCCTTCCGGCAGAACCGCGGGCATGTCCTTCATGGAATGCACGGCAAGGTCTATGCTGCCTTCGAGTAAAGCCTCCTCCAATTCCTTTGTGAACAGCCCTTTGCCGCCCACTGCCGCCAATGCGCGGTCTTGAATTTTGTCTCCCGATGTTTTGATAATACAAGTTTCAAAGGAAATTTCGCTTCCACAGAGCGAGCTTAGCCTTTCCCGAACCTCATTCGCCTGAGCAAGAGCGAGCGCGCTTCCACGCGTACCGATGCGAATTGCTCTTGCGCCTGGGTGTTTGTTCATGGTTTTCTTCTGTTTCTTGAATGTGGGATGCGGTGCCGTTGCCGGTGCCGCGAGGTCCGATATGGCCCTACACTTAGCGCTATCGCAACGAAAGATAACGTATTTAAAGCACTTACGAAGGATTGCAATCGGGATCATGCAAGGTCGCAGGATCGGCAAAGATATTTTTATGCATATGCAGCAAAAAAGGCCCGGGCTTAACGTTCTTGGCATCGAGACGAGTTGCGACGAGACAGCGGCCAGCATCGTTCGCTTGGAGCCAAACGGGAGCGGCACGATCCTTTCGAACGTTGTCCGCACGCAGTTCAAGGAGCACGAGCCTTACGGAGGCGTGGTCCCCGAAATCGCGGCGCGCGCGCATGTGGAAGTGCTCGATAGCCTGGTCAGAGCCTCGCTGGAGGAGGCCCATCTCAATTTCCACAGCCTGGATGGCGTCGCCGCCACTGCGGGGCCCGGCCTCATTGGCGGATTGCTGGTGGGGCTTGTGACCGCGAAGGCGATTGCGCTGGTCCACGATTTGCCATTGGTGGCGGTCAATCACCTGGAAGGCCACGCGCTCACCGTCGGGCTTACGGAGGCGCTCCATCCGCCTTACCTGCTGTTGCTGGTGTCGGGAGGACATTCGGAATTCCTCCAGGCTAGCGCTCTTTTCGATTACAAAAAACTTGGCGGAACCATCGACGATGCGCTTGGCGAAGCCTTCGACAAGGTCGCTAAAATGCTCGGCCTGGGCTTTCCTGGCGGCCCGGCTGTCGAGCGTTTCGCGCGGCACGGCGATCCCCGCCGGTTTGCTTTCCCAAGGCCGCTCTTGGGCCGCGAAACCCCCGACTTCTCGTTTTCGGGCCTGAAGACCGCCGTGCGGCAGGCCGCCTTGAAGCTGGCTCCCTTGGGCGATCGAGATGTGCGGGATCTGTGCGCATCGTTTCAGGCCGCGGCTGCCGATACCGTGCGGGACAGGCTCAAGGCAGCGTTCAGGCTATACGGTGCGGCGGGGCTTCCGAAACGCTTCGCCGTGGCGGGCGGGGTTGCTGCCAACAAGGCGCTGCGTGCGGCCCTGCTCGAAGAATGCGAGGCGGCCGGCTATAGCTTCCATGCGCCGCCCCCCGGCCTTTGCGGAGATAACGCAGCCATGATCGCCTGGGCCGGAGCCCTGCGCCTGGCGGCAGGCTTCACCGATAGCCTGGAGACGCCGGCCCGGCCGCGCTGGCCGCTTTCGGAAATTGCAACCCCAGCGGAAAAGAAATCGCTCTCGCCAGCGTAACGCTCTAGCGCTTCGGCAGGGTCACACCAGATCCGGCTAATCGCTTCCGCAGCGTCATTGCGAGCGAAGCGAAGCAATCCAGGGCCGCGTCACGGATATTGCTTCTGGATCGCCACGGCGGCAAGGGCCGCCTCGCGATGACGATGGCGGAAGTATTCTAGCGGATCCGGTATCATTCCCGCTACTTCCACCGCTGTCATAGCCGCGCCCGGCCATGTCAACCGGGTTTGGCCTTACAAATCCTTTTCCTTTCGGGGCCGGTAAACGGCCATGGCAAGCAGCATGAGCACGATGGCGCACACACAAGCGCCCGCGAGGGCTATGAGGCCGGTCTGGCTGGCACCGGCGCCAAGCGCCCAGATGAATATCGTCACCAGGAGATTGTATTTGATGATGCCTATATTGCTTACGAGAATACCGGCGAAGCGGCCGATAGTAACGAGCCTGTCATCGGAGCGGCGCCGGTAGAAGAAAAGGCCGATCAGCAGCACCCAAACCATGGAGAGCAGGCTGATAATGGGAACCGCGTAGCTGAATGGCCCCCGTCCGATGCTGCCGCTAAGCACTTCGTTGGATTGAAGAAAAGCCTGCGACATCAGCGGAAAGAACATGATGCACAGCGCGCCCGCGAAGAGCCCGATCTCCATTTGTGGCAGATACGCCCGGTGGTTCTTCTCCACCTTTTTGTGGTGCGCCGCAAGCAGAAAGCTCATCACGAAGACGACAAGCAAGAAGAATACCTTCAATGGCAGCAGTAGTGCATGTACTTCCGAGGTAATCGAACGCGTGGCCGCGATCCTATAGTTGTCCTGCGCAAATAGCATCAGCCGGGCTTGCGCCTTGCAGCAGCTTTCGTCGTCCTCAAGTGCGGGAAAACTCGAAAGCGGGGTCGAGGCAAGACAAAAGCGCCGCCTCTCCGGGGTCCGTGCCGGTTCGATGAGGGCATCGCGGGGGCCGGCGGAGCAGTTGCGGATGAGTTCGTCGAGCCCGAGGCGCGCGCGGCTCACCTGGCGCAGATTGCGGATCGCCATCGGCAAAGGCAAGCGCAGGCACGGCTCGCCCCTTTGCGCGCAGCCGGCGGGCTCGCCCGCATCGGCCGCCACCGCGGCCGGCGCGCTCTCCCAATAAGACCGCCGCTGGCCGTCCATTAAAACGCCGGCGATGTAATACGAGGCAACGGCGATCGCCAGGAAACCAAACAAAAACCGGACCCTCCCGAACCGGATGTGCCGCCAGTATAAATCGGTGAACACAACCGAGGGCATGAAGAAGGCCACGAGCGCCACGATCCCAAGCGTTGGGAAGAAAACGAACAGGTGGCTGTCCAGGGCCGCGTAATCGAGCCAGGAGTCTTTGAACTCGCGCATCAGGCTGCCGGTGGTGGCCAGAAACGACGCGCCAAGCACCAAAAACACCAGGAATACGAAAACCCGCGCCCACCCCATGCTAGCAAAACCTCATAAATGGCTCGCCTGCGGGACCATCGTCAAAGCGAAGGACAGGGCTGCAACCGTCATCGCGAGGCGGCCTTTGCCGCCGCGGGCGTCCACGCCTATGGCCGCAGGCTTTGCCTCTGGATTGCTTCGCTTCGCTCGCAATGACGTGATCCAGTTTCAGGCATAAGGACCCAATTCCAGCAAGGCGATGACTAGGCCATTGACTTGAGGCTGTCCAGCGGACTGAAGTTGCAGCGATCGGCGGTGTCATCCCGGAAGGGCGCGGTTTGCGCCCTATCCGGGATCGTGCGGCGATTTTGTCCGGCACTGGCCACGCTTGCACGGCTGCGGATCTCCCGCTACCACAAGCGCCAACGCTGCCAGGCAGCGAAAAGGCTCGCGCAAGGAAGGGCATAGGGGCATGAGCGCAGATACGCAGAACCTCCAGCGGGTGGGTGTGCTTGGCGGCGGCGCTTGGGGAACAGCGCTTGCCCAGTCGCTGTGCCGCGCGGGCCGCGATGTAACGCTCTGGGCCTACGAATTCGACACGGTCGATGAAATCAACGCCCATCACACGAACCGCGTCTATCTTCCGGGTGTCGCGCTCGATCCCGCCATCGAGGCCACGGCCAAGGTAGCGGATTTGGCCGGAGCCGATGCGCTGCTGCTCGCCGTACCGTCGCAGTTCGTGCGTGCGGCCGCGCAGGAAATTGCGCCGCACCTGGCCGCTGGCAAGCCAGTGGCGATCTGCACCAAGGGCTTCGAGGAGGACACCGGCGAGTTCATGAGCGAAGTCGTAGGCTCGGTGCTGCCGCAAGCAGAGATCGCGGTGCTGTCGGGCCCGAGCTTCGCGGGCGAAGTGGCGCGCGAGCTGCCCGTGGCGGTGACGCTTGCCTGCGAGAACCAGGAATTGGGCGCAAAGCTGACCCACGCGCTGGCCCACCGCACCTTCCGCGTCTACTGGACGGACGACATCCGCGCGGTGCAGATCGGCGGCGCGGTCAAGAACGTGCTGGCCATCGCGGCGGGCATCGTCGAGGGCCGGCATTACGGCGCCAGCGCCCACGCGGCGCTGACCGCACGCGGCTTCGCCGAGCTCGCCCGCTTTGGCGTCAAGCTCGGCGGGCGCTTCGAAACGCTCACCGGGCTTTCGGGCCTTGGCGATTTGATCCTGACCAGCCACAGCACTCAATCCCGCAACATGTCGCTTGGGTACGCGCTGGGCCAGGGGCAATCGCTCGAAGAAATCCTGGGCGCGCGCAAATCCTTCACCGAGGGCGTGCATTCCGCCGGTGCGGTCGTGGCCATCGCGCGGAAGTACGGCGTCGAGATGCCGATTTGCGAGGCGGTCAGCGACGTGGTCAAAGGCCGGATGACCGTCGATGAGGCGGTCGAGGCGCTGCTGTCCCGCCCGCTCCGGCCGGAATCGGATTTTCTGCCCATTGCCCCTGCGTCCGTTAAGTAGCCGTTAGCTGAGCGGACCGCCTAAGACGCCGCTTTTGCTGATATTTTCAAGTCTTGTTTGGCTGTTTCTAATCCCAGCCTTATCAGGTGAACGGGTTTCGTGCCGCCACATCTTGGGCAGCCAGGTTTGTTCACAAAAGCGTGAACTGCGGGGGGAGTGGACGAATTTGAGGGCTGCCACCTAATGCTCACACAACCATTGCTTGTGTTTGTGTCGGCAACTGTCTGGAAAGATCGCGCGCGGCCAACCGCCGCCGCCGCAAAAGAAAATCAGCATATATGCCCAGGAGGGTATCCCTCAAAGCCAAGGGGGCTTGTGGCAGGAAAGCTTCAGGCAATGCACATAGCGCCATATTGTGCATGAATTAGCGATTCTAACGTATACTCCTTTAACGTATAAGCGATATGTGCTAAGTTACAGCTCATACTGGAATTAGAGGCTTGCCATGAAATCGACGCAGCGAAAGGCGCTAAGAGCGACATTCGACGAACTTCAGACCTCTGGCCTCACGGATATTAAGTTTTTCCTGGTGAATATCGCAGAGGCCACCACAGAGGATGTGTGTCGCGACGTGAACTCATTTCTCTCCGCGATTTGCGAGGGAAAAACAGTCGATCACGATTGGAACGATTCTGGTGGATTGCAGCACAAGGCAGCTTGACCGCAGCCGCGAATACCTGAATATGAAAGCCCGGCTGCCCTGCTGGGCTTTTCCTTTATTCCAGGCGCATTCATGCAGATACCCCCCGCCAGGCTCGCCGCTGTGGCAAGCGTTATCACCCAGCTTAAAGATGCGTTAAGGCAATACTGCCTTGCGCCAGATAAGATACCTGTTTCCCTTAAGGACCTAGGCTATGCGGTTGAGCAGCTCTACAACCTCGAAGTAAAGACTAAGAAAGTCGATGCGATTACGACGTTCACATGGGGTGCAATTCAATTCTATCCCGATCGGGTGGAAATTTATATTTCTCAACTACTAAATGAATCTCTCGCTAGATTTGTGTTTGCGAAAGAACTTGGCCAGTTAATTCTCAAAGATGCGCAAAATGTCACGGATGACCCGGTGGCGCTCGTCAGTGGCCTTATCCAGGAACAACGTCTTCGCGGGACTGCTCGTGCACGCCCGGATGTTGTTTCCGAGCAAATTGCGATCATAGTAGCTGTTGAGCTTCTCTTCCCATTCGAGCTTCGCGCCACGTCGCGACAGCGTATCTGCACAGGGGATGTCACACTACAGGAAGAAGCCAAGAGGTTTGATATTCCTGAGCACATTGTCGAACTTGCGATAAGCGACGACTACGGCGCCATTACTATGCACCTGTGGGGCCTACCTAAGGCTGCGGAATAGCGTTCACTTCGTCCTTTGGCCGGAGCTGGCGGTTAGCCCCGGATCAATTCAGCCGAGCGCCCGGCACGATCTCGATACCGGCGTAGAAAGTCACGCCGCCCTTTTTCACCCGCTGTAAGTTCAGCCCCGTTAACTACCGCCCGAACACTGCGGGCGATAATTGCTCGTGGCCTTCCAATTCTGCCCAGCCCGTGAACGCGGCGTGCAGGTCGGCAGTCGGCGTCGACTTGTCTGACGCGGGGCGGATAACGGCGAGATAGCCACACGCGACGGTGCCGAGGTCATGGATGCCGAGTTTGGGCTTATCAAGCTCAACCCCATCGCCAATTGGACGCTCGAACGGCTGGAAGCCTACGTTGCCGAAAACGCCATTCCCGTCAATCCGCTGAACGCGAAGGGCTTCCCCTCCATCGGCTGCCAGCCCTGCACGCGCATGATCCGGCCAGGCGAAGACATCCGCGCGGGGCGCTGGTGGTGGGAGAACGGCAGCGGCAAGGAATGCGGACTGCATAACCGCCAGGTCCGGATAAGGCGGCGTAAACTCCGCACTTTTCAGACAGCCGTCCGGCTACCCGGATAAAGGGGTGACGTACGTACCGCGCGCATGTTCGCCGAGCGGTTGCGACAGGCTGTTGCACACGCTAAACCCGTCGCGGTAAAGTCGGCAAATGGACATAGCGTACCCGTTGTCCGGCTTCGCGGTTGGCGCGCTGGCCGGCCTTACAGGCATGGGCGGCGGCTCGGTCATGACGCCGCTGCTGATCCTGCTGTTCGGCGTGGAACCGGCCACCGCGGTCGGCACCGATCTGTTGTTCGCCGCCGCCACCAAAGCCACGGGCGCCAACGTTCATGCTTACCGCGGCAATGTCGAGTGGCGCGTGGTAGGGCTCCTGGCGGCGGGCTCGATGCCGGCAGCGCTCGCGACGGTGTGGCTGATTCGGCGGCTGCCGCCGCACGCCCCCGCGCTTGAGCACGCCATCACCGTGGGCATCGGCGTTGCGTTGCTGATCGCCGGGGCGGGGCTGCTGTTCAGCCGGAGCAGCGACCGCCTCGCGGCCAAGGTTGCGGGCGGGCTTCCCGGCCCTGTCAAGCCGGCGCTCACGATTTTCCTGGGGCTGGTGCTGGGCGCGCTCGTCTCGCTGACCTCGGTGGGCGCCGGCGCGGTCGGCATCGTGGTCTTGCGCCATCTCTATCCGCGGATGCCCGCCGTGCGGCTCACCGGCTCCGATATCGCGCACGCGGTGCCGCTGACCCTGCTTGCCGGCAGCGGCCATTGGCTCATCGGCGACGTGCAACCGGCGCTGCTGGGTTCGCTCCTGCTCGGCTCCATCCCCGGCATTTGCCTCACCAGCTGCTGCGCGCATCGTATCCCCGACGAGCTGCTGCGGCGCGGGCTGGGCCTCGTGCTGTCCGTCATCGCGGCGCGGATGCTGATGTTCTGATTGCTGGCCTGGCAAACATCGTGGCATTCTTCAAACTAGGCATCGCCACGGCCGCCAAGGGCCGCCGCGCGACGTGTGTGGTGGACTGAAAAAGGAACGAAAGCCATGAGCCAGCCAAATCCAGCCACGCTTTCGCTTGCGCACCAGGGCGGCGTACTCACGATCGGGCTGAACCGGCCCGAGGTGCGCAACGCCATGTCGCAGCTCATGCTACGCGAGCTTCTGGACGCGCTCGCCTGGGCCGAGGCGGGCGGCGTCCGCGTGGTGGTGTTGCGCGGCAGCGGCGGGCATTTCTCGGCCGGCGCGGATTTGCAGGACATGACACGGGCGCGTGCGGCCCCCATCGCGCATGAGACCGACCCGTTGGCCGAAGCCAACGCCGCCTTCGGCCATGTCTGCGCGGCCTATTCGCAGAGCCCGCTCGCCATCGTGGCCGTGCTCGAAGGTGCGGTGATGGGCGGCGGCTTGGGGCTCGCGTGCTGCGCCGATGTGGCGATTGCTTTGGATACCGCGGATTTCCGGCTGCCCGAGACATCGCTCGGGCTGATCCCAGCGCAGATCGCGCCGTTTTTGGTGGAGCGCCTGGGCTATTCGGTGGCCAAGCGCATCGCGGTGACGGGCGCGCGCTTCGGCGCGGATGAGGCTTACCGCATCGGGCTCGTGCATCAGGTCTGCGCGAACGGGATGGACCTGGAGATCGCGGCCGGCGCCACGGTGCAGCAAATCCTCGCCTGCGCTCCGTCTGCGGTCGCGGAGACCAAAAAGCTGCTGCGGCGCGCCCGCCTGGAGGACCCGGCGAGCCTCGTCGAGCATGCCGCCGCCGTGTTCGCCAGAGCCGCGCGCGGCGAGGAAGGCGCGGAGGGCCTGCGCGCGTTCCAGGAGAAGCGCAAGCCGGGCTGGGCTTCCTAAAACAGGAGCGCCAATCGCGGCCTCCACTCCTCCGCCGTCTTGCAGATTTGAGCAGTCTGGGCTATATATCCTGATATAATCCGGAGGACCGCGATGAGCAATGCCGCACAAAAGAAGGCGATTAAGACCTATCGCGCGCGCTTGGTTCAGCGCGGGTTGGTCCGTTTTGAGGTCATGGCGCTTCGTTCCGACCGCGACCTGATCCGTGCACTGGCGCGGCGTCTGGCCGAGGATGGCAAGGAAGCCACGCAGGTGAGAACCGTTGTGAAGAAAGCCGTCGCGGGCGGGCCGGCGAAGCCTGGCGGCATCCTCCAGGCCTTGCGCCGTTCGCCGCTCGTTGACGCGAGCCTCGACCTCAGCCGGCCGCGGGAGGAAGGCCGTGCGCTCGATCTATGACGCGCTACCTTCTCGACACCAACATCATCAGCAATGTCGTCAAACCTCAGCCGTCTGAAGCGTTGCTCGTGTGGATGGCCGCGCAGCAGGACGAGGACCTGTTCATCGCGTCGCTCACGCTCGCAGAGATCCGCCGGGGAATTCTGGAGAAGCCGAAGGGCAAAAAGCGCGACGCGCTGGAGGCTTGGTTTTCCGGTCCTGAAGGACCCCAGGCGCTGTTCGCGGGCCGTATTCTCGGATTTGACGATAAGGCCGCACTCATATGGGCGCGGCTGATGGCGGATGGCAAAGCCGCCGGCCATCCCCGAAGTGCGCTGGATATGATCGTCGCCGCCATCGCAGGCGCCAACGGCTGTGTCATCGTTACGGATAATGAGAAGGACTTCGCTGGGTTGCAGATCCTCAACCCGATGCGGGATGGTACGCCAAAGGTTGAACGCTAACCCTTGGTGCACGGAGAAGCGCAAGTCGGCCTGGGCTGGTTGAAACAAGGCGCTAATTCCAGCCCCGCCGCCATCCACAGCTGCGGCGAATATTTTGATGGCTTGAACACGGCCGACAGGTGCAAAATAGAGCTGTTCCGATTCTTTGAATGTACGGGCGGTGACAGTGAACGAGGCCGGCAATTTCTCACTTTGTATGACACCAGCGCAGACATGGCAGTGGCGCCTGTCACTGGACGTAAAACTGCGTCGTCTGCACGGCGACGCGCTGCAGGACTTTTTCTCCACTTTGATGGAGAGAGTTTATGGGTCCGATTTCATCCGAGTGCGCTCATTCGGGAAGCTGGGGGACAAGGGTTGCGACGGCTATGTATCCTCAGCCGGCCAGATGTATCAATGCTACGGTAAAATCGGCGACGCCGCATTGAACGTCGCTTTGTTGATAGCCAAAATGAATGGCGATTTTTCGAAAGCACATAAGAACTTTGGCTCCATTATGAGGGGGTGGCACTTTGTTCATAATCTTCTGGATGGTGTGCCGTCAGAGGTCGTCACCACCATTGAGGAGCTCAAATCAAAGAATGCCAAATACGAGTTTGGACATGCGGGCTATGAGTGGTTCTGGAGCAAGATATGCAGCTTATCCGAGGCCTATATTACCGAGTTCCTTGGACCCGCCGCTACCGCCGAGGATACGCACGGCCTGAACATGGCAGAGGTCAAGAAACTCCTCGCCTCATTGACGAAGGACATCCACGAGGCCCCTATTGACGAAGGCAATCCGGGCCGCGTGCCGACGGACAAACTGGAGTTTAACAACCTCGCCGATCATTGGAGATATTTTATTCGTTCTGGAACCCCGAACGCGCCCCACGTTGCCAAATATTTTGATCGGCATAACGATCCAGAACTAGGTAAGCTTGTAGCAAAAATATTTCGAGACAGATACGAAGCGTTGAAACTCCAGGGCTTGGCTCCGGACGCCATCATGTTCGAGCTTTATGTGCAAACAGCAGGCAATGGCACCGTGATGCCTGAGCGCCAAGTCGCTGTTCAGGCCATTTTGGCTTATTTATTCGATTCTTGCGACGTTTTCGAAGAGCACCCAACTTCGGCGGGGGGCCTATGATACTTCCCAGCAAGCATCTGTCTGAGCAGCGCGCATTAATCTCCGTGGGGGCTGAGATCCTGGTCCAGCTTAAAAGGCCACTCGATGTCTCCGATCTCTGGGAGAAGGTGCGCGATGCCCACCATTCCGGAAATGCGGATGACAATCTCTCATTCGATTGGTTTACGCTCGCCCTAA
>JBKQNN010000300.1:0-3057 GCA_052145975.1 Rhodomicrobium sp. | reverse complement strand
CACCCCGCTCCAGCCGCCAAGCCGGTAGGCGGCGGCCATGACAAGCTCGGAAAGCCACTCATGCGCGACCCACGGCGCGCCGGCGAAGGTGTAGGAGAACGGATCGGTGCTGGGCACGGCCCGGTGCTGCAGGATCCAATCGCCCGCCACGATGTGCATGTAGGTATCGCCGTCGCGCAATATCCTTGTATCGAACAGGCACAGGATGTATCCGGCCAGGGCGGCCGGTATCCAGAGCGGAAGCCGTCCAAAAGAGTGCATGCTGTAGCCTTTACGCGAGCCGGGACGCCCGGTAAACGGGCCCACCGCCTCTCCGCCGTCGGCGCTATCAATAGCAAGCGATCTCAACCTGTGCTATTGCGGCAGCGAACCAGCCTTAAGATAAAATGGACGCCTGGCGCGCATCGTGAAGCGGAGGACGGTCCGGACCGGCGAGTTCGTCAAAGCCTTGACTGCATCCGGGAGCCAAGGCGCCGCATCGGCGCCCACCCTTTGCCTCCGGCGAAAAAGGGTTGAGCTGCGATAACTGCATTCTGTTACGCTTGTGCTAAAATTACATTTGGGATATTAACAAGTATATAGATAGTGGAGGGGCGCTTGGACAGGCTGCTCGCGGCAATTATAGGAACCCTTGTCATTGGGGGTATCATAAGATTTGCACTCATTGACGTTAATGTAAAAATCAATTTGCCCAGCTTATCGTCCCCATCGAGCAGCCTAAACTCTCCCCAGCCATCGCCGCCCAGCTCATTTTTCCAACAACAGCAGCCGCGAATGCTTCCGGCTTCCAGGTGCGCCGCTATCGTAATGGCCAACACGGGAGTGTGGGGCGCCAGTCAGGGTAACACGCCGTGCGCTGAGCGGTTAGAGCATGCAAGAGCCGCATGCGAGCGCTCCTCCCCAAATTGCGGAAACTTTGCCACTTCCATGTCGTGGGTTGCCGGGGTCTATTGCTTCCGGCGCTGGGGCAATGGCTGGCAGCGCAACCAATACGCCGGGGCAGGTTACTCCGAGGAGGAAGCTTTCCAAAAAGCGTACGAAGTAGCTGAATCTAAGGGCTGGAACCGCGGAAGCTGTGGGCGCAAAGTTTCTGCAGCCGCTAGTGGAAGCGCGCCAAACAGGTACAATTGATCGGAAGCCCCGTTGCGCGGGACTTGAGGTTCGTGTGTCCCTAAATTCTACGCGTTGCAATTCGGCGGCGCATCGGCGAATGTTCCGCGATGCCGGCAACAGAGCTTTCCCTGTTCGATCTGGACGCGCCAGAGGAGGCGCCGCGGCGGGCGGCTGCCAACACGGTGCCGGTGCTGCTGCCGCTGGCGCTTGGCGAGCCTTACACTTACGCTGTTCCTGAGGGGGAGGCGCTTGCGCCCGGCGGCTTTGTGGTAGTGCCGCTCGGGCCGATGAAGCGGATCGGCGTAGTCTGGTGCGAGGAGGGTGAGCCAAGGCCCTTCGATCCGAAGAAACTCAAATCCATCGTGGCTGTGCTCGACGTGCCGCCGCTGCCGGCCATCAACCTCGCCTTCGCCGATTGGGTCGCGAATTACACGCTGGCGCCCAAGGGCATGGTGCTGCAGATGATGATGAGCGCGCGGCTGGTGTTCGAGGCTGAGGAGCCGCGCTGGGGCTTCCGGCTGGGAGGTGCTGCGCCCGCGCGGATGACGGCGGCGCGCGAGCGTGTTCTGGCGGCGCTTGCCGATGGCGCCGTGTGGGCGAAGAAAAGGCTGATGGACGCGGCCCAAGTGAGTGCCGCTGTCGTCGACGGCCTCGCGGACGCCGGTGCCTTGATCCGCGCCGAGCTGCCGCGTGCGCGCCCTTCCGCTCCCAAGGCCGATTTTGGCAAGTCCGAATTGTCGGAGCGCCAGGCCGCGGCCGCCGCGCAGCTTCGCGAGACCATCGCTAAGGGCGGCTTTTCCGCGACTCTGCTGGACGGCGTGACCGGCTCGGGCAAAACCGAGGTTTATTTCGAGGCGGTCGCCGAGGCGCTGCGCCAGGAACACGCCCAAGTGCTGATCCTGCTGCCCGAAATTGCGCTGACCAGCCAATTCCTGGAGCGGTTCGAGGCGCGCTTCGGCTGCCGCCCCGCCGAATGGCACTCCGCCGTCTCCGCCAAGGAGCGGGCGCGCGTCTGGCGCGGCGTGGCCGAGGGCGAGGTGCGCGTGGTGGCGGGCGCGCGCTCGGCGCTGTTCCTGCCGTTCGCCGATCTCGGGCTGATCGTGGTGGACGAAGAGCACGACCCATCGTTCAAGCAGGACGACCGCGTCATCTATCAGGCCCGCGATATGGCCGTGGTGCGCGCCTCCTTAAGCAAAATCCCCATCGTCCTAAGCTCGGCTACGCCGTCGGTCGAAAGCGTCGTCAACGTCCGGCGCGGGCGCTACCGCCACGCGGTGCTGCCGGCGCGCTTCTCGGGCAATGCCTTGCCGCAGGTCGAGGCGGTCGATCTGAAAGCGGTGGCACCGGAGCGGGGAACTTGGCTCAGCCCGCCGGTCGTGGACGCGGTCAACGCGGCGCTCGGCAAGCGCGAGCAGGCGCTGCTCTTCCTGAACCGCCGCGGCTACGCGCCGCTGACCCTCTGCCGCGCCTGCGGCAACCGCTTCAACTGCCCGCAATGCACGGCCTATCTCGTCGAGCACCGCCTGCGCGGCCGGCTGATCTGCCATCATTGCGGCTTCTCGCTGCCCTTCCCGAAGACTTGCCCGGCGTGCAACCGCGAAGGGATGCTGGCGGCTTCCGGCCCCGGCATCGAGCGCGTGCTGGAGGAGGTGAAAAACCGCTGGCCCGAGGCGCGTACCTGCGTGCTGTCGAGCGACCTCGTGCCGACCACCGCGGCGCTGCGTGAAATCCTCACCCGCATCGCAGCCGGAGAGGCCGACATTATCGTAGGCACGCAGCTCGTCTCGAAAGGCCATAATTTTCCGCAGCTTACCTTTGTGGGCGTGGTCGATGGCGATCTGAGCCTGGCCACCGCCGACCCGCGTGCGGGCGAGCGCACCTTCCAGCTGCTGCACCAGGTGACGGGGCGTGCGGGGCGGTTCGGCGCGCCGGGCTTCGGGCTGA
>JBKQNN010000299.1:0-10472 GCA_052145975.1 Rhodomicrobium sp. | reverse complement strand
GAAAGCGCGCCGTCACCACCACCCGGTCGTCGTAGGTGGTGCTGTAGACATGCTCGACGCCGTTGATCGCCTTCACGATGGTCTCAAGCGGCTCGGTCACGAGCCGCGCCACATCCTGCGCCTTGAGGCCGTCGGCGCGGACCTGGATGTCGACCATCGGCACCGAAATCTGCGGCTCTTCCTCGCGTGGCAGCATGACAAGCGCGATGCTGCCCAAAGCCAAGGCGGAAAGCAGGAGAAGGGGCGTCAGCTTGGAGGAGATGAACGCCCGCGTGAGGTTTCCCGAAATGCCGAGCTTCATGGCTTCACCAGCCTGTCGCCGGCCCTCAAGCCGCCGAGCACTTCAACGAAGTCAGAGCCTTGCTTCTCGAACCGGGCCGGCTGGCCGAGCTGGACCACGACATCGATGGTCTTGCCGTCTTTTTCTTCGAGCCGGGCATAGTCGAGGCCAAAGCGCCTGAACAGATAGGCGTTCGGCACCACGATGGTTTGCCGCTTGCCGGCCGAAATCCAAACCAGCACCCGCTCGCCCACGAAATACTTTCCAAGCCCATCGGCCTGCGCGTCGGCGACGACGCGGCCGTCCTGCAGTTCGGGATAAACCAGCGAGATGACCCCCTTGCCAATAGGAGCATCGCTACCGGACATCTCGCGGCCGCCAATGACGACCGGATCGCCTTTTTTGATGAAGCGCGCATGCCGCTCGGGCAGCTCAAGGCGCAGGACATAGGCGTTGGCCGCGATTTTGGCGATGGCCTCGCCTGGCATGACCACGGAGCCAACCGTAACCGGAATGAACAGAACCCGGCCTGGGGCGGGTGCCAGCACATCGCCCTCCTGAACCTGCTGGGTTATCACCTGGCGCTCGGCTTGTGCGGATTTGAGCGCGTTTGAGGCGACCTCGGAGGCTGCCCGCGCCTCGTCAAGTTTAGCGCCGGCCGCGTAGCCCTTTTCCGCGAGTTGCTCCTGGCGCTGCAGCTCGGTGCGGGCGGTTTCGGCGCGGGACGTAAGCCCGACGATTTGCGCGTCGAGCGACCTCATCCGGAGCGCGAGCTTCTGATCGGTGACGGTAGCCAACACGTCGCCCGGCTTCACCTCGCTTCCCCTGGTGATGGCAAGCGAGGCGACGGTGCCGCCGGTACGCACGCGGGCGTCGATCACGTCGGTGCTGCGCACGGTGGCGAACACTGCCTTGAGATCGTCGACAGCGCGCTCCTGGACCTCGAACGCATCGCCCGCCGCGGCAGCCATGCCGGGGATGGTGACGCAGGTTAGTATGAAAGCGGACAGCGCGCCGGCGAACGCGCCGCGGCTGGCAGAAAGAATTCGGATAGTGCGAGCACTTTTGGTCACGCCGGTCTCCATTGGGGGAGTTCTTCAGCTGCGCTACCGCGCTTCGCGCTGCTTGAGCGCAGTTGCGCGCGAGATTAGGCGAGGAGCGGTTTGCCGTCTGTGACTTTGTCACGTCTGCGCTTTTTTGACGCTTGCGGCCGGCAATTGCAAGCGGCAGCGCCCGTATGCGCGCCAGCCTGCCACTTGCGATTGTCTTCGCAAGCACACTCAACCACAGCTACAGTCAAATTTTCTGGAGCGGCCGCTAGGGACCGGAAACGTTCTTGCTGCGGTTACGGTTAATTCGTAAAAGGTTAATGTTTACTTTATGCAGACTTTCCTCCGGACACGCAGTCCGCGAGAAAGGGGGCTTTGTGTTCGAAAGGTCTAAGTAAAAGTAAATAAGGAATATAAATTGGTATGGGAGGGAGTATGAAACATACATTTGCCGCCGTAGCCATCTCACTCGCTACGGCCGCCATGGCCAACGTGGCCAATGCGGCGAACACATACGTTTGGCAGGGCGATTCATTCGCCACGTCAAACACTGCTGCATGCTCCGCAGCGGATGTCGCCCCTGGCAACCTGGCTCAAACGATTTTCGCTCCCGGCGGTTTGACCGGCAATGCCACGAACGACGAGATTAGCAGGAAATATCCACAATGTCCCATGTTGTATGAGTATTATTAGATACTCACAGGTATGCGTTTACAAAAATGTCAATACTTTTTAACTTGCAGGGCCATCTCCAGGCGGACTAGACTATCTACCGCTCCATGTCTCACTATACTCCAAGACTCGCGGCGGAGCCTGCCTAAAGCTGTTCTATTTGGAGACGATTTTGATGACAGAGCGAGAGAGCGCGGCGATTTACATTATCGGCGGTACTGAACCTGAGTGTGCCCAGAACGGGAGCTACGAGGTGGCGGAGAGGCTTGCCGCCATCGTCGAGTCCTCTGACGACGCCATAGTGTCCAAAGACCTCAATGGCGTTATCACAAGCTGGAACAAGGGCGCAGAGAATCTGTTCGGTTACACCGCGGAGGAAGCGATCGGAAAACCGATAACCATCATCATTCCCGCCGAACATCAAGATGAGGAGCCGCTCATTCTGGCCCTTATCCGCCGTGGCGAGCGCATCGATCATTACGAGACCGTCCGGCGCCGGAAGGATGGGAGCCTTGTCGACATCTCGCTGACGGTCTCGCCGATCAAGAACGCCAAGGGACAGATCGCCGGGGCATCGAAAATTGCCCGCGACATCACCGAACGCAAGCGGGCCGAAGAGCAGCAAAAGCTGCTGCTGCGGGAGATGAGCCACCGTATCAAAAATCTTTTTACCGTGGCAGGCAGCATCGTTGCACTCTCCGTGCGCGGAGCGTCGACACCCGAGAAGATGGCGCGATCGGTTCAGGAGCGGCTGGCAGCGCTAGGGCGGGCGCACGAACTTACCTTGACGAGGCCGTCGCCGGAGGCTCCACTGCAGACGCGCCCCGCGACCCTGCACGCTTTGATCCAGACCATTCTTTTGCCATTCGAAAATCAGGGAATGGGGGAATCGAAACGCGCGTCCGTGACTGGGCTGGATCTTCCGATTGCGCCGGCCCATGTCACTGGCTTTGCACTGCTTTTGCACGAATTTGCGACCAACGCCGCCAAATACGGGGCCTTGTCGATCCCGTGCGGCCGCATCCATATCGATTGCTCGGAAGAAAACGGGCAATTTATTATGAACTGGAAAGAGTATGGAAGTGCGGACATCGAGAGCGAAGAGGAAGGCTTCGGCACCTTCCTGGTCAAGACCACGGTAAAACACCAACTCGGAGGCGAGATGGTGCGGGAGCGCAAGGCTGAAGGTATGGCCATACGTTTGGGTTTCCCGGCGGCCAGGCTGGCCGGCGGCCCTGGTACAAATGAAGCCCGCTAGTGTAACGTCCCCCAATTGCCTACACCATTTGGGGCGAGGTTGACGTCCCAGTAGGAGATGACGATGCCAAGCATTGACCGCCGCGGATAGCGAGGTTTATGTGAAAGTCATGGGCTTCGACGATCACGGCAAGGTCCGGCTGGAGATGAAGGGTATCGACCAGAAGACCGGTAAGGAAGTCGCTTCGACCGAGCAGCACGCGACGGAGCAACCTGACAGCTAAGGTCGGGCATCAGCCTGTCATTTGTGCAAGGCCGCCCTTCGTGGGCGGCCTTTGCCGTTTCGCGTCAGCGAAGGGCCATTGACAAATATAAGAGCAACTGTGAAACTGTGATACATGAAGAACATCACAGTTTCACTAGACGACGAAACCTATCGCAAGGCACGCATCCGCGCGGCCGAGCTGGACACGTCGGTTTCAGCCATTGTGCGCAAATATCTGATGGAATTCGCGGAAGGCGAATCGCAGTTCGAGCGGCTGAAGCGCGAAGAAGAGGAGTTGCGCGCGCAAATCAAGGGCTTTTCGGCTGCGGACCGGTTGCCCCGCGACGCCCTTTATGACCGCAAGCTGCGATGACTGTCTTTCTCGATACAAACATTCTCCTTTATTCGATCAGCGACGATCCGGCCGATAATAAAAAAAGAAATATCGCACTCGAGTTGCTTGACCGCGACGAGATCGGACTATCGATCCAGGTGTTTCAGGAGTTTTATGTGCAGGCCACAAGACAGAGCCGCACAAAGCCTCTAACGCATGCGATGGCTGCTGGCCTTATCAGCAAATGGTGCCGCTTTGCAGTGCAACCCATGACGCTGGACATCCTGAATGCGGCGCTCGACATCAAGCAACGCCATCGCTTGTCCTACTGGGATAGCGCTATCGTCGCGGCGGCGCTGGCGCTCGGCTGCCACGAGCTTTACACCGAGGATATGCAGGACGGGCTTCGCATCGACGGCCTACGCCTTATCAACCCCTTCCTGTAGCATCGCTTGAAAGGCCGGCTTTCAGGCAGGCCTTCTTGGATGGCGGGCGCGGCGGCACCACCTTCCGGAGATTGCAGTCGCGAAGGAGAAGCCGGCATGGGTTTGTTGGTGGATGGAGTTTGGCAAGATCGCTGGTACGATACTGAGAAGTCCGGCGGGCGCTTCATCCGCTCCGAAGCCCAATTCAGGAACTGGGTCACGCCGGATGGCAGCGCTGGCCCTTCCGGGCGCGGCGGCTTGAAAGCGGAGCTGGGCCGCTATCATCTTTATGTCTCGCTTGCCTGCCCCTGGGCCTCGCGGGCGCTGATTTTCCGCGCCCTCAAGGGTCTCGAAGACTTGGTCCCCATCTCCGTCGTGAACTGGTTCATGGGGGCGGAAGGATGGACCTTCGACGATGGCCCAGGCGTCGTCCCCGATACCGTCAACGGCGCCAAGCGCCTCTACGAGGTCTACACCAAGGCCGATCCCAGTTATTCAGGCCGCGTCACCGTGCCAGTTCTATGGGACAAGCGCAGCGGAACCATCGTGAATAACGAGTCCTCCGAAATTATCCGCATGTTCAACAGCGCCTTTGACGGCGCTGGCGCCAAGCCCGGCGACTATTATCCGGAAGACCTCCGCGATGAGATCGGCCGCCTGAACGCACAAATCTACGGCCGCGTCAACAACGGCGTCTACAAGGCGGGCTTCGCCACTACGCAAGCGGCGTATGAGGAGGCGGTGCTGCCGCTCTTCGGCGCGCTGGACGAACTTGAAGAAAGGCTAGGCCACCAGCGCTATCTCTGCGGCGGGCGCGTGACGGAAGCGGACTGGCGCCTGTTCACCACGCTCGTCCGCTTCGATGCCGTCTATGTGGGGCACTTCAAGTGCAATATCCGGCAGATCGCGGACTATCCCAACCTATGGGGCTATACGCGCGAGCTATATCAATGGCCTGGCGTGCGGGAGACCGTGGATTTCCAGCACATCAAGCATCACTATTACGAAAGCCATAAGACCATCAATCCGGCCGGGATCGTACCCGTTGGCCCCGAACTCGATTTCGACGCGCCGCACGGCAGGAGCCATCTTCCTTCCAGCTGATTACCAATCCAGTTGAGTAGTTCGCCTCCGTCATCGCGAAGGCGCCAAAGGGCGCCGTGGCCGCCAAAAGTCTTGACCGTTCCGGCACACTCTCCGTCATCGCGAGGCTGCCTTGGCGGCCGTGGCGATCCAGAAACCAGCACAGCGCTTCCGGCTCCTGGATTGCTTCCGGCCGCGCTTCGCTCGCCGTCGCAAGGGCGGATGCGGATCAACGCACTATGCGCCGATAAGCCCAGGCGCTGGAGCGCGGCGGGCGGGCCGGCGTTTCAGAAATTCGGGCACCACCTTTTCCACGCTGTCGACCACGGTATAGGGCAGTTCCAGTCCGTTCCGGATGAACTGCTGCTTGCGCATGTTGTCGAACAATTGCAGGAGGAGATCCCAATAGCCCTCGATGTTCACGATAAAGATGGGCTTATCGTGATGGCCGAGCTGCGCCCAAGTCAGCTGCTCCACGAGTTCTTCAAGTGTGCCGATGCCGCCGGGAAGGGCGACGAAGCCGTCGGACAGATTGAACATCAGCATTTTGCGCTCGTGAAAACCGTTGGTCACATAGCGCTCGCTGATGTTGCCGAGCGCATTTTCAAGCTCCAGCAGCGAGGCTGGAATGATCCCGGTGACATGACCTCCCCGATCGCGCACCGCCGAGGCCACGGTGCCCATCAGGCCATTGCCGCCGCCGCCGTAAACCAGGTCGATTCCAGCTTCGGCCATATCGCGGCCGAGCTTCGCCGCAGCGGCCTTAAAGCGGGGATCGAGCCCGGAGCCGGAGCCGCAATAAACACAAAGGCGTCTTTTCTTATTTGATTTCATGGGCCGTCTTCACATTGTACGCGGCGGAGGTCAAGAGGGTATGAACGGCAGCTTGCGCGCCGCTTGAGGCACTTGGAACTCTCGTTATTGCTCAGGGAGCGATTATATGGAGAGTGTGCGATCTACCTTCTAGCCCAGGACGAGCCCACACTTAAAGAGGCACTATTGCATCGTCACGCCGTTTCCCGCTGGGCACCCGCCCCAGAACAGGCAGAGCCGCAGCACGAAGCAATCCTGAGGCATCTGCTTCCGTTCGTCTGGCCCAAGGGAAGGCCCGATCTCAAACTCAGGCTGGTGCTGGCTGGCATCGCGCTCGTTGCGGCCAAGGCCGTCACCATTGCCATGCCGCTCGCTTACAAGGCCGCGGTGGATGCGCTAACGGCCCTTTCCCGCCAACCGGGCGAGGCCGCCGCGGCCGGCGCGCTGGCTGCCCCCTTTACCTTGATCCTCGCCTACGGTATCGCGCGCATCTCCATGACCGGCTTCGTGCAGCTTCGCGACGTGCTGTTCACGCGCATCGGCCAGCACGCCACGCGCGTGCTTTCCACCGGTACGTTCCGCCATGTTCACGATCTGTCGTTGCGCTTTCATTTGGAGCGGAAAACCGGCGGGCTCAGCCGCGTGCTGGAGCGCGGCAAAATCTCCATCGATCTCATCATCCGCATGGGTGTGCTGAACCTTATCCCCACCATTCTTGAGGTGCTGTTCGTTTGCCTGCTCTTCGGCGTCTATTTTGGCTGGCAGCTCGTGGCCATCGTTCTCGCAATGATCGTGCTTTATTCCTGGTTCAGCTTCTTCTTCAGCGAAAGGCGGATCGCGATAAGGCGTGAATATATAGAGGCGGACATGGAGGCGAGCACCAAGGCCGTGGACAGCCTGCTCAATTACGAAACCGTGAAATATTTCGGCAACGAGCGCTGGGAGGCGGATCGCTACGACCGCTCGATGGCGAAGTTCGAGTGGGCGACCATCAAAACCTACAGCTCGCTCGCGGTTTTGAATGCGGGCCAGGCGGTGATTTTCACCGCAGGGATGGTGCTTGCGATGCTGTTCGCGGCTCGCGGCATCGCGAAAGGGGCCATGACGATTGGCGACTTCGTGCTCGTGAACGCGGTTTTCATCCAGCTTTATCAGCCGCTCAACTTCATGGGCATGATCTACCGCGAGCTAAGGCAGGCGCTGGTGGACATCGAAGCGATGTTCAACCTGCTTGGCGAGGCGCCAGAGGTGAAGGACAAGCCGGGTGCTGTGCCGCTGCGCGTATCGAAGGGCGCGATCCGGTTCGAGGATGTCAGCTTCGCCTACGACAAGGACCGGCCGATCCTGCGGGGGGTGGATTTCGAGGTTCCGGCCGGGCACATGGTCGCGCTTGTGGGGCCCTCGGGTGCGGGCAAATCTACGATTTCGCGGCTCCTTTACCGCTTCTACGATGTGAAATCGGGCCGCATCCTGATCGATGGCCAGGACATCCGCGACGTGACCCAGGACTCGCTCCGGGCGGCGATTGGCATCGTGCCGCAGGATACGGTGCTCTTTAACGACACCATCGAGTACAATATCCGCTACGGGCGCGTCTGCGCCACCGGCGAGGATGTGCGGGAGGCCGCGCGCCTCGCCCAGATCGACGGGTTCATCCAGCAGCTGCCGCTTGGCTACAACTCGCCGGTGGGCGAACGCGGGCTCAAACTCTCCGGGGGCGAGAAGCAGCGTGTTGCCATTGCGCGCACGATACTCAAGGCGCCGCCCATCCTCATGCTCGACGAGGCCACCTCCGCTCTGGATAGCTTCACCGAGAAGGAAATCCAGGCCGCGCTCGACCGCATCGCCAAGAACCGTACTACGCTCGTTATCGCGCACCGGCTGTCGACCGTGATCCATGCCGATGCCATCCTCGTCATGGATAAGGGGCAGATCGTGGAGCGCGGCACGCACCTATCCCTGCTGGCGGGCGGCGGATTGTATGCCGGGCTTTGGGCGCGGCAGCGCGAGGCGGAGGAAGCGCGGCGAAAGCTTGCGGAGATTGTCGAGGAAGGCGCGCTCACCGTGGAGGATGCAAAGCTCGATCCAATTCTCGCGCCCAAGCTCGTCGCCGCTCAGTAGCCCGGCGTAGCGGGCGGGGCCGGCGCTGCGGCTGTCTTCCCGCGCATTTCCACCTGCCAATTGAGCTAAACCGCCGGATTTAGGTTGATCGGCAGGCTTTCGCGAATTATGGTCGCAAATCGCTTGCCCCGTTCGTCTAGCGGTCAGGACGCGGCCCTCTCACGGCTGAAACAGGAGTTCGATTCTCCTACGGGGCGCCAATAGCCTTCTAACGCATTGTTTTCTCTAGCTTTTTCCCTTGGTGGGACAATCGGTGGGACAATTCTGAGTTTCGCAGCACCGCTTGCCGCCAATCTTTTCTGCGCCGCCTTCCTTGTATAGATGCGCGCCATATTGGCGTCGTCCCAGCCGAACATCGCCATTAGTTCATGTTCGCTTGCGCCGGCTTCCGCCGCGCGCACGGCCCCGATCTTGCGCAACCCATGCGGCGTGCATAGCGGCAGCCCCGCTTCCGTGCACCAGCCCCGAAAGGCGTTGCCAAAGCCCGCCACGCGGTACGGCTTGCCGAAAGTAGTCTCCAGCCAGGTTTCCCCGCCGAGTTCGCTCGCATCGAGGATTGCGCGAAGCGGCGACAGGATCGGAAGCGTCAACACCTTCGCACCTTTCTTCCGGCCCTTGAATTGAGCGAAGGCGACAGACAGCCCGTCCCTGCTCTCATGCTTCTTGCCGATTAGGACGGCATCGGAGCGCCGTACCCCGAGATAAAGCATTATGGACATCGCGAGGCGCGCCCTCGTGCCTATCGGCCAGAACGCCTCGAATGTCTCCACATCCTGCTCCGTCCAGGTGTAAAAGCCATCGGAGCCCCCGCCTAGCTTCTCCAATTTTTCGGCCGGGTTGACGGTCGCGATATCGTTTTTAATCGCCCAGGCATAAAGCGCCGAAATCTGCTTCAGGCGAAAATTCGCGGCCTCCGGCAAATCGGCTTTCATGTCGCGCAGCTTCCGGACATGAACCCTCTTGAGGCTTGCGAATGGCGCGGAGCCTAGGCTCCGCCCGCTCGCGCCCGCGAGATTGCAAATCTCATCGAGGACGGCACGCTTGCGCCGCTGCGTGTATTCCTCCAGTAATTGGAAATAGGTGGATTTGTAATAGCGCTCGCAAAGCCACTCGAAGCTCTTTTCAGCCTTAGCCTTGGATGGATCATGCTCGCTCAGCGCTGCCTTGTACGCGGCGAGGAATTCTTCCGAACCGGGCAGCCCCGGCAGCCGGACTTTGGCCTTTCCGGGCCGGCGGAAATAAAACCGCACGTTACCGTGCCGATCTCGATCCTTGGTAATGTACTGAAATTTTATAAAGGTCATGTTCGGCCCTGCCTAGCCAAGCACTTCGTCCCAAGGGTTCGACCCCTCCGTATGACCAAAGATCGGTTCGGCGTCGCCGCCTTCGCGCGGCAGCGCCTTAAACGCCAGGTCCAGCTCCTCGACATCCCAAACGCGCCGTGCATCGGCCAGGCGCGGCCGGGGCATGCGTCCCTCGCCGACAAGCTTCCGGAAAAACGATGGCGAGAATGAGAGGTAAATAGCTGCCTCGTTTTCGTCCAGACCGCGCCGGATCGGCAATCTGCCCGCAATGTGTCAATCGGCTTCCAAACGGGACCCCGGATCGGCGTGCAAAAAGAACCCCACTGGAGCACGTTTTGACGGCGGCATCCCTGTGGTGGCAGGTTCTGGAGATAGTCCGCCCACCTCTTCCTCCGGGTCCTGCTGGCGCTGAAGCTGCCGTTACCGCGTAACGCCGAAGTAGGTGTTCCATTCCGGGCTGTCCAACTCGATGCCAGCCAGGATGCGGTCGTCTTCCGCAATAGCGAGCCGCTCGATCAGTTCTTGCTTCGTTACGCCGTAACGCCTAGCCAAACGCTTCAGCGCAAAATGGGCATCCGAGCCAATCCAGCCATTGAGCCGGTGTCCGTCGCCGCGGTCTTGGCGCCTGCGATATTCGGCTTGCCGCTGGGCTGCTGTCTTTGCCATCGGGCGATCCTCCTTATTTGTTACGCAGTAACGGAACCGGGCATGCGGATGCTTGGGGAGCCGCGGCGGACCGGCGGTTTCCCTCCTGAATGCGTTTGCCCATGGCAGCTCTTGCCTGAGCGCTATGTGTTGGGGGGATGGGCCGCTTCCCCCTTCCGGCCTTGCTGCTGGGCCTGGTGCCATGATGAGGCGGTGGAGGGAGCGCCTTGGACCTCAGCCGCGGTTCTTGAACCGCCAGCTTTCGTTGCCGGTCTCGACGATCT
>JBKQNN010000298.1:0-5594 GCA_052145975.1 Rhodomicrobium sp. | reverse complement strand
GGAAACTTACGAAGCTATCGTCGATGCGTGTTGTGACGCATGGAACGGCTTGATGCGTACCCCAGAAATCATCCGCTCAATCGCTACCCGGGAGTGGGCACAGGTCGAGACTTAGGGCCGTTGGTATAACAAGTGCAAATCATTGAGACCTCTTCGCTTGGGGTTCGCAGCGCGTTTTTCCGGCTGGAAGGCGGTCCTGGCGAACCGAGCTTCGGTCTCTTCCCGATGCTCCATGTTGGCGAGCAAGCCTTCTACGATGACGTTACGTGGCGCCTGGGGAAGTGCGACATCATCCTCTACGAGGGTGTGAAGTTCACTTCCTGGTCATCATCGCTTCTCGCGTCTTGCTACGAAAGCCTCGCCAAATCACCCCGCCTTGGTCTCGTGACGCAGAAGGTCATGAAGCTCGATCACTTGGCAGACCGCCTTGTTCACGCGGATGTATCGGGGAACGAATTTGCAAGCCAGTGGTCAAAACTCGACCGGGGCGTGCGGGCAGCAGTCGCCGTGACCGCCCCCATCGCGAGGCTGTACTTCCAGCATTTTGCGACGCGTCAGTCCATAGCAGCCTACTTAGGACTAAACCTTCTAAAATCCCGGGAGGAAATCCTGCAAGGTAGCGATTTCGAGGCGATGGATGAAGTCGTTCTGAGTTGGCGTGACCGGCATTTGATCAAGGTGCTTGAGGAACACCGGCAGAAGCATCGGGGCAGTCCGGCCTCAATAGCGGTCGTTTTTGGTGCAGCGCACATGCGAGCTGTCGTTCGCTATCTGACAAGCATTCACGACCCTCGCTATAGGGTTGCGGCGAGCGAGTGGATGACAGTCTTTAGACTCTAAGGGGGAGCTGTGTTTGAGATGAATAACTTTCGCCTGCTCTTTTGTTCAGACCCGCTCGATCCCCGCAAGCCGGACCAGGCTTTTGCCGGGGAGGCGGAAGCTGCGCGTAGTTGCGGCTTGAGGTTTTGCCTTGCCGATCATGACGCTCTCGACCGGGAGCATGACGGCGCCAAGGCTATCCGCAGGATCCGTGAGGAAGGGCCGCTGAACATTGTTTACCGGGGATGGATGCTGCGGGCTGGCGATTACCGCCTGCTTTACGATGCGCTGGCCGCTGCCAGCATCAAATTGATCAACACCCCGGAGCAATATTCGATTTGTCATCACGCTCCGGAATCATACCCCTATGCCGCTGCTTGGAGCGCCAGAACCGCTTGGATCGATCGCGAAGCCATCTGCGATTCTAGAGCCATCGCTGCCGCCCTTTCTGCGCTTGGCTCGAAATCCGCCATCGTCAAGGATTGGGTGAAATCTCAAGCCGCCGGTTATTGGAACGAAGCCTGCTTCATTCCCGACGTGGCGCACCACTACGACGCCATGCGGGTAATTTCCCGCTTCCTTGAACTGCAAGGAGATAGCCTCACGGGCGGCCTAGTCTTCCGGGAATATGTACCGTTGGCAACCGCAAACGGCCAAATACAGGAATGGCGCGCTTTTATTCTCGATGGCGAACCTTTGGGCTGCTGGCCGAGGTTTTCCGCCATTGACGCCGAATCGCCACCCGATGCGCTTATCAGGGCTGTGGCCAGATCGATCCCCGCCCGCTTTGCGGCAGCAGATTTTGCGCTGTCTCAGTCCGGGCATTGGCTTCTTATCGAGGTGGGAGAAGGACAGGTTTCCAGCATTCCGGAGGCGGCTCCCCTGCCGGACATCTTCCATGCGCTCGCCGCCAGCACGTCAGGCGCAATTTGACTGCGGGCAGAAAGCCGTCTACCGAAAATAGTTTCGGCAGCCGGTGTGCCACTCCCGCTTGCCATCCAGCAGGAGATTCAGCAAGTTTCAGATTTTCAGCAATCGGCCTTATGCGTCAAAATTCACCTTACTGGTGGCCGTTAACGCCTGGGAAGGCTATGCGTTTGGGAAGCCCGGAAACGCTGCTTAGTGCGGCCGCGCGGCGGGCGGCAATGACAATGTGCCTCTTGAAAAGCTGCGCAAAGCCTGCAAGGTGAGCGGAGATCCCGCCGGCGCGGGCCAAGCAGGTTTTCCAATGACATCCCCAAAGACAAAATCGAAGCCGCCGAAGGCAAGCATCGCCTATCAGGGCGAGCCGGGAGCCAACTCCCACATCGCCTCCATCAATTTCGCCAAGGACTTCAAGCCGCTGGCCTGCGCAACCTTCGAGGACGCCATCGCCGCTGTCCGCAGCGGCGCGGCGCGCTACGGGATGATCCCGGTCGAGAATTCGGTCGCGGGCCGTGTCGCCGATGTGCATCACCTGCTACCCAATTCCGGCCTGCATATCGTTGGCGAGCATTTCGAGCGGATTTGCCACCAGCTCATGGCTTTGCCGGAAGCCACGCTTGAGACGATCAAGACGGCGCACAGCCACACGCACGCGCTAGGCCAGTGCCGCACCGCGATCCGCGCGCTGGGGCTGACGCCGGTGGTCGAGGCCGATACCGCCGGCGCCGCGCGGATGGTGGCGGAGGAGCGCGATCTTGCCAAGGCAGCCATCGCCTCGAAGCTCGCCGCCGAAATTTACGGCCTCAAGATTTTAAAAAGCGATATCGAAGACGCGGTGCATAACACCACCCGCTTTCTGGTGCTCGCGAAGAAGCCCGAGGTGCCGCCCGCCGGCAACGGCCCGGTGCTGACCACGTTCATCTTCCGGGTGCGCAACGTGCCGGCCGCGCTCTACAAGGCGCTGGGCGGGTTTGCGACCAACGGCGTGAACATGACCAAGCTCGAATCCTATCAGCTCGAAGGCAGCTTCAACGCCACCATGTTCTACGCCGACGTCGAGGGCCATCCGGACGACCGGCCGCTGCAGCTCGCGCTTGAGGAGCTGGAGTTCCATACGGCGGAGCTGATCGTTCTGGGCACCTATGCGCAAAGCCCGTTCCGCGAGACGCTCAAGGCGCGCAACGGGAACGGGGACGAAGCGCTGCACGCGCGCATTGCTTGAGACGGCGGCGGGGCGGCTTCGATCCCGCGCAGGTAGAGGGGGGAGGCATGATCGAGCTTTACCAGTTTCCGTTTTCGCACTTTTGCGAAAAGGCCCGCTGGGCGCTTGAACATAATGGCGTTGCGTATCGTGCCGTAAACCTCCTGCCGGCGTTCCACGCGATAACGGTCCGAAGGCTCGCACCCAAGACGAGCGTCCCGGTGCTGCGCGACGGAGAAGACATTGTCCAGGGGTCCGGGGCAATTATCGATTACTTGGATAGGAAATATCCAGACCGGGCGCTGACGCCGCGCGATCCTGTGGCTGCTCAGGAGGCGCTGGAGTGGGAGCGCTTTTTCGACGAAGAGATCGGCGTGACGGTACGGCGGTGGTTCTACTACCATGCACTGTCCAAGCGGCGGCTCGCGCTGGGTTTCCTGCTCCAGGACGCGGCACGGTATAAGCGGCCGCTGTTCGGGCTCGTTTTTCCTCTGGTGCGCCCAATGATGCGGAGTTCCATGAACATCAGCGCGGATACGGCTGGCCAAGCCGGAGAGCGCTTTCGCCTTGCCTTGGAAAGGTTGGATAAAACCTTGGACGGGCGCCGCTTTCTTGTAGAAGACCGTTTTTCGCGAGCCGATCTGACCGCCTGCGCGCTGCTGTCACCCGCCTGCCTGCCGGATGATAGCGAGGCAGCCGCGAGATTTCCGGCTGCCGTGCTGAAGCTGCGGGAGGAACTGAAAGACCGCCGTTTCTTCCAGTGGGTGCGGGACGTTTATGAGAGCCACCGGCATCCGCCAGCGGCGTGATCCTATTGGCTCGAAGGCAGTTTTAACGCCACCTTGTTCTACGGACGAGGCCCCCGCGCGCCCGCAGCGCATAGGCTGCTCACCCAGCTCCTAGCGCAAATTGCGTTCACTTAAATTTTACTTGAGAGAAAAACCGCTTACCGCAGCTTAAGATGCCCGCGGTTACAGACCAAAGTAGCCCCTTTTCCGCCACAGATTTTACTCAATCGCTCCACAGTTTGAAGCAATCGAGGAAGCACCCTTAAGGAGGCATCATATGAAAACGATTGCATCGCTGTGCTTAGGTTTCGCGCTCGCGGGGACGGCCTTTGGGCTGGCAGCCGCGCCGGCATCCGCCGTCCAGGCGCCCGCGCTTGTTTCAAAAGCGCCAAGCAATATCGTGCGGGTCGAAGAGCACGAGCGTGAGCGCTGCGAGCGCGTCCGCCGCGAGTGCCGCGAGCGTCACCACGAGCACGAACATGAATACCGCGAGTGCGTCCACAGGGACCATTGTGAACCTTAGCGCGGCTTGCATCGACTATAGGGTGGATCGCAAACGATTGAGGGGCGAGTTGGGCGAACCGGCTCGTCCCTAGAGCCTGAAAGGAGAGGGAGAGCCATGTTTAAGTATCTAACGGTACTGTTGACGGCTGGCGCGGCGATCGCGGGGGCTTCGGCCGCCCTTGCCGCGGACAAAGAGGATTACTGCCGCGGTTATTCCGGCGCGGCGATGGCTGCGGCGAGAGACAATATCCGCTGGCATTGCGGCTATGGCGGCCCGCGCTACACCACCAACTGGGAAGCGCATATGGGCTGGTGCATGTCCGTGGACCGGGCTGCCTCCGAGCGCGAGAACGA
Source organism: Rhodomicrobium sp. (assembly GCA_052145975.1). GTDB lineage: Bacteria > Pseudomonadota > Alphaproteobacteria > Rhizobiales > Rhodomicrobiaceae > Rhodomicrobium. The sequence goes on along the minus strand of JBKQNN010000298.1, from coordinate 1,004 downwards.
AATCCGAGCCCACGAGATGCGCGACTGCAATCGCCACTAGCACAGCCGGCGGCAAGTTCGAATGCGAGACCGGCCAACGCCATCCCTTGGAGTGCACCGATGAGCGAAGAGGTTCGTGTCACCGTTACCCGCGAGGAGAATTTCCGCTTCTCCGTCGATTTTGGGCCGGACATCGCAGCGCTCGTCGCGGATGAGCCGGCGCCGGTTGGCGAGGGCGCCGGGCCTTCGCCATCGCACCTTCTCGCGGCCGCTGTCGCCAATTGCCTTTCCGCAAGCCTCCTCTTCGCGGTTCGCAAATTCAAGGAGGACCCAGGAAAAATCGCGGCGACAGCCGTCTGCGAAATCGGCCGGAACGAGAAAAACCGCCTGCGCGTAACGAGCATCCGCGTTTCCATCGCGCTGGGCGCCGCGCCGGAGACGCTGAGCCATTTAGATCGCGCCTTGGCGCAGTTTGAGGATTTCTGTACGGTCTCGCAAAGCGTTCAAAGCGGAATCCCATATTCCGTGACCGTGATCGCTCCCGATGGGCGCGTTCTCAAGTGACGCCGGATCCGGTTGATTGCTTTACATAGCTTCAGCAAAGACCCCCTCATCCTGTCCTTCTCCGCGCCAGCTCGCCTTGGCGAGCTGGCATCATTTGCTGCCGCATCCGCAAGCGGTTGCGGACGGGGAGAAGGAACGCCTGAATTACCCGCAGCGGATATTCAGGGGTCCTTTCTCCCCTTGGGGAGAGAGACAGAGTGAGGGGGGACTTCCTGACGCCGCAATTTACTATCTGTGCGCGCATAAATTTGTTACCTTCATCGCGGGCGGAGCCGCGAACGAGGGGCACATGGGCCGCAGGGTCATCGACGTTTTCCTAAGCTCGACCGCCGTGGACCTGGCGGACTACCGCAAGGCCGTCCACGAGCGGCTGATGCGCACCGGCCTGTTCCATTGCGTGCGGCAGGAGGATTTCGGCGCGCAGAACGCGGGCGCGGCCGATTTCTGCAGGCAAAAGGCGG
>JBKQNN010000297.1:0-2516 GCA_052145975.1 Rhodomicrobium sp. | reverse complement strand
GTTATGCACGCCCGTGGAGCTGACGCGGTCGTTTCTTCGTTCGCCAAGTTCAATAGCTTTGGCATAACCGGCGATCCGAAGAAGGAAAAGGGCGTTTATGAAGCCTTCTTCGCCGCAATAAAAGGCGGGGAGAGGTTAGGTACGGCTCTTGTAAGGTTCAGGGATGTTGCCCGCCGGGCTTCATTAGTGCCTGGAAAGCAAAAGACTCTCACAAGGCATTTCTTCGTTCTAATAGGAGACGGTCAGCTGAAATTTGCCATCGAATAAGTGGCGAACGCACCGGACATGAAAAAACTGAGTTACAGCGTTTGGGCAGGAAAGCGGCGGGCCGCGGCGCGAACAGGCTGGCCCGCCGGATATTCAAGCATAGGCGGCGTGGGGCATGTTGTCGTTCAATGCCCCGCGCGGTGTTTGGTCTCTCATCGAATTGACGGGCGCTAGTAGCCCGAAGGCCGGAACGCCCCTTGCGGCCACCTCCCGGTCTGCGACGGGAAGCCCAAGTCTTCCCCCCGATATCGCTGGACGAGGGCTTGCTTTCGTGGTCTGCGGCGTGCGCAGCGTGGCAAAAGCCTCTCTCATGCAAAGCGATGCGATCAGTTCCAGGATCAGCGACCAGAAGATCGGAAGGCTGCGCCGGACTTTCGCCTCGTCTGCGTTAAGCACCCAAGCCAGGGTCTCGGCTCCAGCGTCTTTCGCCGCCGGCCTGCCTTGGCTGAGGAGCGTCTCCGCGGCTTCGATCCGGGCCTGAGCTTCATGCACGCGCTCGCAGAACAACTTGGATTTCCCGGCGGTTACGTTGGAGCAGCCGCTGGTGGCTTCCCAGCGCGGGTTCGTCCGAAGCCCGTTCATCTCGGCCGTGGCAAGCGTTTCCATCTGCCGGGCGCGTTCGTAAGCGTCGATCTTCAAGCCCCTGTTTTCTGTCATTTCGGTCCGGTAATGCACAGCATAAGCGATTGAATTCACAAGAACGAAAACAAGCGCCAGGAGCCAGCTCACGCGCCAGAGCCAGGCATCCCGGTGGGAGCCCTCCTCCGCCCGCTTGTCGGCCCATGGAAGCATGAGCCAGCTGACAATCACAACCGCGGCAAAGGCGAGACCAAACATCAAACCCGCCGAGCCGTCGGACAACAATTTTCCATTTGTAAACGCGGCATATGCGCTATAGGCGCCGGCAACACATCCTCCCGCCGCAATTAGGAGACAAAGCGTGTGCCGCTTAATGTTGTTACCCATTTCGATCACTCGCTGCCACGGCGTTGTTGTTGAGACTTGGCTCGCTGGGTGGCGGCAGGAGCCTCGAACAAAAATGCGCAAACAAGCTAAAAATTCTGCTAACAAATTAACAAATGAGACCTTACCGGCATGAGGAGCGCCGTCCTATGCCTTTGTTGCAACACTTCTTTTTGGTTGCGACAGGCGTGCAGTGCTACCATGTGTCCTTAAACGATTCAATGGGAGTGCGCTTGTGAGAGCGATGGTATTGAAAGCGCCTGGCCAGCCGCTTGAGCTTGAGGAGCGGGAGATTCCGTACCCCGAGGCGGGGCAGCTTCTCCTGAAGGTAAAGGCGTGCGCCGTCTGCCGCACTGATCTCCACGTTGCCGATGGCGACCTGCGGCCCTGCTGCGATCAAATCGTTCCGGGCCACGAGATCGTTGGCGAAGTGGCTAAGATCGGCGGCGGAGTGGAAGGCTTCCAGGAAGGGCAGCGCGTTGGCGTTGGCTGGCTCGGCTTCACCTGCGGGGAATGCGAGTTTTGCAAGCGCGGCGAGGAGAACCTCTGCGATTTCGCGAAATTCACCGGCTATCAGATCGACGGCGGTTTCGCCGAATATACGGTCGCGGACGCCCGCTACTGCTTCCCGATACCGGATGGATATAGCGACGCCGCCGCCGCCCCTCTGATGTGCGCGGGCCTGATCGGCTACCGTGCGCTGAAAATGTCGGGCCGCGGCAGGGCGCTCGGCATCTTCGGGTTCGGCGCGGCCGCGCATATCGCAGCCCAGGTGGCGACGCACGACGCCCGCAACGTTTATGCATTCACGCGGCCCGGCGACGCAGCGGCGCAAGCCTTCGCACGGTCGGTTGGCTGCGTGTGGGCGGGCGGCTCCGATGAGAAGCCCAGCCCACTGCTCGACGCGGCCATCATCTTCGCGCCCGTTGGGGAGCTTGTGCCGGCAGCGCTGCAGGCCGTCCGGAAAGGCGGCATCGTGGTTTGCGGCGGCATCCACATGTCGAACATCCCGAGCTTCCAGTACAACATCCTGTGGGGCGAGCGCACGCTGCGCTCGGTCGCCAATCTCACCCGGCGCGATGCGCTGGAATTCCTCGCCCTGGCCCCGAAAGTCCCGGTGAAGACCACGGTGCAGCTCTTCGGCCTGGCCGATGCCAACGAAGCGCTCGCGGCCCTCCGCCAGGGCAAACTCACCGGCGCGGCTGTGCTGGTTCCCTAAGCGCCGCGCGTTGGCGCCATACCATTGTCCTGCCGCCGGTCGCCAAGGCTGTCCGGTCCATGCTCAT
>JBKQNN010000296.1:0-6404 GCA_052145975.1 Rhodomicrobium sp. | reverse complement strand
ACTCTGGGACTGGTCAGCCTAGTCAATCGGCATGCGGCGTTGAACGCTGCCGGAAACCGCCGGATACGATGAGTACGTCCGGTGGTGTGAGAGGAGGGAACCGCGAGGAACCCTCCTACTCGATTCTGCCGTAGGAACAGGGGGTTAGAGTGGGTCCGTGCTTTCGCGGGGACGACGCCGCGGCGCGGACGTCAGGCGTTTCAACCGCTTCGGCGATGTTTTCGCACGCGCAAACGGCGGGGCTCAAGCGATAATCCTCTGCGCCCTTGCGATTCTGGTCTATATCGTAATGCCAGAGGCGAAAGAGCCATGGCTTCAATTGGCCTGTGGCGACGTCTATCTCTACGATAAAGGCCGGACCGCCGCTTTCTTTGAGCCTGCGCCGGCCGCACGCCGCTAACATCTTTTACTGGCCGGGGTTATGGGTACACCGAACGAAGATCTGCATGACACGAAGGCTGGCGGCGAGCGCATCGCGAAGGTGATCGCGCGCTCAGGTCTATGCTCCAGGCGCGAGGCCGAGGCTCTGATCGAGCACGGCCATGTGTCTGTGAACGGCGCGCTCATCGATAGCGCGGCACTCGATATTCTGCATTCTGACAAGGTGCTCGTCGACGGCGAGCCGCTTGCCGCGCGCGAGCCGCCCCGGCTTTGGCGCTACCATAAACCTAAGGGCCGGGTTACGACCCACAAAGACCCGGAAGGCAGGCCCACCGTATTCGAAGCCTTGCCAGAGGGCTTGCCGCGCTTAATTTCGGTCGGGCGGCTCGATTTCAATACCGAAGGCTTGCTTCTACTCACCAACGATGGCGATCTTGCCCGCCACCTGGAGCTTCCCGCCACGGGCTGGACGCGCCGCTACCGCGTGCGCGCTTACGGCCAGGTTAGCGATGCGCAACTGCAAGAACTCGCGGACGGGCTTACCATCAATCGAATGAATTATGGGCCTATCGAGGCGTCGCTCGAACGCGAACAGGGCGACAATGTCTGGATCTCGGTGTCCATCCGCGAGGGGAAGAACCGCGAGGTGCGCCAGATCCTGGAGCATCTCGGTCTGACCGTGAACCGGCTGATCCGCATCTCCTTCGGGCCGTTCATGCTCGGCGAATTGGAGCCTGGCCAAGTCGAGGAGGTCAAGACCGCCATTCTGAAGGACCAGCTGGGGCCGCGGCTTACGCGCCAGCTCGGCGTCAGACGGGAGCCCATGCGCGAGGAAAGGCGGCTCGCGCCCGGGCGGGCCAAGCCCACCTATTTGCGGCGGAAACCGGCGGCGGCTGAGCGGCCCCGTTTCGAGCCGGAGGAGCGCCCGCTGAAGCGGCGCCGCGTCTTGCCGATGGACGGCTCCGAGGCTCCAAAGGTCGAGTACGTTGCCGAAAAGAGACCGAGGGAGGATCGCTTCGGTAAGAACGAGGACCGCGCCGGAAGGCCCAATCGCGAAGGCCGGGACGAGCGGCCCGGGCGCGCGGGCGGCGAGCGTCCGCCAAGACGCGAGGGGTCAGACCGGCGCGGCGCCGCTTCTTCGGCGGATCGCCCGGCGTTTGAGGGCAGGGCGCACGGCGCGGCGGAGCGCGGCCGTGACAGGCCCGAGCGCGCTCCTTTCCGCAAGAGACCCGAAGGGGAGGCAAGCGCCCGTCCGCGTTTCGATCGCAAGGAGCGGGGCGATTCGCCCTCCGGCGCAGAGCGGCAAGAACCGGATCGCGGCGGCGGCGCCCGCTTGCCCTTCGCCCCGCGCCTGGACGCCACAACCGAAGACGCCCACGCTGAACGGACTTTTCGCCCAGCGCGATCCGGGGAACGGCCGCGTCCCTCCTTCCGGCGCGATTCGGAAGGCCCTCGCGGCGGGTCCGAAGATCGCAAGCCTCGTGCGCGTACAAGCGAACGTCCGCGCCCTCAGTTCCGGCGTGACGCGGAAGGCTCTCGCGCCGGGTTCGGAGACCGCAAACCTCGCGAGCGGACAGACGACCGTCCGCGCCCTTCGTTCCGGCGCGACGCAGAGGGTCCTCGCAGCGGTTTCGAAGACCGCAAACCGCGCGAGCGGACAGACGACCGTCCGCGTCCTCAGTTCCGGCGCGACGCGGAAGGCCCTCGTGGCGGTTCCGAAGACCGCAAGCCGCGCGAGCGGACAGACGAACGGCCCCGCCCTTCGTTCCGGCGCGATGCGGAAGGTCCTCGCAGCGGTTCTGAAGACCGCAAGGCCCGCGAGCGGACAGGGGAACGTCCGCGCCTTTCGTTCCGGCGCGACGCAGAGGGTCCTCGCAGCGGTTCCGAAGACCGCAAGCCTCGCGAGCGGGCAGGCGAACGTCCGCGCCCTTCGTTCCGGCGCGATTCGGAAGGCCCGCGCGGCGGTTCCGAAGACCGCAAACCGCGCGAGCGAACAGGGGAGCGGCCACGTCCTCAATTCCGGCGCGATGCGGAAGGTCCTCGCAGCGGTTCTGAAGACCGCAAGCCCCGCGAGCGGACAGACGAACGGCCGCGTCCTCAGTTCCGGCGCGATGCGGAAGGCCCTCGTAGCGGTTCCGAAGACCGCAAGCCTCGGGAGCGGACGGGCGAACGGCCGCGCCCCTCGTTCCGGCGCGACTCGGAAGGCCCTCGCGGCGGTTCCGAAGACCGCAAGCCTCGGGAGCGGGCAGGCGAACGGCCGCGTCCTTCGTTCCGGCGCGACTCGGAAGGCGCTCGCAGCGGGTCCGAAGACCGCAAACCTCGCGAGCGGGCTGGCGAACGGCCGCGTCCTCAGTTCCGGCGCGACGCGGAGGGCCCTCGTGGCGGGGCCGAAGACCGTAAGCCAGGCGAGCGCGCAGGGGAACGTCCGCGCCCTCAGTTCAAGCGTGACTCCGAAGGGCCTCGTGGCTCATCGGGGGACCGCAAACCCGGCGCGCGGGCGTTCGGGGGGAGCGGAGGCAAAAGGCCGCCGGGAAAACGGGGCGAGGGGAAGCCGTTCCGGAGCGCCGGGAAGGGTCCGCATAAAGGGCCAGGCGGCGGGCCGCGCAAACCGGGACGCGGGCCTAAGCCGGACAAGGAGACGCCGTGAGGATCGTGGGCGGCCGGTTCCGCGGACGCGCGCTTGCCGCGCCTTCCGGGGCACTCACGCGCCCGACCTCGGACAAGGTGCGCGAGTCGATTTTCAACATCCTGATCCACGGTATCGAGGGGGCCGGGATCGAGGGCGCGCGCGTGCTCGACCTGTTCGCGGGCACTGGCGCTTTGGGCCTTGAGGCGCTGTCGCGCGGAGCCGCCTATTGCCTGTTCGTAGAAGACAACGCGGACGCGCGAGGGCTGATCCGCGAGAACATCGAAGCGCTTGGGCTGACCGGTGCCAGCAAGGTCTGGCGGCGCGACGCAACCAAGCTCGGAACCGCCGCTACGATGCAGCCGTTTCAGCTTCTCTTCGCCGACCCGCCCTATGGCAAAGGGCTTGGCGAGCAGGCACTTCAGGCGGCGGCGGACGGGGGCTGGCTTTCCGCGGGCGCCGTCTGCGTGCTGGAGGAGCGCGCCGATGTGGAGCCCGCTATCCCCGCCGCCTTCGCTTTACTCGATAAGCGAACCTATGGCGACACTGCTCTTCACTTCCTGCGCAAGTGTTGACGCTTAGAGTTCTTTGTTTTCGCAGAGTTTTCGTCCCAAAACCGGTGGCCACTTTTGGGAAACTCTGCTTAGGCCACACTCTACATTCATAGCCCAAAGCAGGAGGACGCATGGCCAACGCGCCCAAAAGAACCGGGGGAAAAATTCTCGCCGATCAGCTTCGTCTGCACGGTGCGCGGCTGATCTTCGGCGTTCCGGGCGAGAGCTACCTTCCGGTCATCGACGCGCTGTACGATATGCGCGGGACCATGCCGTTCATCGCTTGCCGCCAGGAGGGCGGCGCGGCGATGATGGCCGAGGCATATGGCAAGCTCACGGGCGAGCCGGGCATTTGCATGGTCACGCGCGGCCCCGGCGCCACGAACGCGAGCGCCGGCGTGCATGTGGCGCGCCAGGATTCCACCCCCATGATCTTGTTCATCGGCCAGGCGAAGCGCGGCTTTCTGGACCGCGAGGCGTTTCAGGAAGTCGATTTCCGGCAGATGTTTGCGCCGCTGGCCAAGTGGGCCGCACAGATCGACGACGCCGCGCGCATCCCTGAATATGTGAGCCGCGCGTTTCATGTAGCGGTTTCGGGCCGGCCGGGCCCCGTGGTCTTGTCTCTGCCGGAGGATATGCTTGGAGAGGAAGCCGGCGTAGTGGACCCGCAAGCCTATAAGCGCATCGAGGCGCACCCTTCGCGCAGGGATATGGACCGGTTTGGCGAGCTACTGGCGGCCGCGAAAAGGCCGCTGGCCATCGTTGGCGGCGGCGGATGGGACGCAGAGGCCGCGGCGCAGGTTCAAGCCTTTGCGGGGGCCTGCGGGCTGCCGGTTGCGGCCTCGTTCCGCCGCCAGGACTATTTCGGCAACGAGCATCCCTGTTACGTTGGCGACGTTGGCCTCGGCATCAATCCAAAGCTTGCGAAGAAGCTGCGGGATGCGGATCTTCTGCTGGTTCTGGGGGCGCGCCTTAGCGAAGTGACCACGAGCGGGTACACGCTCATCGATATTCCTAGCCCCAAGCAGAAGCTCATCCATGTGCACGCCGATCCGGGCGAGCTAGGCAGAAATTATCAGGCGGACCTTCCTATTGTAGCCGGGCCACGGGGCTTCGCGGCGGCGCTGGCGCAAGCTGCGGGGGTAGATGGCTCAGCCTGGAGTGCATCGGCTCAAGACGCACGCAAGGCCTATGAGGAATGGCAAGTGCCGCTCGCTACGCCGGGCGCACTGCAGTTGGCGGAGATTGTGATATGGCTGCGGAATGCGCTGCCCGATGACGCCATCCTGGTGAATGGCGCGGGCAACTTTTCGGTCTGGGTGCATCGCTTTTTCCGTTACCGGCAGTTCGGCACGCAGTTAGCACCCGTGTCGGGATCGATGGGCTATGGCGTCCCGGCCGCCGTCGCCGCGAAACTCCTGCACCCCGGCCGCACCGTGGTCTCGTTTGCGGGCGATGGCTGCTTTCTGATGACCGGCCAGGAATTCGCAACCGCTGTGCAATACCCCGCGCCGGCCATCTTCATCGTGGTCAACAACGGCATGTACGGCACCATCCGCATGCACCAGGAGCGGCAGTTTCCGGGCCGCGTCTATGGATCGGACCTGCACAACCCCGATTTTGCGGCTTACGCCCGCGCGTTTGGCGGCTTCGGCGCGCATGTCGAAAAGACGGAGGAATTCGCGGGTGCCTTCGAGGCTGCGCGAAGCTCGGGCCTGCCCGCCGTCCTTGAGCTGCGGCTTGATCCGGAGGCGATCACACCGCGGCAGAGCTTAAGCGAAATCCGCGCGCAGGCGCTTCGGGCGCGGGCAAGCGAACCTGGATCGTAACGTCGGCCGGCGTCTATAATGGTCGGGGTTCCGCCCCCTTGGCATCGCCCCCGTTCATGCCGAAACCGCCGGCGGTTTGCCGCTGCACCGTACCGCTCCCTTCGACCGGCTTCTCATCGCGCAGGCTATGCTGGAAAACATGACCTTGCTGACAGCGGATGCGCAGTTTTCACATTATGATACCGGGCTCGTTTGAGGCAGGCGCGGCTTTCCGTCCAACGGCATGGCGCGCGCTTGGCGCACAGCGTCCAGGTTATCTGATGTTGCTTTGCGCGCTACGCTGATCGAGCTGCGGCTTGGTCAGATGCAGGTATCCATCGATAAGGTCGAAGGGCGTCTCGACAAGATCGAGAAGCACACCGGCCTGGTGGACGCAAAAGCTCCCATTCATTGTAAGCGCACCCCGATGTGGTTGCGCGAGGCTGATGGGCGTCGTCAATCAGCGCTTCCCCGGCCTGGGGTTGCCATCGCATTTAGTCGCCAATCGCGGTCGTCGCGTCAGCCACCGGCTTGGCTCGCGCGATCCGCTCGCGCTCCTTCGGGCTGTTCATCGCTTCCCAAGGATCGCTGCGCCGCAGCACGTTGAGCCAGAACTCCGGGCGCCGTTGCGGCCGTTACGCTGCGGCGGCTGTTGCAAGGCTCGTTCAAATGCTTGCGCTGCACTCCCATGGCGGCTGCAAGCGCCGCCCGCATGAGCCCCATCGGCTGCTTGAATTCGCCGGGAAGGATTTCGCCCATGCTCGCCGGCTCGCGATCGGTTATTGAGCAAATTGTTAATCCAGGGTTGCTATCATCCGCTGGGTTTGCACATGTAATCTAACGGAGCGCAAACATAGCATGACAAATATCTATTTTCACGATTTGCCTGTATATCGCCTGCCGGAAGCGCCTTATACCAACGGCCCTAAGTCTCGACCTGTGCCCACTCCCGGGTAGCGATTGAGCGGATGATTTCTGGGGTACGCATCAAGCCGTTCCATGCGTCACAACACGCATCGACGATAGCTTCGTAAG
>JBKQNN010000295.1:0-7406 GCA_052145975.1 Rhodomicrobium sp. | reverse complement strand
GAAACTTACGAAGCTATCGTCGATGCGTGTTGTGACGCATGGAACGGCTTGATGCGTACCCCAGAAATCATCCGCTCAATCGCTACCCGGGAGTGGGCACAGGTCGAGACTTAGGGCCGTTGGTATTAGGCCGAGTGCGGACCATCCCATTCGCAGGAATTGCGTCCGAAGCCGACGGTCTTGCCGAAATGAAAACGTCCGCCAAATTCGGTACTGCCTGCACCGGTTCGGACGACGCTACGACCTCAGCCCTGACCGAATAAAACCGGTTGTTCGGGGGAGAGGTCATGGACGGCGAGGATTAGAGGTTTCATTGTCAATCCCACCAATATGTGACCGCTAACTGCACATTGGGCCATTTCCCGATCTTATCGCTGCTTCTGTTCTCCATAGCCGTGAACGCTAGACACGACGATATAGCTCATCATCCGGCTCAATTACAGGATAGATCTGCTTTGTTTCCATTTCTTGAGTGCTTCGTCATAATCTTCACGAAGGCCGTAAAGAGCATCGATCAACCCTGCAATATTCCACAGTTCATCAAGCACGTCGTCAATACGGACGCCTTCAGCCAAGCTGATCCAAAAATCGCATTGTTCATCGTTGCTCCAAAGGAGCAGCCGGGAGCGCGCGTTCGAGAAGCGATAATTTGTCTCGCCAGGCCAAGAAAACGTTTTGCGTCCTTCGGAGAAATTCTGTCGAAGCCAGCGTAGATCCTTCCCTCTCAACCCTGGAGCTTGGGCCGCGAGCGAGGCTGACTCCAGGAGCAACTTGTCTTCAACCTGGCAAGTCAGCCACTCCGTGAACGTTTCGCCCGTTAGTTCCCATTTGGGGGGACAGCCTGAGTCTACCTCCACAAACACGCGAGGATTATCGGCGCCTTCAAACTTTATCGCCCATGTGCAGACGCCCTGGTTCTCAATCATGAAGGGGAGCAGCTTATCCTTTAGCGGATCGTAGGTTCCCCAACTATGTTTATATGGCGGGGAGCCAAGCTTCGAACACTTGATCGGTTCGTCACAGTTAGATTGCTGGCGGAGGAGATCGGCTCCGTTTGCGTACAATAGGAATTGACGAAATAAACTTGGCAGCCGCGTACCAATGCGATCCTCGACTTCCTGAACGGCTACTTCGGCTGCGTGATCCGTGATAGGCAACCAGCCAGCCAGTTGGAAGATCTCATCGACCTGATGCTTCAAGTTCCTGCCTCCTCAAATAATAAGCACATGCATGCTCTTATGTCGGAAGTCTACAGCAACCGCGTGCAGCCTGTTATTGGAGCCTGCCTACTTCAGGCATGCTGCCAGGCCAAGAATTTCCATATTTGAACACACGATCACTCTGCCATAACTCCAGACGGCAAACCGATTGGGACCAATGCAGGTTATAGGAAGCAGGAACTCAGGGCAATCGCGCAACCTCGGTATGAGACCAACTGCCATCCGCGCGCTGACTCACGTAGATGGCGTAGCCACAGCTCATCGCTGCGTTAGGCTTCTACGTTGGCCGTGGCATGCAAAGGGCGAATACCGAGCTATCCTCTACCGCCACGATTTTACATAGCAAGGCTCTGACTCGAAAATTCCGCAGCTGAGGGTAAAGCGGTTGTGTCCTGAAATCGTCTCCCGAGTCCGCAAGCGACCCAACTCGGGAGAATGGTGACTTGGGCTATTGGCCGGCGCGATGCCGGCCATTGTTGGCGGGGCCCCGAAACTCTGGCGCCCGCATTAGTGATCGTGGCCGCAATCCGGGTCATGTACGTGATCGTGATCATGACCGTGGTCATGATCGTGCGCGTCCTCATCGTCTCCGGCGAACAGCGCTTGCTCGCGCTCGTGACCGGCGGCGGCTTCCATCAGCTCCGCCGGGGTCACTTTCTTATCGCTGAGCTTGACCAGCTCTAGCGCGAAGGCGATCACCTTTTCCTCATAGACAGGCGCCCGGAGCTCGTTCATCGCGCCGGGATTTTTCCGGTAGAATTCGATTACCTGCCGCTCCTGGCCGGGGAACTGGCGGGCGCGGTCCAACATGGCGCGGCGCAGCTCGTCGTCGGAAATGCCGATTTGGTTCTCGACGCCGATCTCCGAAAGTATCAGGCCCAGCCGCACGCGGCGCTCGGCGATCTTGCGGTATTCCTCGCGGGATTTTTCTTCGGTTGTGCCCTCGGCCTCGAAGCTGCTCTTCGATTGTTCGAGCTGCCGGGTAACGTTGCGCCACACGCCCTGGAACTCGGCTTCCGTCAAGGAGGCGGGAAGCTCGAATGTGTGGCGCTCGTCGAGCGCGTCGAGAAGCAGCTTCTTGAGCCTGGTTTTGGTGGCGTTGTCGAGTTCCCTTTGAAGCTGGCCTTTGACCGCTTCGTGCAGCTTGGCGAAGGACTCAAGGCCGAGCGATTTGGCGAACTCCTCGTCATCGGGCGCTCCGGAGGGGCTTGCGACCTCCTTCACCTTGATTTCGAATTCGGCTTCCTTGCCCGCCAGGGGCTTGGCCTGATAGTCCTCAGGGAAGGTCACCGTCAGGGTGCGCTCTTCGCCAGCGGACATGCCGATCAGCTGCTCCTCGAAGCCCGGTATGAACCGGTTCGAGCCGATGACCACATAGGCGTCCTCGCCGGTCCCGCCTTCGAAAACCTCGCCGCCGATGCTGCCCTTGAAATCGATGACCAGCCGGTCTCCGTCCGCGGCGGGGCCATCCTTCGTCTCATAGGCCTGGTTGCCCTGCCGGAGCAGCCCGATCTGCTTTTCGATATCTTCCCCGGATGGCTCGGCGACCTCTTTCTCAAGCGAGATCGACTTCAAGTCGGCGAGTTCGACCTTGGGCAGGATCTCGAACGACATAGTGTATTCGAGGTCGGAGGCGCCCTCGATGATGCGCTCAACCGTCTCCTTATCCTCGGGAAGCTGGATATCGGGCCGCAGGGCGGGGCGCTCCTTGCGATCGGCTACGGCTTGGGCGCTCGTTTCGCTCACCGCCTGCTCGACGACCTCGGCCATGACCGAGCGGCCGTAAAGCTGGCGCACATGCGCGAGCGGGACCTTGCCCGGCCTGAAGCCGTTCAACCGCACCTTGGATTGAAGATCGGCCAGTTTCGTCTCGGCGCGGGTCTTCAGCTCCCCGGCTGGGATAACTACCTTCAATTCACGTTTCAGCCCGTCTGAAACAGTTTCTGTGACTTGCATCTTAAAACCGGATTTCTCGTTAGCCGCTTGGCGGCGATCTTGCTTCACGCAGCGCATGACCGCTGCCGCGGGTGTTTTCACCCGGCCTGGCCCCTGAGATTGCACATTGGCTTGCAATCCACAAGGGCTTACGGAGCGCTTGTATAAGATTGACTCACAGGCTTTGTCATGGATTAAGTTTCTTAAGTAGGCTTGGAGGCCCCAAATGCATCTGAGTGCAGCCCGCAACACCTTCCCGCTTCGGCGGGCCGCCGTGAACTGGCTCGATAGGGCGTCGAGCGCGCTGCTGCTGCCGGAGGATGGGCAGGCAATCGATTTCGGCCGGCCCGTTGGCGAGGCCGCCTTGGCGGACCCGGCCTCGGTTTCCTGGCGCATCTTCAAAAACCCCGTATCGCTGTTCATTGGCGGCGTTGCGGCCGTGATTTTAGAGCTGGCGGAGCCGCGCGTGCGTACCGGGGTGTGGGAGCATAGCGGATTCCTCAGCGATCCGGCGCGGCGCATCAGGCGCACCGGCCTTGCCGCCATGATCACGGTCTACGGCCCCAAGAGCGCCGCGGAGGCGATGATTGCACAGGTGCGGCGGCTGCATGAGCGCGTGCGCGGACAAACGCCCGCGGGCTTGCCCTATTACGCGAACGATCCGGAGCTCTTGAGCTGGGTGCATGCAACCGCGGCTTTTGGATTTGCCGAGGCATACCACGCCTACGTTGCGCCCTTGAGGCCAGCGGACCGCAATCGCTATTACGGCGAGGGGCAGCCAAGCGCGGCACTTTACGGTGCTGTGGGCGCGCCCGCCTCCGAGGGCGAGGTTGCCGCCGTTTTCCAGAGCATGCGCGGCAAGCTGGAGCCATCGCCGATCCTGTTCGAATTCCTGAGCGTTGTGCGCAAGGCGCCCATACTGCCGATGCCGCTCCGGCTGGCGCAGCCGCTTTTCGTGGCGGCCGCGGTGAGCCTGACGCCGGCTTGGGTGCGGGAAATCCTCGCATTGCCGGATGGCTTTTGCTTGCGCCGCTGGCAGGAGGCGATGGTCAAGCGCGCAGGCGCGGCGGCGGATCGGATCGCGCTCGACTCGAGCCCCGCGGTGCAGTCTTGCCTGCGCATGGGCCTGCCCGCGGATTACCTGTATCGCGCCGGCGCCAGGTATGAATGATCGTCACTGCCGGCTGCGCTGCAGCTTTGGATCGAAAGAAAGCCAATCGAAATAGCACAGGCCAAGCAAAATGCTCCGAACGAAGGCCTGAGCTTGGAAGACGTCGCACCTCATTTCATGCTTTCATTGCATTGGAATCTGGCCAGGACGCATTAGAGCACAGCAACCTTTTGCGAACCCAGCCGGCTTTACCCAAGGCAGCGAGGTTTACCCGCCTCATTTGCCAAAATATTCTCTGGAAAACTTCGGCGCGACGCCAAAAGCCCATCAAAAAAGCGGGCGCTCCCCGCACGAGTCGGGCAGCCTGCTAAGGCATTGCCTAACGCTGGAAACCGGAGCTCGGGATCGATGCTTAAATCCAGAATTTCAACGGCGAGCATTGCCGTGTTTCTAAGTCTGTCCATAAGCGGCGCAAGAGGCTCGGATTTTGACATTGCGTCCCCTTTTGTACCTGGAAGCACCTGGATAGTGACGCTGGGCGGCTATGGAGGTTCCGAACCTTCATTCCAAGGCGCCGATGCTTACGCGTTTGCATTTCACCCCATCTTAGACATCTACCGCGCGGGGGATAGAACCTGGCTTACACTCCCCACCGACGCCTTCAGCTTCACCCTTTACTCAACGGGCGATTTCCGGTTCGGCGCGGCAGCCGATTACATTTGGAACCGTAGTCACGAGAGCGACAGCGCCCTTCGTGGCTTGCCTGACATAAACTACACATGGGAAGCAGGCGCGTTTGCCGAATACTATCCCCTACCTTTCCTGAGGACGCGCATCGAACTTCTCCAAGGCATCTCTGGAGCGGACGGGCTCGCCGCCAATCTGATGGCGGACTACGTTGTTTCGCCCGATCCGGCCTGGCTGCTTACGGCGGGACCGAGACTTTATCTGGCCGATACGCAATATCAGTCGGCATTCTTCTCAGTTTCCCGCGCAGATGCCGGGCCGTCAGGGCTGCCAGCCTATAACGCCTCCGGCGGCCTTAATTCGGCTGGGATCGACGCCACAGTCAGGTACAATCTCAACGAGCAGCTCTCGCTCCGCGCCTTTGCGGAATGGGATCGCCTGCTGGACGATGCAGCGGAAAGCCCCATCGTCAAACTAAGAGGCTCGGTGGATCAATACCAATTCGGCTTGGGTGCCGCCTATCGATTCACCGTCGGCTGGTAATAGACAGAGTTGGGGAGCGAGGCTCCGCATCACCTGGCGGTTGCCCAGCCGCTTGCGGAATCGGCCGGGCTGGCCGGGATTGCGAAGCTGATTGCGTGGACGGAGCTTCCCCATCCGGGCGTCTTCGCCAAGAGCGAACCGGCGCAAAAGTTTGAACGATGTGAACCGGCGAGGAGAAACCGGTGGCGACGGGGTGGCGTTCAAGCACAGACGATGCCGTTGCTGCTGCGCTTGGGTAAGCCTTCAAGAATAAGGCCAAGTCAGCATCGAGCTTGGCCCAGTCAAATGTCCGGACAATCCTTCTATAAATTGAATGGAGTAGAACATTGCGGTGCTGGACGTAATTGACCAGAGGGATAAGATCATGGCCTATTTCGATTTTCGCTTGATACGTGGTCTGCCCGCTATGGATCGACCTAAAACCCTTCGCTAAGGCCAAATCGACGGCGGCGTCCCAAAGCCGGAAATACAGCATCCAGGACTTGGGCTTTTCATAATCGAAGCCGACATGCTTGTTGATAAGCTGGGAGCCACATTCGAAACAGGTCATGCAGGCAATCATCGCGCCGGTTTGTTTCTCCCTTAGAACAACGAAGTAGGTCGTTGAAAGTCCGCCGATTTTTGAGAACCAGGTCCGGTTCAGCTCCTCGAATTTCGTCTTCGATTTGAGGTATGTTTGCCGGAAAAGCCGGAATATGTCGTCTAAGTCGTCCGGCGTTGGATTTTGCAGGATCTGCGCAGAGATGCCGATCTCAGCAGCACTGAGCTTAAGCTTCTTTTTGAGAGCATAGCGGCGGGAGGCCTTGAGCTGTCCAAAATAGTCGCTTTTTCTTTGAGAGGAGAGCTTCACAAGCGTAGCCGGCAAGCTGACAACGCGAAATAGCCTGCGGCGCTTCGCGACCCAATCGAGATCGAACGAAATGCTTTCCGGCATGTCCTTCCAAACGATCAATTCCGCGTTGAGTTCTCGCGCCTTTTTTTCGAGCGCATCTTGCAAAGCGAGCAGAATCGCGCGGCGGCCGGCGCCCGGAAGAACCCCGACGTTGCCCTCGGTGGAACAGGGGCAGCCTAGGAAAAGAGTTCTTTGATAGAGGATCGATGGAAGAACGCGCGCCATGATCCGGAGCGGTTGGAGAAGCGTCTCCGGGGTCGCCTGCTCGATCGGCACGTCCATCACGAAGGCGGGAGCAATCCCCACAGGCACACCGTTTCGAGAAATTCGAGCGTAGAGGAAAGTGAATTGCCCCCCTAACTCGCTTTGTTCGAGGGCCTCAAAGAACCACCGCCCCTCAAGCGGCGGTGAAAACGTGGCCGCCCAAAGTTCATCCGGAATTTCCGCGGCAGAGTTGACAAAAGTGACGGCGTAGACGGCACTTGGACTTACGGCTTCATCCGGCAAGCTACGCCGCCAGACGAAACGCCGCGGACTCGGCCGTACAAAAGGGAAACCATCCCTCGTATTTATCGTCATGCTTTATCCCGCCGGTCAGATGCTGCCGAACGCTCGAACTTTACGAATTCGAACGCACACATCGTGACCGGTACCGGAATAAATTTCGCACAGTACGTTTGTTTTCAGCAAAAAAACTATAGTAAAAACATAATCGAGAGGACATTACTTATCGACCGCTCAGAAAACTCATTCAAGAGCGTCGCTTTGTTCTATTCTGCGCGCAAAATTAGCCGCCACTTTCAGTCGCTGATCGTGGCGCTCATCGAGACGTTGCAGTTTATCGCTTGGAAAACGTCATAGGTCTTTCGGTAATGAGGAATAGCACCGGCTTATGCTTGGCATTATTGCTATGCGCATCACGAATCAATAATTCCACCAACATTATTTACATATATAGCCGAAGCGTGCGCAACCTTAAATTGCACGAAAATACAATTTAGCGGAGGATGGTTTCAAC
>JBKQNN010000294.1:0-3320 GCA_052145975.1 Rhodomicrobium sp. | reverse complement strand
GCAACGACGGTCACGGCGTAGGTCTCGAACAGGTCGGCAGCCATGCCTGCGCAGTCGCCGACATTGTCGCCGACGTTATCGGCAATCGTGGCCGGGTTGCGCGGATCGTCCTCGGGAATGCCCTTCTCCACCTTGCCGACGAGGTCGCCGCCCACGTCGGCGCCTTTGGTGAAGATGCCGCCGCCAAGGCGTGCGAAGATCGAGATCAGCGAGGCGCCGAAGCCAAGGGCCACCAGTGCGTCGATCACGCGGCGGTCGTTCGGAGCAAAGTGCAGGATGCCGGTGAGGACCCCATAATAGCAAGTAACGCCAAGCAGCGCCAACCCCGCAACGAGAAGGCCCGTAACGGCGCCCGCCCTGAAGGCCATGGAGAGCCCTTGGCCCAAGCCTTGGCTCGCGGCCTGGCACGTGCGCACATTAGCGCGCACCGACACGAGCATGCCGATGAAGCCCGCCGCGCCGGAAAGGACGGCTCCGATCAGGAACCCGATGGCAACCGTGAAGGGAAGGAGAAAGGCGAGAACAAGGAAAATGACCGCGCCCGCCATGGCGATGGTCGTATATTGGCGGGTGAGATAGGCTTGCGCGCCTTCCTGGATGGCGGCGGCGATTTCCTGCATGCGGGCGTTGCCCGGGCTCGCGGCAAGAAGCGAGCGGGTGGTCAGCGCTCCATACACAATGGAAAGGGCGCCGCCAAGGATAATGATCCCAAGGACTAGGTTCATGAGTTGACGATCCTGGACTTAAGAGTTGGGCGGATATGCCGGCTTGTTAGTGTGCCCCCCGGGAACACCGAACGGAATGAAAAGGAGAATGGTTTCCCCCCGGCACAGGCGGCGGGACTTTAGGAAACTTGGTGGCGCAGTGCAATAGGGGATTGACAGCTTGGCGCCGCACCAGCGCTAGGGGCTCTTAACCGGGCGTGCAGCTGCGGCGGGCCGCGATGGCGCCGCCGGCTCGGCACTTCCTCTCGCCGCCATATTGAAAACATGGCGCTTCCTTTTTATGGCCTAGCTTTTCTTGAGTCTTGGTGCGTGAATAATACCAACGGTCACGGATTATGACTCCTCTGCCGGGGCTTCTCAAACACTGGGCAATTCCCGTGCCAGAGCGCGGAAATAGGGTTCATTCGGCAAAACGCCTCTATACAAGTAAGTAAAGAGTTGCTGTCAGCCATCCGCAAATGCGTCATAACTTATGGCGGTCGGTATAAGTGGATACTTCCTCCGCCCTTATCAGGACCCGAAAGCCGCCATGATCCGGTTCTACGCGAAAAGGCTCGAGCGCGACCTCAAGCGCTGGCTCGAAAAAGGCTGGCTGACCGAAGAAGGCTACCAGGCGATCCTCGCGGAGCAGGCGGAAGGCACAAAGATACTGGCCAGCGCCGCGCTCGCGGCCGTAGGCGCGGTCTTGCTCGGGTTTGCCGCCATCAGCTTCGTCGCGGCAAATTGGGCCGAGATTCCAAGGCTCTACCGCGTAGCGATTCTCACCGTGGCACTTTGGGCCGCCTATGCCAGCGCTGCCTATCTGTATAAGCGCGAGCTACCCGGTTTCGCGCAGGCCGCCGTGCTCGCGGGCGCGCTCTTCTTCGGCGCGTGCGTCATGCTCGTATCCCAAATGTATCATATCGGACACGAGCGCTTGCCGGACCTTATATTGCTCTGGGTGCTCGGCGCCGGCGCCGCGGGGGTTCTTTTCCGGTCGAGCCTAACCCTGGCCTGCGCCATGGTGCTCGCCGGCGTGTGGTTCTACGTCGAAACGGAGTTCGTACCCCGCGAGGTCCACTGGCATTTCCTTCCCGTCTGGGCCGCCCTGGCCGGAGCGATCGCCTGGAATCGCTCTGGGATTGGCTTGCATATTGCTGCGGCCGTGCTCACGGTTTGGATCGTTCGCGCTGAAATCGTCTCGCCTTCGCATCCGTATACGATCGTCGCCGCAATGGGAGCCGCCGCCGTTTTGGCGTGCTCTGGCGTCATGGCGGCGGCGGAGAGCATTCTCACGCGGCAAATCGCCGCTCGCGCGATCCCTTATGCCATGATTGTGAGCTTCGGCGGCCTTCTGCCGCAAGACCCGCTGTCGAACGCGCCCCTTGTTGAGGCAGCCCTCGCCATCGCGGCTGGCATTGGACTTGCAGCCCTCATGCTGAGCCGGGCGAATACGCATTTGCAACAAGCGGCGCCCATCGTTTTTGCCTATGCGCTCTGTGTCTCGTTTTACGGCTTGTGTAACATACAGTTTTTCCGGCAGATCCAGTTGGGAACGATGGCGATGGCGGCTGCCCTGACCTTCGCCGTCCTCGCAGGCGCTTTGATCTGCGGCATCCGGATTCGCAGCCGGCTGGTGATGTGGCTGGCTTATGCCGGCCTCGTAGCCGAAATCCTCACACTCTACTTCGAGAAACTCGGCACACTCATCAATACCTCGCTTTTCTTCCTGGTCACGGGCACCGCGATCTTCGCTCTTGCCTCAGTTCTTATGCGCTATGGCGGCGCTCCTCGCGAAACGGAGGCCCGGTCATGAGGCCGCGTGTTTGGCTTGCCGCAATCCTGGTGTGCCTCCTGCAAACTGGCGCCATATCGGCCATGATCGCCAACCGCGCCATACGCCTGGCCTACGGGCACGAAATCGTGCTCCACGTAGTTCCTATCGACCCGAGAGACTATTTCCGGGGGGACTACGTGCGTCTGAGCTATGAGATTTCCAGCGTCCCCATTGCGCAGCCGGAGCGTTTGGTTACGGGCATGCCGATTTTCGTGACCCTCCAGCGAAAAGGGCAGCCGGAGGAGGGGAAATGGGTTGCTGTGGCGGCATCTCCGGTGCGGCCAGCCTTGCCAGAAACAGACAATACGATTGTGTTACAGGGAGTTGCGCGGTGGGGGAGAGTTGAAGAGGTTGACTTGACGTACGGCATCGAAACCTACTTCGTGCCGGAAGGCATGGGCCACGATCTGGAGCGGATGACCCGGGCCGGCTCCGTCAAAGCGGTAGTTAGCGTGGACCTGGATGGAAACGCGGCAATCAAGGCGCTCATCGCCGATGGAACGCGATACGACGAGCCCTTGTTCTAAGGCGGGCGGCCTGGCCGTCCCGGGGCACGCGGTTAGCGCACCGCGCTACACCAATATCCGCCGCTCCTTGAGCTGTACGCGAGTTGCGGGAAGGCGGAGCCCGCTCTAGAGCCCAACCGCTTTTGATCCTAAAAACGGCAGTTGACCTCCGCGCCTCGCAATTTCGAAGCGGCCATTCAACCTATTGATGTAGGCTCTGCCGGTCAGGCCGGCGCCATAAGACGCGGTGGAGGATGCAGTTGGCGCCCACGG
>JBKQNN010000293.1:0-6599 GCA_052145975.1 Rhodomicrobium sp. | reverse complement strand
CACGATATCGCGCGCAGCCTCGGTCATGCCGCACGCGTGGATGATGCGCACTGCGACCCGCTCCCCCGCCGCCGTGAACCGGGCGAGGTCAGCCTCCGCCCGGATGATGGCGAAGGATCGCCGGTAGATTTCATCGCCGTCGCGGATGTAATCGCGCGCTAGCGTCATGCGGCCCTCGCAAGCTCTGCGATCACGCTCGGCAAATCCGCTCCGCTGACGGCTTTCAGCGTCTTGGACCCTGGCCCGGTCACGGTGTAACAGCCATCTGCCGCTGTGGCCGTGATGTCCGTCTCGTGCGGGAAGGAGCACAGTTTTTCGCAGCCCGAAATGTGGATTTTGCCCTTGAAGCCGGCATCGGCGAGCGCGTGCAGAACGGCCTCGGCGTGCAGCTTCGACTCGACCGTCGCCCTACGGCAGGCTGGGGTGCCAGGGCAACGGTGCAGGCGGAGCCGGATGTCGCCCGGCTCGGTAATCGCGCCAAGCCGCTTGGCAAGGTCCGCGAGCGCGGCCTTCTCTTGGCCGGGGGCGGGAAATACCAGCACGCGATGCGGCGAGACGCTCGCCTCGGCGATGGCCTCGCGGCGCATCAGGCCGGCGATCTCCAGCAGCGCTTCCCGCGTCAACTCGCCGTAAGCGAAGCCGATGCCGAATGCGTCGCCCAAATCGCCCACGGGTGCTGGCGCTTCCGCGACGCGCAGGCCATGCCCAACTGCGGCGAGGCCCGCCTCCTTAGCCACCGCATCGGCGCCTAACAGCGCAACCGCATCGCGCATCCGCCGGATTCCGGGTTGCGCCTCACGAAGGCGGAGGAAGGCCGTGGCGATGCTGACGAAGCCCTCGGCCGCGGCGTTCGTGCCGCCAAAGAGGATCGCCTTGTCCAACGCCCCTTCAAGCACCATGGCAATTCGATCGCCTTGGACGAGGAACGTGACATCGCTCATAACAACGGTGTCGATTTCGTTTCCCGCCTGGACGGCCATGCCGAACTTGCCTGGAAGCCGATAAAGCGCCTCATTCCTCGCCAGCGCATCCTCAAGCCGCGCAACCAGTCCTGCCGCGAGTCCGGCGTGGGCGCTGAGTTCCACAGCCGGCGAAACCTGGATGTTGCGGATCGCTTCGACGCGGGCGTCGCTGTCGAGCAGGCTAGCCGATGCCAGCACATCCAAGAGCGCGGGGTGCTTATCGGCGGTGACGCTGCGGAGCTGCACGTTGGCGCGGTTGCTGAGGTAGAGGTTGCCATCGCCAAAGCGCTCCGCTGCGCTCACAAGCGTTTCAAGCTGCACCAGCGACATTCTGCTGAGATGCAGCCGGACCCGGACAATCAGCCCATCGCCGGATTCGAACGGCCTGAGCGCGCCGGGGCACCAGCCGACGATAACGTCGCTACCGTATTTCATGAAATACCTCCTCCTTTGAGGCCTGAAAGATCGTTGCGCCGGGGCTTCCAAAGGCTGCGTTCGATCGCCTCCTTGAACCGGCTTTGCAATGCGGCCAGCGCGGCGCTGTTTTCGCGCGCAAGAAAGCTCGCGACAGTGGGGTCGCCGAGATAGGCTTCGTAGAGATGCTCAAGCCCCTCGCTGCCAATCGCGCCCGCGGTCGCGGCGAAGGCGAATGCCGCATCGGCGGTGCCCGCGATTTCGGCCGCGCCGCGGAAGCCGTGCCGCATTTGCCCTTCGAGCCACTTGCCGCTCAAGGCGCGGCCATGCAGGACGCGCGCGGCCTCCTCGGCCAGGGTGCGGATGCGGGGCGCCCGCGGAGTTGCAGCATCGGCGTGATAGACCGCGGCCTGCCCGTTGCCGAGCGCCAGGGCGGCGGCGGCGAATCCGCCTTCATGCGCCGCAAAATCGAGGCTTGAAAGCACGTCGGTTTCGCGATGGTCCTGGACGTGGACGAAGCCCTCGGCGGCCTTGACGCGCTGCTCGAATGCGGCACGCGCGGCAACGCCATCGCTTTCGCCGGTATAGGCGGTGCTCGATGCCTCAAGATAGCTCTCCGCGAGGTCGGCCGGTGTTTGCCAATCGCCGGCGTCGATGCGCTGGGAGACGCCTGCGCCGTAAGCGCCATCCGCCGCGCCGAAAATGCGGTAGATTTCGCCTTGCTGGCGGCGCAACGGGTTCTCGCCCGGAGGCTCCTCCCGTGCCGCGACGCGCTGCACCGCCGTATGAAAGAAAGCGAGCTGCGCCGGAAACATATCGCGCAATAGGCCGGAAATGCGCAACGTTACGTCGACGCGGGGCCGGTTCAGCTTCATGAGCGGGACGATCTCGAAGCCCGTCACACGGAAGGACGCGTAATCCCATACTGGCTTTACGCCCAGGAGCGCCAGCGCGGTGCCGATTTCCTCGCCGCCGGTGCGCATGGTCTGGCTGCCCCAAAGGTCGAGCACCATGCTGCGCGGCCAATCGCCGTGGTCTTCCACATAGCGGGCGACGATCGCATCGGCCATGCGCGCGCCGTTCTCGCAGGCGAGCGGCGTCGGGATGGTGCGCGGATCGACGCTATAGAGGTTGCGGCCGGTGGGCAGAACGTCGGCGCGGCTACGGCTGGGCGCGCCGGACGGGCCCGGTTCGATGAAGCGGCCGTCGAGCGCGCGGGAAATCGCGGCAAGCTCGGTTTCGTCTAGGGTGTGCAGGCCGTCGCGAATGGCGAGCGCTTTCACATCGCAAAGGAAGGCGTCGACGCGCATCAGCGCCTCGGCCCCGGTCATCTCGGGCTTGATGCCGCAGGCTTCCTCAAGGCCGCCTTTCGTAACCGCGCCGAGAATGTCCAGCGCCAGCCGCTCGCGACGCCGCTTGTCGAGGCCTTCCGCCGCTGAATACTCGTCCAGGAGCCGCTCGATTTCGCGCAGGGCGGGGGACGAGCCCGTCTCGATGAGAGGCGGGGTGTTGTGCCCGATGGTGACGGCTGAGATGCGCCGTTTCGCCTGCGCCGCCTCGCCGGGATCGTTGACAATGAAGGGATAGACCACCGGCACAGGGCCAAGAAGCGCGCGCGGCGCACAAGCTTCCGAAAGCGCCGTCGCCTTGCCCGACAGCCATTCGAGCGTGCCGTGTGCGCCGAGATGGATCAGCGCATCGACGCGCGCCCGCTCGCGGAGCCAGAGATAGAAGGCGATGTAGGCGTGGCGCGGCGGCAGGTTCGGGTCGTGATAGGAGGATTTGCGGTCTGTCACATGGCCGCGCTCGGGCTGCAGGCAGATCAGAAGATCCCCATAGGCCGATACCGGCAGGGCAATCGCGCCGCTGGCGAATGCCGGGTCGTTCTTTGGCACGCCCCAGGCGGATATCACCGCCTCGCGCAATGATTCCGGGAGCTGGGCGAGGGCGGCTTCATACTCTGAGAGGGGCCAGCTAATTTCATAGCGTAGTACCCCCTCACCCTGTCCCTCTCCCCATGTGAGAGGGGACGCTAATTCAGAGGCCGCAGCCTGCCCCCTCTCCCATTGGGAGAGGGTTGGGGTGAGGGGTAATGCGGCTAAAAAAGAAACGAAAGGCTCCATCATTTCGCCCGCGTTCGAAGGCAGCCCTTCTATCGAATATCCCTCGGCTTGTAGATGCTGCGCGAGCTTCAATGCACTGGCGGGGCCGTCGAGGCCGACGGCGTGCGCGATCTGGTCCGGGCGGCCGGGATAGGTGGAAAGGATCAGCGCGAGCTTTCTGTCTTGCCGCGCCGTCCGCCGCAAATGCAGCCACGCCGAGGCAAGGCTGGCGACGTGTTCGATGCCTTGCGCCTGCGGGCGGTGAAATACCGCGCCGGAGGCATCGCGGTCCTTGAACGAGATAGCGCCCGCGAAGATACGCCCGTCGATTTCCGGCAGCACGACGTGCATCGCGAGATCGGTCGAGGACAGCGCGCGCGCGGATTTGCGCCACGCCTCCTCGGAGCTTCCCGCCATAGCGGCTTGAATAACCGGGCAATCGGCTCCGTCTAGCGGGGAGCCCGTGTCCTCGCCGCGCGCGGAAAAGGCGGTGGTGTTGACGATCGCGTCCGGCGGGTTCCGGCGGAACTCCTCGCGCAGCCACTCCGCTGCGCGGGCGGCTTTCAGGCTGGGGACGTAATAGGCGCGTACGCCAAGTTCAGAGGTCCCGCCCCTCACCCCAGCCCTCTCCCCATAGGAGAGGGGGTAGGTCGCGCCCATTGAGAAGGCGCCCCCTCTCCCATCAGCATCCGCTTGCGGATACGGACACTCTCCCAGCAAGCTCGCCAAGGCGAGCTTGCTGGGAGAGGGACAGGGTGAGGGGCGTTGCGCCAGTATATCGAACAGAGCGTCGATCGGGCGCACGTCGCTGGCCAGCAGGAATGAGCGGTAGAAAATAATCGCAACCGAGCCGCCGGCAACAGGGCCTGTTTCGCGATAGACGCCGGACTCGGGTAGTGCCTCTACCGGCGAAGATGAATGCCCGCCGCCTCTCGACATCAGCGCCGAAATTGCGAGGCCGGCGTTTTGCGGCCCGCCCGCGCCAAGCAGACGGTCGAGCGCATCCAGCTTCGCGGCTTCGGTGGTGGACAGCGGCGGCAGCCGCGGGTCGGCGCGGCCGTCGCCGGACAGCACCGCGAGCGTAACCCCATGCTTGCGGCAGGCGTGCGCCAGCTCCTCCGCGCCATAGCGCCAATAATCAAGGCCGCCCAGCAGCCGCAAGAGGATGGCCTTTGTGCCGGGGACAGTCTTTTCGATGAAAAGGTCGGCGGAGATCGGGTGGCGCAGCGCCGCGAGATTGATGAAGTGTGCAGAGAAAGACCCCCTTACCCCAGCCCTCTCCCCAAGGGGAGAGGGAGAAGAAGCTGCGGCCCGTTTCTCAAGGGAAGACCGATCTTCGGGCGTCCTCTCTCCCCTTGGGGAGAGAGGCAGAGTGAGGGGGGACTTGAGCGCGGCGCGGAAAGTGGCGAGGTCGGAGTCCGAGAACGACAGAAGAATGAAATCCGCTGGCGCCAGCCCCAGATCCTGGGGTTCGCCGATTTCATCCAAGCTTGCGCCGTCCCGGACGATGAGATGCATCAGGCCTCGCCCCGCAGGATTTGCGTGACGCGCGCGCGGTCGATGCCTTTAAGCCCGATGACCACCAGCTCGCCGCGGCGGGGCGCGCCACGCTGCCAAGCCCGCTCGTAGCGCGTCTCGATGCGGCTCCCCACGCCCTGCACGAGGAGGCGCATCGGCTTGCCCTCGATGTGGGCGTAGCCTTTGACGCGCAACACGTCATGCTCCGCCGCCGCACGCGCTGCGCGATCCGCCAGGACGGAAGGCACGCTCAGAACGGGGATCTCGGCGATGAAGCTTTCGAAATCGTCGTGATCGTGTTCGGCTTCGTTGTCGTGGTGCGAGGGCCGGGCGTGTAAATCGTCCTCGGCGGCGGCGGCGAGCCCGAGCAGCACATCCACCGGGATCGCCCCATGCCGCGCATGCACGAGCTTTACCGCCCGCGGCAGTGTGGCCTCGATCTGCGCCTCGACGGCTTTCAGCGCGTCCGCGTCCAGCAGATCGGCCTTGTTCAGGATGACAAGATCGGCGGCGAGCAGCTGGTCCTCGAAAACCTCCTCCAGCGGATTCTCATGATCGAGCGAGGGATCGGCGGCACGCTGTTTCGCGAGCGCGTCGAGGTCGGTGGCGAAGCGGCCGGCCGCAACGGCGGGGCCGTCCACCACGGCGACGACGCCGTCGACCGTTGCGCGGGCGCGGATGTCCGGCCAGCCGAAGGCTTTCACCAACGGTTTCGGCAGCGCCAGCCCCGACGTTTCGATGACGATATGATCGGGGCGGCTGGCGCGCGACAGGAGCGCGTCGAGGGTTGGCACGAAATCGTCCGCGACGGTGCAGCACAGGCAGCCGTTGGTAAGCTCGACGATGTTTTCCTCGGAGCAGCTTTCGATGCCGCAGGACTTCAGGATTGTGCCGTCGATGCCGAGGTCGCCGAACTCGTTGATGATGAGCGCGAGCCGGCGCCCGCCCGCGTTTTCGAGCATGTGCCGGATCAGCGTGGTCTTGCCGGCGCCGAGAAAGCCGGTAACGATCGTGACCGGAACCTTTGGGGCGATCATGCCGCGAGCTCCTGCTTGAGTGGTGGAATGCGGGCGAGCACACTGCGCTTCACGATTTCGGGCCGCTCCCGCCACACGGGCACGCCTTCGGGATGCGCCGCATATGCTTTCGCGAAAGCAAGGATGTCCGCCGCATGGCGCACCGGATCGAGATCGGCGATGACGTAGGACCATTTGCCGGGCGCGGCCAGCGCCACGGTGCAGCTCCGCTTGCAACCCGAGAGGCATTCAACGGGCACAAGCTCAACGCCCCCGGCCTCGCCGTTCTTCATGGCTTCCGCAAGCGCTTGCTGCATCTTGTGGCCTGATCGCCCTTCCTTTGGCTCCAACGGCTCTTCTCCACGCCTGCAAGTGACGCAGACGTGGAGGGTGATGCGCGGTCTATTGCGATGTTCCATACGAGGCTAGGCGATGGCCAGAGCGTTGACGGCCGTAAGCTTGCGGATCGGGCTCGCCGGATCGAGCTTGCCGAGTAGCTTTAGTACAGCGAAAGTGAATACCGGCTCGCACAAAACAAGTGGCACATACGACACCGCGAACAGCGCCCAGCTCGAAAGCGGTGTGGC
>JBKQNN010000292.1:0-5897 GCA_052145975.1 Rhodomicrobium sp. | reverse complement strand
GATAATGCCTCCGGCATTTCCGGGATGACGCCGGCGGCGGTCTTCGCCCTGGATCGCTTTTCAAGCGGCAGCCACACCCGCCAGGAACGCCTCGACGATGTTGCGCAACTTGTTTGCGTTGACAGTTACGTTCCCGGCCGCGGCCAGCACCGCATCGGCGGACTGCCTATTCGAGCCTGCGGCTTCGCTAAGGACTTGCACATTCTGGCATACCTCGCTCGTACCCTCTGCCGCGTCATGAACGTTGCCATTGATTTCCTGAGTGCAGGCGTCCTGTTCCTCGGCGGCGGCGGCGATGGCTTCGGTCGATGTGCTGACCGCATTCATGATTTCCGCAATGCCGCGGATTGCCTGGACCGCCGCGCCGGTCTGCCCTTGGATAGACCCGATCTGCACTGAAATGCTCTCCGTGGCCTTGGCGGTCTGCTCCGCCAGCCCCTTAACCTCGGCTGCAACGACGGAAAACCCCTTGCCGGCTTCTCCGGCGCGGGCAGCCTCGATGGTCGCATTGAGCGCTAGGAGATTGGTCTGGCCGGCGATGTTATTGATGAGCGAGATTACCTCGCCGATTTTTTGCGCCGCCGCCGCCAGCTCTCCCATGCGGGCATCCGAAGCCAAGGCGGCTTGAGCTGCTTCGCTAGCGACCCCCTTTGTCTGACTGATCTGCTGTGCAATTTCTTTGATGGCGTTTGCCAGCTGTTCGGAGGCGCCGGCCACCGCCATGACCCTCTGCGAAGCTTTTTCGGACGCCTTGACCGCGCTCTCGGCCTGGGCGCTGCTTTGCGCCGCCATCGCCGACAAGGACTCTGCCGTCGTTTCCATCCGCAGGGTTTCGGCTGCAAACGCTTCCAGCACGGCCTGAATGCGTTCCCGGAACTCCGCGATAGAGCGCTCGATCTTACTTTGCCGCTCGATCTGAGCGGCGCGCTCGCGCTCTTTCTCGGCCTTCATGCGGATGCGTTTGATGGCATTCTCCCGGAAGACCTGGACGGCTGAAGCCATTTGGCCAATCTCGTTGCGCTGGCCTACCGATGGAATTTCGGCGTTTACGTCCCCGCCCGCCAGGCGCGTCATGGCAGCCGTCATGCCGTTCAAAGCGCCCACAAGGCCGCGAACCGTGACGAAAACGATTGCCCCGCCAAGCAGCAGCGGTAAAGCGGCACCGAGCGCAATGAGCCAGAACGAACGGTTCGCGGCCATGCGCAACTCTGCGGCCCGGCCGCTCAAGGACGACGCAAGGCTATCTTCAACCTGCTTAAGAAGATCGATTTTCGCGGTCATAAGCGCGAACCAGTGCGCGGCGCCGGCGCCGCCTGTGTTGCCGGTCTGCAGGCTTTCCACCGCGATTGCCTCCATCTTGCCGGCCTCCTCAACTTGGGGCCCTGTCACCGTGGCCGCGAGCAAAGACCTTTGGGCTGGGCTTGCAAAGGTTTCGAACTGTTTGAAATAGGCGCGCTGCCCGGCTACCACGTCAATGAACTGTCTGTATAAGAGCGGGCTGAAATGCCCCGCGGCAAAGCCAGCCGAGCCGAGCGCGCGCTCTTGGCCTACGCATTCCTTCGCTTGCAGAAAGCTGGTGTAGGCGGCAACCACGGTAGTAATTTCGGCGTTCGAGCTTAGCACTGCCATATATTCGATCGTCCGCAGCAGCGCGCCGATCGTGCCGGTATAATACTTCGCCGCTTCGCTGACATCGAGGCCGAGCGTGTCCACCGCAGCGCGCGTCTTGTCGAGGTCTCCAAGCCGCGACTGCGCATCCGCGATCCGCTGGCTAAGCTCTTGCGGCAGGTCCGCGCCAAGCTCGCTTAGCGTAGTCTCCAGGGCGGCGCGCTTGGCGCCGGTTGCTGTGCGCTGTTCCTTAAGCGTATCCGCAAACTTGTTCCCTTTGCTGCCCAGAAACCCGGCCGACGCCCCCCGTTCACGCTGCAATTCGTGAACAAGGCCGCTGATGGCCACGGCGAGCCCTGCTTGGCGCTCGACCTTGGTAATGCCGGCCACGGCCTGCTGCTGGTCCCGGAGCCCTACGGCGCTGAAGCCGATGAGGGCGATCACAGGTATCGCCAGGGCTAGTACGATCCGGCTACGCGCCGGCAAATCGTCAAGACTGCGAGGTGTGGGCATTTTGGCGTCTTTCTGCTGCCCGGGAAGACGGTCCGGCCCGCGCAGTGAATTCGTCTGGTTGTACGCTTACGTTTTTGCATCCGGACGGTTATCGGCCGGTAAATTCACGAGTTGCAACTCGCCGCAACCGCATAAATAAACAAGTATCGGCCTGGCGATGACGGGGAACGTTCGAAACTTCCGGCGTTCGGTATGGCGTTTGGTATAAAGAAGGCCGGGCATTCAATCTGGAGAAAACATCATGCCGCTCGTTCGCATCTCGCTCCGCAGGGGCAAATCGGCCTCCTATCGCCAGGCCATCGTGGATAGCGTCTATCGCGCCATGCGGGAGGCCTTCAATGTGCCGGAAAACGACCGCTTCATGATCGTCAGCGAGCATGACGAGGCCGATTTCGATTTCAGCGCAAATTACCTCGGCATCGCGCGCAGCAGCGATCTGGTCATCATCCAGATTACCGCCAACAACACGCGCACCGTGGAGCAGAAGAAGGCGTTTTTCGCGCGCGCTTGCGAATTGCTCGGGGCCAATCCCGGCCTGCGCCCGGAAGACGTGTTCATCAACCTCGTCGAGGTGGCCAAGGAGAACTGGTCGATGGGAATGGGTATCGCGCAGTACGCCTGACCGCCCGGTCTGCGGCAGCGTCGTCCCCCCGAAGGCGGGGACCCATGGTAAGCATATGCAAGGACAGCGTATTTTGTAGACATGGATGCCCGCCTTCGCGGGCATGACGCTCGTGCCACAGCGATATGTCCTCGACAGCGGCAGCCCATCGATGGGGCTTTGCCCGGACTTCTGCCCCTCTTACAAAGCGGGGCTCTAGGTCTTTTTTTGGCCGTGCGTCTTACCGGAAAAACCGCTCACGCCTCCGGGTGGTGGCGCGGCCGGATTGCAAGCCCGGCGGTGCAACCCGCCGGCTAACTGATTAATGGCCAAACTGACAAATGTCAGATATGCAATTCTATAGTTCTATGTTGTACGCGCAGCCAGCGTTGGGGGCAACAATGGGTTGGCAAGACAGGCTTATCCGTATCGTTATAGCCGGGATGGCTGTCACCGGCCTTATGACTGACGCGGAGGCAGGCGGCGGTGCCGCAGGGAAGCCGGGCAAGCTCGTCAGTTACCCGCAGACGTTCAGCGCAAGCTGCCGAAACGGCCGGGCGACGCTCTATGACGAATGCACCGATCAGCTCAGTCTTTTTGCGGCGGCGGCTGCCCGCGCGAAAGCGGAAAACAAGGTTCTGCTCGTTTCATATGGAGCCGAATGGTGCATCTGGTGCCACGTGTTCGATGCCTATCTGCGCGGGGGCAAGGACAAATTCACCTACACGCATGGGGGGCCAGACGAACCCGATGCCAGATACAAGACGACGCTCTACGAGCGGGCGCAGTCCGATGTAAGCGCTGAGGCGGATGCGCTGCGGCGCTTCGCTGCGGAAAACTTCGTGATCCTCCACGTAGACGCCCAGCATGCGCCCAACGGGAACGCGGTCCTGAAGCAAACCGGGGCTGCGGAGCATCTCGGGTCCGGCATACCGTTTATTTTCAGCGTCCGTGCGGACGGGAAATACGCCGCCGATTTCGATCACGACAAGGTGGAAAGCCGGCGCGACACCAGCGATCCGTATCGCGGCTATCATCGCGACAAGCTTCTGGCTGAGCTCGTCCGTATGCGCGACGCAGCGCTTCGATAACGCTCGCATTGTTGGATCTGCTTGCGGCATTTCTCGCCGTATCCAGCCCAGCGGACGGCATAATACCGGCGCTGAAATCGCCTGGGGCCCTGCAGGCCGAAAGCGGCCAGTTCGGGTTATTGCCCCCTATGCCTCCTGCCGGAGGTGGACCGGCCGAGCCAGACGCTTGCTTGGTTATTGATGGGAGCACCGCCCTTGTCGTCAAACGAATTTCTTTTTTTCTTCAGCCCAACGTCATGGGCCGCCGTCCGTCGCTCGCCGCCGATAAGGTTGTTGTTCGTCCGGTCTCTGGTATGCTAGCCGAAAGTCGGTGAGATGCGAGGACAGTGGACGTTGACCCGCCATCCTGCTGTGACCATACGAACTTTCCGCTCCACACCGTCTCCGTCACATGCAACCGCTTCACCGGCATCGGGTTTCGTTAGAGAACTTCCTCCGAAAACAGCCGTTTGTTGGCAACTACCGCGGACATTAGTTCGTCTTTTTTGCTAATCTTTAAAACACACCAGCAATGAATGAAGATCTCTGCAAAAGCCATAACCGCCGCTCTGTGTTCATTCAAGATATCCCTACGAACAAATAGAGCCATCCATGTATCAAAACTAGAAGATGGCAAAAATGTAAGTTCGTATTTGCGCGCAAAGGCAGATACTTGTGGGTTCCAAAGCCTCATACCGGAGTTGCTTTCTAGACTTTCTAGAATAGACTGGAGCGATCCGACATCTATCTCCTTCGGTTTCGTTGAAGCAGATACTGGATCCTCCCTCAACAAGCTTTGCTCTATGCCAGAGGATTTTTCGATGGCGAATATTTTTTCGATTTTGTATTCTCGGCCTAACCGCGGTCTGCTAAGTGTATGCTGCCTTGATCTATAAAGCGGCACGATACACTGATATGCTTTATGAATATCTCCTCTCTTCTCCATCATGAATGGTGCTACCGCAGCAACAACAAAAGCACTTGATTGGCCCAAGGCGTCACGAAGCTGATGTATGGTCCATAACTTTCCGCGATTAATATCAATTCGAGACAAATAACGACTTTTTGCGTAAAGAAATGTTGCTGTTGCGCCGCAATCCGCTGCCGGACAACTAATCGAAAGCACAGGCAGTTGATCTGCCGCTATCCTTACACTTTCCGGCAATTCAAGCGTCCAGTCGAAACGCTGGGGGATGCGCTCTA
This sequence comes from Rhodomicrobium sp., assembly GCA_052145975.1. Classification (GTDB taxonomy): domain Bacteria; phylum Pseudomonadota; class Alphaproteobacteria; order Rhizobiales; family Rhodomicrobiaceae; genus Rhodomicrobium. Next base: position 902 of record JBKQNN010000292.1, on the reverse strand, counting down.
TGACCGACCTCTTATCAATTAGTTTAGGCTTGTAGCCGATGGCCGCCCGTCTTTTGTCCATGTCACTTATAGCATCAAGCATGAGCGAGCGTCCCGGCAGTTCCGATAGCCTTAGGTCTTCCCGAGCCTGAATGAACTGTTCATAAAGGCATCGGCTCACAAGATGCAGTTTTGTCCCGTCCCAATGAAGGATTCGGCCGATCCGGCTAAAGCCTAAAATGTCTTGTAAATTGAGAATTGCAAATGTGGCTGCCGCAATCGGTCCGCTTAACGCGACCCCCGCGAGGCCAGGAATTGCGACTGTCGTGGCATTCGACAAGACGGTCGTCGCGATAGTGTCGCGTATGGGACGTTTCGACATGTGCCCTAATCAGGTTTCATGTTGCGCGTTGCGATACCAAAGTTCTAAATATATATATAGCGGTGTCAGTTAGGCGGTGCGGACGGATTGTCAAGCCGAAGTTTTCTTGATTTCTAAGTCACTTTTTCAGTGATTCATGGGTGAGCGCCTTTGGGTAGGGCTAGTCATGTTGACGGGGATGATGGAGAAGGATTGGGACATCGTGGGGGAAGTTTTCAGGGCGGTGCGCTCGAAGCGCGGCGAGCCTGGCCACGATGGTCCGGTCCTGAAGGTTCAGCTGGCCAGATTTGCTCACAGTGAGTATTTCCGCAAGCGACCCACTCCACCCGTCTTCAGGTTTCTCAGTTTTGCGCCGCTACCGGTTCGCGAAAGCGGATTTTGCCAAAGCTGCGTTCGATCTCTCCGCGCCTTAATGGACCGTAGGTTTCGCGTAAGGGCCTATCATGCTTAATGTGCGGATGGTAAACGGCACCGGAGCATATTTTCCGCCGCCGTCTTTCTGCGAATCTTTTCCCGCTTTAGGTCGATTTCTGCGACTCCA
>JBKQNN010000291.1:0-9852 GCA_052145975.1 Rhodomicrobium sp. | reverse complement strand
TTGAACCTAGATCCGGCAGTTGCCGCCGATTCGCAGGTGGCAACGCTCGCAGAATCGAGCCGCAGCGTCGTCCCCGCGCAGGCGGGGACCCATCCAAGGTCTTGTTCCGGCTCCGGAAATGGGATTCTCGCCTGCGCGGGAATGACGGTCTGGAATCCGTGCACCGCCCTTTCACCCTTTGGGTGAAAGGGCAACATCCAGCAGCGCGCTGTTTTGCCGGGCACTTCCCCACCCACACCAATTGCAACTGCCGGATCTAGGCTGAACAGTTCGCGATGCAATCGAGCGGTTCTGGCTGGTGTGCGCCGCTTTAGGGACCCCGCCGTTTGCCGTGGGGCGGTTTCGGCAGCCGGGCTGGCGAGCGCCCCTTTCGGATCTTAAGCGACGGCTTCGCGGGAAGTACCGCAAGCCCTAGCGCGCCTTCTGCAGCAACGCCCTTGGCGTTCGCGCTAACGGCGGCTTGCTCAAGCGCAAGCGGCGTATCCGTAACCACAGGCTTTTCGCCTGCCAGCCTGTGCATGAGCCAATGCAAGCCGCTGCCGCGGACATCGTGATCCGACATGAAGCCCGCGATGCGGGGCACGATCTCGTTACGATAGCGCGATCCGTTGAAAATACCGTAATGGCCGACGCCCACTTGCGTGTAATGCACCTTCTTGGAGCGGGGCAGATTGGTGCAAAGATGAAGCGCCGCCTCGCATTGGCCAAGCCCCGTTATATCGTCCTTCTCGCCTTCGATTGTCATAATCGCAGTGCGCCGGATGGCGGTGAGGTCGATTAGCTGGCCGCGGTGGAACATCTCACCCTTCGGAAGCTGATGCTTGACGAAGACCTGATCTATCGTTTGCAGATAGTATTCCGCCGCAAGGTCCATCACGGCCAGGTATTCGTCATAAAACTCCTTGTGCTTGTCGATTGAGTCGCCATCGCCCCGGACAAGATGGAAGAAAAGGTCCTTGTGTGCGTTCACATGCCGGTCGAGGTTCATAACCATGAACCCGGTCAGCTGGAGGAAGCCCGGATAGACAAGCCGCCCGTGGCCCGCATTCGGCCAAGGAACCGCGGTGATGACCGTCCGCCGGAACCAGTTGGTGCCTTTCTCCACGGCAAGCCTGTTCACTGCGGTTTGGCTGACGCGGGTGTCAATCGGCCCGCCCTTCATGATGAGACTGCGGGGAACGGCTGGGCTTCCGCGCGTTTCCATTAGCGCGATGGCAGAAAGCACCGGAACCGCCGGCTGGCACACGGCCATTACGTGAACGTCGCCCTCGAACAGCTCGATCATGGCGGTTGCGTAATCGATGTAATCGTCGAGATCGAAATTGCCGTCGCGCAAGGGCACGAAGCGCGCATCCTGCCAGTCGGTGATGTAAACGTCTGCGTGTGGGAGCATCGCCTCCACCGTTCCCCGGAGGAGCGTGGCGAAGTGCCCCGAAACCGGCGCAAATATCAGAAGTCGCGGTTCGTTAGGCGTACTCCCATCCTTGAGATGCTTCTTGAAGTGGATGAGATTGCAAAATGGCCTATGCCAAACCGTCTCCTCGGTAATGGTGGCCGGCACGCCCCTTAAGGCGGTGTGCGAGATGCCGAAGGAGGGCTTTTTGTAGCGGCGCGTGGTTCGCTCCAGAAGCTCGGCCGCCGCCGCCGCGTTCCGCCCTATGTTGGTGTAGGATAGCGGATTGAACGGGTTGCGCATGATAAAGCGCGTGGAATGCGCGACCGCTCGCGCCGGAGACATGGCCGCCTGGCCCAGCTCATACAGATGGTAGAGCACGTGATCCCCCTATGTTGAGTGAACGCTTCACAACAAGACCACGCTACGAGCGCCCTCCAAACCGTTGCGATTACACCGCGCTGACTCAGCTAGCCTGACACACCCCCGGCTCACTGAGAATTGATCTTTGGTTGAGCATTCGCCTAAATCAGGAGCTTTTATCTCGCGAAATTTGCTTTTTTATCACTTCCACGATAGTTTCCGGCGGCGTGTTGAACATGAAATGAGTTAAGTAATTCCCGTCCCGGTCCATGAGATAGACGAATACCGAGTGGTCGACGGTATAATTCTCCGAGCCGCCGTCCGCCTTTCTAAAATAAACACGGTAAGCCTTTCCGGCGCTTGCGACTTCGTCTTGGGTGCCGGTCAGGCCGGCAATGAGCGGGCTGAAATTCTTAACGTAATCCGAAAGAGCCTGCGGCGTATCGCGAACCGGATCGACCGAAATGAAGATTGGCGCGACCTGCTTGGCATCTGGACCGAGCTTATCCATGACGTCGGCCATGTTTTGCATCTCGGTTGGGCATACGTCGGGGCAATGGGTGTAGCCGAAGAAGACGAGCATGAGCTTGCCCCGGAAGTCGCGGTCCGTGACCCGTTTCCCGTCCGTGTTGGAAAGGGAGAACGGACCGCCGATCAGCGCCTTGCCTTCCGTCCGGGACCCCTCTGGCGCAAAGCGGATCGAATAGGCTGCGGCAAAACCAGCCACAAACAAGGCTATAACGAACAAAACCGGGTTGATGCGCGGCATTAGCTCTCCTTCACTTTCCCGGCTCCGGCCGGCGCCAGGCGGGATTTGCCAGATGACATGGTTCTAAACCATTGCGGCTTAATATACTGGCGGTTTCGCGTTCCACCTCATAATTGTTACCCACGCGTTTACGTTCTCGGATCACACGATGGCAAGCTCGCAAATTGCGAACGATGGAAGCCGCCTCCGGCTCAACACAACGATCAAGCTCAGATGGTTCGCCGTCGCCGGGCAGGCCGCCACCGTCCTTTCAGTCTACTATGGCTACCGCTTTCCCCTGCCGATGCAATTATGCATTGCGGTTATTTCGCTTTCCGCCGCGGCGAACATTGTCTTGAGCCTAGCCAGTCCGCGATCGCATCTCCTGCCTGCCCGCCAGGCTGTGCTGCTGCTGAGCTTCGACATCCTGCAACTGGCGGCACTGCTTTATCTTACCGGGGGGCTCGAAAATCCATTCGCCTTTCTGCTCGTCGTGCCCGTGGCGGTTTCCGCCTCCACGCAGCCTCTCCCTGTGACTGTGGCGCTCACAGCCCTCGATATCGTACTGACAACGCTTCTGGCAAAGTTTCACTATCCTCTGCCTTGGGCCCACCAAACGCCCCCGGCGCTGCCGCTGCTCTATATCGCCGGGATTTGGACGGCGCTGGTTGCATGCACCGGGTTCATCGCGATTTATGTGTGGCGCATCGGGCAGGAGACGCGCCAAATGTCTCAGGCGCTGACCGCTGCCGAGCTGATCCTGGCGCGCGAGCAGCGCCTTTCCGCGCTTGACGGGCTGGCGGCGGCCGCCGCCCATCAGCTCGGCACCCCGCTTTCGACCATCGCTCTCGTCGCAAAAGAGCTGGAGCGGGAGGTGCCGCGCGAAAGCCCCTGGCGCGAGGACATTGCGCTGTTGCGGACGCAGGCGGCGCGCTGCCGCGACATTCTAAGCGAGCTTTCGAAGAGCGGGCCGGGCCGTGAGGACGACTATTTTGCACAAATACCCCTCAGTCACCTTATTGAGGAGGTTGTGGCTCCGCTGCGCACTCCGGGAGTGGAAATAAACGTCAGGCTCACAGATGCCGCGCCCTCGTCCCAGCCGTCGGGCGAGCCGGTGATCCCTAGAAATCCCGGGCTGATCCACGCTCTCGTCAATCTCGTCGACAACGCCGCCGATTTCGCAAAAAGCACCGTGACCATCGATGCAAGTTATGACCAGAACAGGTTGCGCCTTCGCATTGCCGACGATGGGCCGGGATTTTCGGCAAATATCATTAACTACCTAGGCGAGCCCTACGTAACGAGCAGGCCGCGTGGTTACGGCCGCAATGAGGAGGCAGGGATGGGCCTCGGCTTCTTCATTGCGAAGACGTTTTTGGAGAGGTCCGGGGCCACAGTCGCCGCCGAAAACCGCACTCCGCCCGCGACAGGCGCGATGGTACAGATCGTCTGGCCGCGCGCCAGGCTTGAATCCGCGGTATAAATTTGACAATCCGTGATTTGGGCGTGAAACTGCGACACTATGTATAGGGGTGCGACAAAGTAGCAATGGAACCAAAAATGGGCACATTCGCCGCTGCGCAGGGCGACAACGCCAGTAACTCGCTCTTAGACAACACGCTCTTAATCGTAGACGACGACAAACCGTTCCTCACCAGGCTTGCTAAGGCGATGGAAGCCCGAGGCTATCACGTGCGTACCGCGGATTCCTTGGAGGCCGGCAAGGCTGCTATCAAGCAATCGGCTCCAGCCTACGCGGTCGTAGACATGCGCCTTGACGACGGCAGCGGGCTCGAAGTCATCCGGCTGCTGCAGGAGACGCGTCCGGAATGCCGTGCGCTCGTGCTTACCGGCTACGGCAATATCGCTACGGCCGTGACCGCGGTAAAGCTCGGGGCGGTGGACTATCTATCCAAGCCGGCCGACGCCGAGGATATCCTGGCCGCGCTCACCGCATCGGCCGAAGCAAAGCCGAAGCCGCCGGAGAACCCCATGTCGGCCGACCGCGTCCGCTGGGAGCACATCCAGCGGGTTTATGAGCTGTGCAGCCGCAATGTGTCGGAAACCGCCCGCAGGCTGCATATGCACCGGCGCACCTTGCAGCGCATCCTCGCCAAGCGCGCGCCCAAGTGATCGCAGGTTTAGGGGAGCCCCTGCGCCTCCTGCGTCATTGCGAGTTCCGCACCGGCCCGAAGGCCGGCCCTGCTGGATGAAACTGAATCTGAGGCCAAGTCCCCCCTCATCCTGTCCTTCTCCGCGCCAGCTCGCCTTGGCGAGCTGCCATCTTTTGCTGCCGCATCCGCTTGCGGATGCGGACGGGGAGAAGGGACCCCTGAACCAGCCGCAGCGGATGTTATAGCGTCCTCTCTCCCCTTGGGGAGAGAGACAGAGTGAGGGGGTCTGTTTCTTCCCAGGGGCTTTAGTCCCGGAGCAATCCAGAAGCAAACGCGGGCACCAGTTTTTGCATCGCCAGGGCGGCCTCGCGATGACGGTGCCGGACCCACGCGGTGAGGACCTTCGCGCCTGGTATTATGGCGCCCCCGCCTTACTGGCCGCGGCTTTCAGCAGCGCCTTAAGCTGCTCTGGCATTGGATAAGCCAGGTTGACATTCTTGGGCGGGATTGGACTTTCGAACCATTTTGCGTAGAGCTTGGCGTACTCGCCGGACACCATTGCCTCTGAGAGCGCACCGTCGACCAACTCCTTGAATTGGCTGTCATCCTTGCCGAGCATCAGCGCATAGGGCACTCCAGGATAGGCGTCGCTCAGAAAACCGAACCCGTCGGGGTTCTTGGCGTTCGCCTTCAGTGCGACCAGGAGCACATCGTCGGCGAGGAAGGCCGAAGCCTTGCCGGACTCAAGAAGCTTGAAGGACTCCGCGTTGTCTTTCGCTTCCAGGATAGATAGGCCGAGCGAACGGTCGCTACTCAATGTGAGTACCAGCGAAGTTTCGCCGGTCCCTTGCGTCAGCACAACAGGCCTGCCCTTCAGGTCCTCGGTGGAAGCGGGCGAAATCGTCTCGTAGTAAGTGCCGCGCCTTCCTTCCCGCTCGACGCGCAATCTGCGTGGAGCGATCCACTTTAGCTCAGACACAAACACCGGCTCCGAAAAGGCCGCTGGCTGGGCCAATTCCGCGCGCACCGGCGCCGGCGCGCAATCCAGGGCGATTGCCCCGCTTTCAAGCTGCTGCGCTGCGCCGGCTTGCGTAACCGCTTGGTAATCGATCTTCAGTTCCGCAAGCCCGAGCCTCTGCTTTATCTTGCTTACCACAGCCGCGCACAGGTCCAGTGCAAAGCCAATCGGCTGCTGGTTATCGGCATAGGACATCGGTATCGAATTCTCCCGGTATCCGACCGTCATCGAGCCCGAGTCCTTGATTTTCTGGAGCGTATCCGCCTGTGCCCCCTGAGCCGCAAAGACGGCCAGGAGGATAACCGCGATCGTTTTTGGCAAATTCGGCATAACTGCTTTCCCCCCAAACCTGAACGCCGGGCCGGTACGATGGCGCCGCCGCTCTTGGCTGCATCGTAGATAAAGGCCGGTTGCGAATGCTTTTAAGGGGGAAGAGCCCGCTCGCCAACATCCAATTGTCCACTATAAGAGCTTTATGGATTCTGGATGCCCTACGGGGAAAGTAGCGCCGCTTAAGGGCTCAGCTGCTTGGGCGCTGAACTATTGCTTGAAAGCGCCACTGCCAGGCCGGCGCCGCCTGCAATCGCGGCACCGCCCGCGATATAGCCAACGGCCGCTGCGGTGCCTCCGGCAGCAAAAAGGCCGGGTCCTTGGTCGCCGAACGAACCGGAGCCCTCAACCGGCCCTGCCGGAGGGGACGCAAGCACAAGCACGGTCTGCCCAGGGGCGACCGTGACGGAGGCGCCGTTGTCATAGACAATTTTTGCAGACCCGGACACAACTTTAACGCGATCCCCCGGGACCACTTCGTTGTTCCACCCTACGGCTTGATTATTAACCAGCACGGTGCCTTGCACATCGCTCAAATGCGTTGCGCGCGCGCTTGTTGCCGCCAATGCGGCGAGCAGGAACGCAAAAACCCGTACTCGTAACATTCCCTGCTCTTCCCGCTGTCAACGCAACTTAAGGTTTTTTTACCAATTCATATAAAATTTAGCAACTCTTCTCGTCAAAAATACGCAACCCAAGCGCGAATTTTGTTTGGATTCGTGGAGTTTGCGCCACGGACTAGCTCGCGCCAGCGAGCGCTTCGGCCTTCGCGGCATCGAAGGCTTTTGCATCGACCTTGAGGTAGGCCAGCTTTTCCTCGGCGATCACGACCGCCTCTGCAACGCCGCGCATTTGGCGCAAGCGCGCGGCAAGGCTTTCCGCCTGAGCCGCCTGGGCATCGGAAATCCGCATCAGCCGCGTGGTAAGGTAGCTCGGCTGCCGCATCGTAGCCGCGGCGGCAAGCCACAGAAGGGAGAGGACCGCGGTCATGACGAATACGCCGGTATCGCCGCCCCTTTGATGTGCCCAGCCGCCTATGACGCCGCCGAGGAAGATGCCTAAGAATTGCGAACTCGAATAGACGCCTGAGGCAGTACCCCTGGCGTCGGCCGGCGCGGTCTTGGTGATCAGCGATGGCAAGGTGGCGGCCATCACGTTAAAGCCCGAAAAGAAGATCGTCAGGGCTGCAAGCAGCGCATAGAGATTATGCGCCGCGAAAACCAGCATGATCTGGCTCGCCACCAGGGCCGCTACGGCACCTACGAAAACGGTTTTCATGAGACGGTATTTCTCCGCCGCTATAATCGCCGGCACCGTCACCAAAAGCGAGACAATCAGCACCGGCAGATAGACGGATGCTTGGTCGCGGGTGGTTACGCCCAGCGCCTCATGCAGCAATCCGGGCACCACCAGGAAACTTGCCGTGAGCATCGCGTTCAGTGCGAGCGTGCCGAAATCCAGGCGTAGCAGCTCCCTGTCCTTCAGCACGGACGCCAGCATGGCCGGCACAGCTTCTGCCTCGCGATGGACATGCAGGCCGTGCGGCTCCGGCACCACGAACTGTGTAATTGCCATGGCAAGCAGCGCAAACAGCACCATGAGCCAGAAAATGCCCTGTACGCCGGCGAAGCTGGCTACAATAGGCCCAGCGACCAGCGCAACCATGAATGAGAGGCCGATGGTGACGCCGACCGCCGCCATCGCCTTGGTCCGGTTTTCTTCGGAGGTAAGGTCCGCCACCAGCGCCAGGATCACCGAGCCAACCGCGCCGGATCCTTGCAGCAGGCGCCCAACGATGACGCCGTTGATAGAGCCCGAATGGGCTGCCACCGCGCTGCCGATACCGAAGAGCGCCAACCCCCAAACGATCAAAGCCTTGCGCCCGATCCTATCGGAAAGCATGCCGAAAGGGATCTGCAAAATCCCTTGGCTCAGGCCGTAGATGCCGAGCGCCAAGCCTATCTTATAAGGTGTCGCGCCGGAGAGCTCCTTGGCATAGGTGGCGAACACCGGATAGATCATGAACAGCCCCAGTAGCCGCACCGAAAACACGGCGGCTAGGGAGCTAACGGCACGAAGTTCATGTTTATCCATTTCGTCTATTCCAGGACAGTCTGTTTGCAAGTTGGGCCCGCGGCAAAGATAGGCGTTGGGCAGGACAATAACGATCCGTGGGCCCAACGCAATCCGCAACGCAACTGGCCGTTAACGCCCGGCGCGCCCTAGGGGGCTGGAAACTATAAATAATTGGAAATGTTTCCTGCCTCCTCATCTCAGAATGCCGATGCGCCGGTCAGCTCGAAAGCTCCCGCGACCGGCGGGCGGCAGCGGCAACGGTTTCCCCAATCAGCGTCTTCAGCGAAGGCTCGCCCATGAGAACGGAAAGTCCCGCCGCGGTGGTGCCGCCGGGCGAGGTCACATTCTCGCGAAGTTGCGCAGGCGATAGCGGCGAACGGTAGAGCAATTCGCCAGCCCCCGTCACGGTCGCGCGCGCGAGCTGCGCTGCGAGGTCCGGCGGCAGGCCCGCCGCGGCGGCGGCATCGGCTAGGCATTCTGCCAGATGGAAGACGTAGGCCGGGCCCGATCCCGAGACCGCCGTGACAGCATCTATGAGGCTTTCGTCATCGATCCAGGCCACTTCGCCCGCCGCGCGCAGGAGCCGATCGCAAAGGGCGCGGCGTTCCGGCGTAACTTGCGCGTTGGCGTAGGCCGCCGTGATGCCGCGGCCGATCTCGGCGGGCAGGTTTGGCATCGCCCTGACAATGGCCGTGCCTGGCGGGAAATGGGCGGCGATGGAGGCCACAGTGCGCCCCGCTGCGATCGAAAGCATGGCGGTGTTGGATCCGGCCAGCGGCGCGATCTGGGCCAAGACCTCGTTCATGATCTGCGGCTTTACAGCAAGAACCATCGCATCCGGCTCGGAGCGAGGCTGTGAGGGGATCGCATGCTCCTTAAGCAGCGCAGCGGTTTCGGGGGACGGACTCGGCTCGGCCACGGCCAGCGATCCAGCCGGAAATCCCGCCGCAAGCCAGCCGCGCAAAAGCGCCCCGCCCATCCGGCCCGCGCCAATCAGGAAAATCGAGTGTGCCGCCTCGCCCATTGCGCCTTCGCTCCTTATGCCGTTCAAGCCCATATGGGCTGCCGCTTAAACAATGCCTTAACCCTATTTCGTGCAGCCGGCCCCGATTTTCTTTGCGGCGGCGGTGCCTTCCTTTGTGGCGCTATGATAGGGGAAGCGCTTTTCTAAAAGTTTAATGCCCAATTTGGCACTGATTTTACAGTGTAATTTCATGCGGCGGCGGATCGGGCCGCGGGACGGATGCGCCGTTTTATGGTTAAGATTAAAACTGCCTCTACATTTAATAGGGTTTTGGAGTCGCAGAAATCGGCCTAAAGCGGGAAAAAATTCGCAGAAAGACGGCGGCGGAAAATATGCCGGAGGCGCGTTTACCATGCGCTCATTAACTATAGTAGGCGCCTACGCGAATCCAACAATCTGTTAACTTAAATCCGGCAGTTGCGGCGGCGAAACGCCTGCCATTGTCATGGCCGGGCTTCGACCCGGCCATCCATGCAGCCAGGAACAAGGCGTGTTTTGAATGCGTTGCTGGATGGCCGGGTCAAGCCCGGCCATGACAACCTATGCTTCACCCGGAAGGTGGTATGAGGGGGCTTCAGGCGCTTCCATTTAAGGCGCGAGGGACTCTGCCGGAATAGCCCGGAATCAACCGCCGCTGGGCGGCACCGGTTCCGCTGGTTTTTCCGGGTGCGCCGCCGCTGCGCCTTCTGCAGCGTCCTGCGGCTCTTCCGGCTTCGCAGGCTGAGCAGCCGCTGGGGAGTGCTCATCCGCGGCCTTCTTGGGTTCGGCCCCTGCGCCCTCGTCTTG
>JBKQNN010000290.1:0-5945 GCA_052145975.1 Rhodomicrobium sp. | reverse complement strand
GAAAAATGCGACGGCTGCAAGGGCGGTGAATACACCGTCTGCATGTATGTGTGCCCCAACGACCTGATGAAGCTCGATACCGCGCGCATGAAGGCGTTCAACCAGGAGCCCGAGCAGTGCTGGGAGTGCCAATGCTGCGCGAAGGCTTGCCCGCAGCAGGCCATCGAGGTTCGCTCGTTCCAGGACTGGGTGCCGATGGGCGGCGCGGTCATTCCGATGCGCACCGACAGCTCCATCATGTGGACCATCAAATTCCGCGACGGCGAGGTGAAGCGGTTCAAGTTCCCGATCCGCACCACGCCAGTCGGCTCGATCAATCCTTACGAAGGCAAGCCAACGGGCGGCAATCTCGACGACAATTTGCTGTTCACCGAGGCGAACGCGGTCCTTCCAACGATCTAAAGCGAATTTCAGGACGCACACTGGGGGACCCTTAAGAGTCTCCGCGAGCAAGTAATTCCAAGGGAAGCACACACACATGAGTGAAGGCACTTTCGGTAATCCCACAATCGTTGAATTCAAAACCGATATTCTTATTATCGGTGGCGGCATGGCCGCATGCGGCGCCGCATTCGAGGTCAAGCGCTGGGTTGGCGACGACGTAAAAGTCACCCTCGTCGACAAGGCGGGCATGGACCGCTCGGGCGCGGTCGCGATGGGCCTTTCGGCCATCAACACCTATCTTGGCGAGCAAAAGCCGGAAGACTACTGCCGGATGGTCTCCGCCGACCTGATGGGCCTGACCCGCGACGACCTCGTCTACGACGTCGGCCGCCACGTGGACGGCACGGTTCATCTGTTCGAGGAATGGGGCCTGCCGATCTGGAAGACGAAGGAGACCGAGGGCGTTGCGCTGAAGGACGGCGGCAAGCCGGTGCGCTCCGGCAAATGGCAGATCATGATCAACGGCGAAAGCTACAAGCCGATCGTCGCGGAAGCTGCCAAGAAAGCGCTCGGCATCGAGAACATCTACGAGCGCGTCTTCATCGTGAAGCTGCTGCTCGACGCCAACGAGAGCAACCGCATCGCGGGCGCCGTGGGTTTCTCGGTCCGCGAGAACAAGATCTACGTGTTCAAGGCCAACGCGGTTCTGCTGGTTGCTGGCGGCGCGGTGAACGTGTTCCGTCCAAGGTCCACGGGCGAAGGCATGGGCCGCACCTGGTATCCGGTGTGGAACGCGGGCTCGACCTACGCCATGGCGGCTGAGGCCGGTGCCGAGCTGACCATGATGGAAAACCGCTTCGTTCCGGCCCGCTTCAAGGACGGCTACGGCCCGGTTGGCGCATGGTTCCTGCTGTTCAAGTCCAAGGCCACCAACGGCTATGGCGAGGACTACGTCAAGAAGAACGCGCACATGCTGGCCGAGTTCGCGCCCTATGACAAGGCGGCCGTGGTGCCGACCTGCTTGCGCAACCACGCCATGCTGCATGAAATGAAGGAAGGCCGCGGGCCCATCCTCATGGATACGCCAACCGCGATGAAAGAGCTCGGCGCCAACATGACGCCGAAGGAGATGAAGCATCTCGAAGCCGAGGCGTGGGAAGACTTCCTCGACATGTGCATCGGCCAGGCTGGCGTTTGGGCCGGCATGAACATCCGTCCGGAGGAGAGCGTTTCCGAGCTGATGCCGACCGAGCCTTACCTGCTCGGCAGCCACTCCGGCTGTTGCGGCATCTGGGTGTCGGGTCCGGAAGACCTCAAGGCGCCGGCCGAATGGCACTGGGGCTATAACCGCATGACCACCGTCAACGGCCTGTTCACAGCGGGCGACGGCGTCGGCGCTTCCGGCCATAAGTTCTCGTCGGGTTCGCATACCGAAGGCCGCCTCGCCGCCAAGTCGATGGCTCGCTGGGTGCGCGATCACAAGGACTATCAGCCCACGTTCAAGGACGACATCAACGCCATCGCCGAGCAGATTTACGCTCCTGTGCGCACCTATATCGAGCACAAGGACAAAACCACGGCGGAGGACATCAACCCGTTCTACATCACGCCAAAGATGCTGCAGATGCGCCTGCAGAAGACGATGGACGAGTACGTGGCGGGCATTTCGACCTACTACCAGACCAACGGCAAGCTGCTTGACATGGGCCTGAAGTTCCTGGGCATGCTCAAGGAAGACAGCAAGAAGATGCGCGCGAAGGATCTCCATGAGCTGATGCGCGCGTGGGAGAACTATCACCGCATCATCACCGCCGAGGCCCATCTGCGGCACATCATGTTCCGCGAGGAGACCCGCTATCCGGGCTTCTACTACCGCACGGACTTCCCGAAGCTCGATCCGCAGAATTGGCAGTGCTTCGTCAATTCGAAGATCGATCCGGCAACTGGCGACTGGACGATGATCAAGCGTCCTCACGTCGATCTGGTCGAGAAGCACTACGGCGGCCAAAAGCACTAAAGCTGGCATGACCGGGGCGTGCGAACGCCCCGGCGCTTACATAACAGGGGGCTACGGTATCCGAAGACCCCCTCACCCCCACCCTCTCCCCAAGGGGAGAGGGAGTCAGGCTGCGAACCTGTCTTCACGGGAGGCGGCAGTTCTGGCGTCCCCTCGCCCCAACGTGGAGAGGGAAAGGGTGAGGGGGGACTCGATAAAGCCAGCCCGCATAGTCCTGCCCGCAAAAGTTGCGCGGCTCAGGCTTTAGGCGTATGGCCTTGAGGCCGTTAGAGACCTAGTTTGTGTGCTTCGGCAGGACTTAGAGAGTGTAGATGACCGCAGACAATTCCCAGGACGGCGAAGAGCGCGATGCGCATGAAGAGGCGTACCGTCCAAGCATGGAGCGCGACCAGCAGCTGAACCTGTTCGATAGCGTCCGCATCCAGACGGAGAACCCCGTCCAGCCGGTCAAGCTCGAACCCGGCGACACGTTCCGCTTCCGCTGCCACCGCGGCGTGTCCTGCTGGAACAAGTGCTGCCACGGCGCGGACATCACCTTGCCGCCCTACGATATTTTGCGGCTGTCGCGGCACTTCGGCCTGCGGCCGGCGGAATTTCTCGAACGCTACACCGTGCCCGCCGAGAACGAAAGCGCGGCCATGCCCATCGTCAAGCTCAAAATGGGCGGTGATGACGGCACGGGGGCTTGCCCGTTCCTGGCGGAGGAAGGCTGCACCGTCTATGAGGACCGGCCCGCAGCTTGCCGGTATTATCCGCTGGGGCTGATCTCGGTGAAGCTCAAGGACAGCGAGGCCAAGGAGGACTTCCATTTCCTGGTGCGCGAGGATCATTGCCGCGGACACGATGAGGAGCAGACCCAGACGGTCGCCGAATTCTGCAAGGATCAGGGCGTGGAGCCCTACGAGCAGATCAACCGCGGCTGGATCGACATCCTCATGAAGCTCGCCTCCTGGCGCCCGATGGGCGGGCCGATGGGCAAGACGCCGTCGCCCCAGGCGCGGCAGATGTTTTTCATGACTTCCACCGACGTGGACCGCTTCCGCAAGTTCGTCTTCGAAAGCAGCTTCCTGCAACGCTACGTCATTCCGGAGGAAGCCCTTGAGCTGGTGCGGACCAGCGACGAGGCGCTCCTCTGCCTTGGCATGGACTGGATGAAGAACGTGCTGTTCAACGAGCCCACGATCGAGATCCGGGATGAGGTGTTGCAAAAGGCGATCGCTGAGGCGAGGAGTGAAACTGGCGCGGGCTAGCGCGGCCTCAGGAAAACAGGGGCAACGTCATTGGGAGCGAAGCCAAACAATCCAGAGCTAACACTCAATCCGGTTGCGTGCTTAACCAAGTCCCCCCTCATCCTGCCCTTCTCCCCGAGGGGAGAAGGGACCCTCGAACTACCCGCGGCGGAAGTTATAGGGTCCTCTCTCACCTCGGGCAGAGAGACAGAGTTAGGGGGTCTTCTGGGGAAGACCTCAACCGGATTCGGTATAAGGCACTAACCTAACTATGGACGCCCGCGGCGGCCAAGGCCGCCTCGCGATGACGGTCTGGCGGGCTCCGGTCGAATCGGCGCTGGCAGGGGGAAATGGCGACAGAAAACAATAACGGCGTAATGCCTCTGAAGCGGCGCTTGATGCCGTTTCTCGCCTGGACGCCGCTTGTCAACGCGAACAGCCTGCAGGCGGATTTCTGGGCGGCCCTCACCGGCGCGCTCGTGGTCTTGCCGCAGGGCATCGCCTACGCCACCATTGCCGGCATGCCGCCAGTGTACGGCCTATATGCCGGCATGATCCCCGCCATTGTCGGCGCGCTGTTCGGCTCGTCCTGGCAATTGGTCTCGGGGCCGACCGTGGCAGGCTCGCTCGTCATGTTCTCGGCGCTGAGCGCCATGGCGGAGCCCGCTTCCGCCCAATATGTGGTCCTCGGGCTGACGCTTGCCTTTCTCGTTGGCGTGCTCGAATTGGGCATGGGCGTTCTCAAGCTGGGCGCGCTGGTTAACTTCATATCGCACTCGGTCATCGTGGGCTTCACCGCGGGCGCCGGCGTGCTCATCGCGGCCAACCAGCTCAAAAACTTCCTCAGGCTGGACCAGATGCCGCGCGGCCTCAAGTTCTTCGAGGTTCTGCAATATGTAGGCACGCATTTAGGCGATGCGTCCTGGATGACGGCGGTTGTGGGGATGGTCACCGTGCTGACGGCGATTGGCGTGAAGCGCTATGCGCCGCGCCTGCCTTACATGATCGCAGCGATTATCGTCGCGAGTCTGGCGGGTTACATATTGAACTGGATCAGCCCAGGGGCGGTCCGCACCGTCGGGGCGTTGCCGTCGAGCCTTCCGCCGCTTTCGGCGCCGAGCTTCAGCCTGGATATGTGGCGCTCGCTCTCCTCCGTTACCTTCGCCATGACGCTGTTCGCGCTGACCGAAGCCATATCCATTGCGCGGGCACTCGCCTTACGCACCGGCCAGCACATCGACTCCAACCAGGAGTTCATCGGGCAGGGCCTTTCCAACATCGCGGGCGCGTTCTTCTCGGGCTATGTGGCCACGGGCTCCTTCAACCGGAGCGCGCTCAATTACTCCGTTGGGGCGAAGACGCCCATCGCGGCAATCCTGGCCGGCGTTTTCCTGATGTTCATCGTCGTGCTGGTGGCGCCCTTCGCGGTGTACCTGCCCAACGCAACCATGGCCGGCATTTTGTTCATCGTCGCCTATGGCTTGTGGGACAGCCATCATATCAAGCAGATCGTCCGCACGAGCTATTCCGACACGGCCGTGCTCGCGGTGACCTTCGCCGCGGCGCTATTGCTTGAGCTCGACGTGGCCATTTTCGCGGGCGTGCTGCTGTCGCTGCTGCTCTATTTGCGGCAAACCTCAAAACCCGAAATCCACATCCGCGTCCCCGATCCGGTAAGCTACTCCAGGAAATTCACGGATTCGCGCGACGATTTGCCGGAATGCCGGCAGGTCCGCCTGATCCGCATCGACGGCTCGCTGTTTTTCGGGGCTGTGAACACCTTCCAGGAAACGTTGCGCGGCTACGAAGATTCCGCGCCCGAATCGAAGCATCTCCTGATCGTCATGCAAGCGGTGAACTTCATCGACGTGGCGGGCGCCGAAGCCCTTGTGGCGATGGCCCGGCGCTACCGGGCGCGCGGCGGGGGCCTCTACCTGATCCGGCCGAAAGAGCGCGTTGTCGAGCTGTTGGAGCGCGGCCATTACATGGAGGAGATCGGCCCGCAGAATGTGTTCTTCTCCAAGACCACGGCCCTGCGGACCGTCTATCGCCATTTGGATTACAGTAGCTGTAAGAACTGCGGGCTGAGGGTGTTCCTGGAATGCGTGCGCCTGGGCAAGCAGGAACCCAGGGAAGACGAGGATGACGAGCCCGCGCCGGCCGCCACCGCCAAGAGCGCGTGAGCATGGCCGGATGGCCCGATGAATGGGGGACTCGCCCCTCACCCTGTCCTTCTCCCCGCCAGCGCGCCTTGGCGAGCTGGCATCTCCGCGTGGCCCCAACCCCAAGCCGATGGGGGGGGGCGAAGGGCCCAT
>JBKQNN010000289.1:0-4464 GCA_052145975.1 Rhodomicrobium sp. | reverse complement strand
CCGTAGGAACGTACCGTGGTAAATTTTCGGTTGGTTAATCGGCACCCGCCATCTTTTCCGCCGCCGTCTTTCTGCGAATCTTTTGCCACTTTAGGTCGAATTCCACGATTCCAAAATACCCGTTAATATTAGATTGTTGCGCGGGTTAACCACAAAGCCAAACCTGAGGTTGCAGAATTAGTTAACGGCAAGCAACAGTTAATCGCGTAATATCAATGACTTATTCGTCCGTATTCGGCTTATGTGCTGCCGGCGTCGCTTTTTCTTGGCAGCACGCTGAAGGAGGGAGAAAGTCAAGCCCGCGGGCGTGTATTGGTAGAAGATGTTGGTCTGCGGGTATTTAAAAAATGCAGGTGCCACAATATGCAAGAAAGGTTTTTCGCAGGGAAATACAGCACCGCTGGCTTTAAGGGCCAGCGCGCGCCGGGCATGGCAAATAGAAGGCCGCCGCGTGCGAGTGTTTGCCTGCGCTCCGCCGCTTCGTTTCTTCCTCACGCGCCGGCCGCGTTTCCGCAGCGCCATTCCCGCGCAGGAGCGTGTGAAAAAACGAGCGCACCCGCTGCCGTCATGGCCGGGCATGACCCGGCCATCCAGTAATGCACTGAGTGCATTGGGTTTTCCTAGATGGCCCGGTCAAGCCGGGCCATGACAATTGAGTTTGCTGCGATTGCGCGGTGCGGCGTTAGCGCATTGGTAAGGAGCTATGGTCCACCATTGTGTCATGGGAAGGTGCGGACGCGGCCAGGAGGCTTGCCATGGCGTTATTTGCAGGATTGGGAGCACGGCCGGGACTGCTGCCGGGCGGTAGACTGCAGCATCGGGCAGCGCGGGCCGGGCGCGGCTCGCAAGCGAGCACGCCGCACCGAAAGGTAAACGCGTCGTACTGCACTCACGCGCCCGAAACCGCGGGATTTGGGAGACCCCACCTATCGGACATGATTAACAGACCGCTAAAAACATTGGCGGCTGGTATAAGTATGGGGACGGTTACAGAACGAGGGCTTGGGCGAGGCCTTCCGCCTCCTTCATCTTGACCGCAATTTCCTGCTCGATGGCCTTTTCCTCAGTGTCGATTGCGGCAAGCCGGTCTTCCTGGCCCTTAAGCGTATCGAGGTAGTGGCGGCCGAGATCGGAGCTTGAACCGGTGCTCGCAAGGTTCCTGCGAATGCGATCCTGGTCCTCGGCGATCTTCCTGCGTTCGGCATCGAGCTCGCGCTTGTGCGCATTCGCTTTGGCTATGTCGCTGGCGAGCGCACCAAGCTTGGCGGCCGCCTCCTTGAGCGCGGGCGTTTGGTTCTCAAGACCGGAGATGACCGCCGCAATGCGATCCGGCGCAAGCGAGGAGAGGCTCATGCTCTCATAATCCATGTGCTCGCGCAGAAGCGTCGCCTTGGCGGTCTTTCCTTTGGGGGCGAGGACCGTGTAGCGGAGGCGGGTGGGCGTCTCCTCCACGTTGTTCTTGCTGTCCCCTGCCGTCTTCCAGCCGTCCTGGCGCGGTTCCTCTAGGATGACCTCGCGGTCCTCCTCCACTGGCGGCGTGATCTCATAATCCACAGTCCAAAGCGACTTTACCGTAACCGAAAGCTCGCCGCGCACCGCTTTGCCGAGCCTGACTTGCTTGACGCCCATGTCCGAGCGGCGGATGGCGGTTTTGGTATCGAGCGCGAACGTCACAAAGCGCGTGGCGCCCTTTGGCAGAAGCGGCAGTTGCGCATCGCCGGCAAAGTTGACATCGCCGCCGGCGCCCGTTTCGAAGGCCGTGACGAGGCCGGCGGGCAGCGCCGAGTCGCCATCGTTGCGCAGTTTGATCGCGGCGAGCGGCCGGTGCAGATTGATGTCGGGCTGGTAGAGATAAGTGCGGGATGCCGGGATCTCGTGGTCCACGAACGGGATCATCATGGTGGCGCCGGAGACAAGCGTAACCTTCGAGGGGAAGCGATAGAGCACCTGCGTCGCAGCTTCCTCGGCCTCGGCCTTCTGCTCTGGAGCCGCAAGATCTTCATCGAAGTTTTTACCCCCCAAAGAATCACCGCTTCCAACAGCACCGCGAACCCTGGCGGCGGGGGCGGGGGCGGCATAAAATGAACGCACCGCACTTTTTGCATGGGGCATGCTTTCTGCGAGACCAGCCGAGAATCTCAGCGCCTGCCCCGGCTCCTCGGCGTCGTCCTTCCGCGGCACGATCCGGGCCGAAGCGGAGACTGGAATTTCGGGCCGGTCCACGAACACGGCCGAGTAAAGCGGCTGCTTCAGCGCGACCGGGCTGCCGGAAACGAGCGTCAGCTCCACGTCCTTCCAATCGCCGCCGGTGAGGTTTTCGAGCACGCCCCAGCCTTGCAGGCGCGCGTTTCCGCCTTCCTTCGGAAGCACAAGCCGGTAGGCCGTTTTCCAGACCGGCGCGCTGACCACATAGCTGAATCCGGCCTGGCGCTCGCCCTGGCCGCCAAAGTTGATGGAGATCGTGCGCTGATCCTTGGCGCGGTTTTGCGCGACCGCGGTCAAGGCGCGGTCGATTTGCGCGCGCAACTGCGGATCGGTGAAACGCAGCGCCCTCACATCCTCCAGTATCGCCTGCACAAAGCCGTTGGCGGTCACGAGCGTGAGGCGATGCTTGACCGTCTGGCCGCCATTATTGGGCAGCTGAACCTGCTCCTCCTCGATGCGGAAGACGCGGCCGGTTGCAACCACATTGCCTTCGATTTCGACCTCGGCGCCCACCAGCGCATTCAAGAGGGCCGATTGCGATTCAAGCGCCTGCTGGCTGAATGGAAGGTCGCGGAATATCTCGACCAGCGGCGTCTTGCCGGGAAGGCTCACCGCGCCGATTGCGCCGGTGCTGTCGAACACCGTCAGACTTTTCAGGACGTCGTCGACCTGATCGAGCCGCACCGGCAGCTCGACCACGGCGCCGGCCGTAAGAGCGCCCGAATGGGTGAATTGTGCGAGGCCCGAAGTGGACAGCACGACGCGCTTTAAAGGAAACTCGGCGGCCTCGGTTATTCCAGGCAGAACGGCCAACAGAGCCATCATCGCAATCCGTTTCATGACATCATCCGCAAAACAAGGTGGTTACGCCACTGTTAAGTGCCACAAAAGTCTGAACTTCTTATTACGGTTACTTCGCGGCGAAAATATAGGCGATTGCGGCACGATCCTGCGAGTCCGGACACAATTGGACGCTGTGCCGGCGGTCTAGACGGCAAAGCCCGGAAGGCTCATCTTCTCATACAAAGCGAAAAGCAGTCCCAGAGGAGACCCGCCATGGCCGAAGGCAAAAACCGTCAGATTATCCTCGTTTCCCGCCCGTATGGCGAACCTGCGCCGGAGAATTTCAAGCTCGCCGAGGCGCCCATCCCCGCCATCGGCGCGCAGCAAGTGCTGCTCAAGACCAAATATCTTTCGCTCGACCCTTATATGCGCGGCCGCATGAACGATGCGAAATCCTATGTGCCGCCGTTTGCCATAGGCGAGGCGCTGGGCGGCGGCACGGTGAGCGAGGTGGTGGCCTCGAACAATCCCAAATATGCACCGGGCGATATCGTGCTGGCGTTCGGCGGGTGGCAGGAATACTCGGTTTCCAATGGCAATGAGCTGCGCAAGCTCGATCCCGCCGCCGCGCCCATTTCGACTGCGCTCGGCGTGCTCGGCATGCCCGGCTTGACCGCCTATGGCGGGCTTTTGAACATCGGGCTTCCCAAGCCTGGCGAAACGCTTGCCGTCGCGGCAGCGGCTGGGCCGGTGGGCTCAGCCGTTGGGCAAATCGCTAAGATCAAGGGCTGTAGGGTGGTGGGCATTGCCGGCGGCCAGAAGAAAGTGGATTTTCTGAAAAATGAGCTGGGCTTCGATGCGGCCATCGATCACCGCTCGCCGCGCCTCAAGGAGGAGCTGAAAGCAGCCTGCCCCAACGGCATCGACATCTATTTCGAAAATGTTGGCGGCGCGGTTTGGGACGCGGTGTTTCCGCTTCTCAACAATTTTGCCCGCGTGCCGGTGTGCGGCCTGGTTGCGAATTACAACGCCACCGCGCTGCCGGAGGGCCCGGATCGTTCGCCTGCGCTTATGGGGGCTATTCTCACGAGGCGCCTGCGCGTGCAGGGCTTCATCGTCTACGACTTCACCCACCAAACGCAAGATTTCCTGCGCGAGGCGGCCGGCTGGATCCGCGAGGGCAAGCTCAAATACCGGGAGGATATTGTCGAGGGCCTGGAAAACGCGCCGCAAGCCTTCATCGGCATGCTAAAGGGTGCAAATTTCGGCAAGCTGCTGGTCAAGGTTTCGGATTGAGCGGCGCGGCATTCTGCCGCTGACTAATTTTCCAGTTATTGCGGGCCTTGCCGCACGCCACCAGGGATGCAAGTTATACCAGATCCTGCTGATCGCTTCGCATAGCGCCCGCTAAAGACCCCCTCACCCTGTCCCTCTCCCCAAGGGGCGAGGGGACGCCTTCTCAACGGCTGCGAGCGG
>JBKQNN010000288.1:0-12304 GCA_052145975.1 Rhodomicrobium sp. | reverse complement strand
ATTTTGAGCCTCATGCTTTTCGAGAAAAGCCAGATATTACAACTCTTTAGCGGAGGCCCTTTGCAAATAGCTCCCCTGGACGCCTCTAACCAATTGAATCTGTTCGATTAACACTGGGACACTAGTGGGGCAGATTTGAAATTAACCGTAAGCCGCCCGTTCGCGGCGGCGGTCTTTCGCGAATTTGTTATTGTATATCAATGCGTTAGAATTTTTTAACCGCGCTTAACGCAACCTTAGGGAGCCTCTGCTATATTAGTTCAACATCGAAGTGCAGCTCGAACGGGCAAAAATGCCGGCGAAATGAGTTAACAGGTGCTGAAAATGTTCCGCGTGCTTACCTATCGAAGATCGCGGATAAGGCGGGGCCGGGACCCGCATGCAGGGTGACGCATACTTGCCGCCGCGATACGATCGCGGCGGCAAGCAGGGAGCAATCATGCAGGGAAAGTCGATCCTTCTGATCGTTGGCGGCGGCATCGCGGCCTATAAATGCCTGGATTTCATCCGGCGCGCGAAGGAGCGCGGCGCCAAGGTCCGCTGCATCCTGACCGCTGCCGCGCAGGAGTTCGTGACGCCGCTTTCCGCCGCCGTGCTGTCGGAGGAGCCCGTCTTCACCGATCTTTTCGACCTCAAGAACGAGACGGAGATCGGCCACATCCGGCTCTCGCGCGAGGCGGACCTGATCGTTGTGGCGCCTGCGACGGCGGACCTGCTCGCGAAAATGGCGCACGGGCTGGCGGGCGACCTCGCAAGCACCGTACTCCTTGCGGCGGACAAGCCCGTGCTCGCCGCGCCCGCCATGAACTGGCGCATGTGGGAACACCCGGCCACGCGGCGCAACCTCTCGCAGCTCAGGGCGGATGGCGTTCATTTCGTTGGCCCGAACGAGGGCGCGATGGCTTGCGGCGAATGGGGCGTAGGCCGCATGGCCGAGGGGGACGAGATCCTGGCCGCGGCCGGTAAGCTTCTCGCCGGTAAGGCCGCCAAGCCGCTCATAGGCCGCCACGTACTGGTCACAGCAGGACCAACCTTCGAGCCCATCGACCCGGTGCGGTTCATCGGCAACCGCTCCAGCGGCAAGCAGGGCTACGCCATCGCCGCGGCGGCGGCCCGGCTCGGTGCGCGCGTAACGCTGGTCGCGGGACCTAGCGCGCTGCCGGACCCCGCGGGTGCGTCCATGATTCACGTCGAGACCGCGCTGGAAATGCTGGCGGCGGTGGAGGCAGCGCTTCCCGCGGACATTGCCATATTCTGCGCCGCCGTCGCGGATTGGCGCCCAGTCTCGGTTCAGCCCGGCAAGATCAAGAAGGGCTCGTCCGCGCCCGAGATCCGGCTTACCGAGAACCCCGACGTCCTCAAGACCGTTGCTCAGCGAACGGAGCAGCGGCCCAGCCTGGTGATCGGCTTTGCGGCCGAGACAGGGAACGCCGTCCCGGAGGCCCAGAAAAAATTGGAGAGCAAGGGCTGCGATTGGATCGTCGCCAACGACGTTTCGGCCGAAGGCGGCGTATTCGGCGGCGACAGGAACACCGTTCATGTGATCGGCCGCGCAGGCGTGCAGAGCTGGCCCGAGATGAGCAAGGAGGAGGTGGCCGAACGCCTCGTGCAGGCTGCCGCGGATTGGCTTAGGGCAGCCGGGAGCGTGCAATCGTGACCACGGTGCGCTATAGGGTGTTGCCGCATGGGGAGGGCCTGCCGCCGCCGGCCTACCGGAGCGATCTGGCGGCCGGTCTCGATCTCGCGGCGGCCATCGAGGAAGGCGCGCACCTCAGCCTCGCGCCTGGCGAGCGCGCGCTCGTGCCAGCCGGCATAGCGCTCGAACTGCCCGCGGGGTTTGAGGCGCAAGTCCGCCCGCGTTCCGGCCTCGCGCACCGGCACGGCGTCACGGTCTTGAACACGCCCGGCACCATCGACGCGGACTATCGCGGCGAGATCCAGGTGATACTTATAAATCACGGAAAGGAAACTTTCAGTATCGCTAGAGGCGATAGAATTGCGCAGCTCGTGATCGCTCCGGTGGCGGCCGTAACCCTGGAGCAGGCGGAAAACCTAAGTGTGACAGAGCGTAACACCGGCGGGTTCGGCTCCACAGGCACGCGCTGAGAGGCATGGCCGCAACTTATCCCCATAGGTGTTATGTGCGGGAGGGGGCTTATCGCCTGCGCATAATGTCACATTTGAATGGCATGAAGCGTCGTGTATGAACGTCGACTAAAGTAGCAGTCAACATCCCAGAAAGGGGTTCCGATGGTTGGATCTCATATCTGGGGAGGAACGATTAGAAGGATGTGGTTGTCAGAGGGCGATAAGTTCCGCGACCATCTGTTGAGGCTCGATCGCCCTACGCGCCGGCTGCGGTTCGGCATGGCGGTCAGCGACGAGTTTATCAAGGATTACGCGTCGCATCAGGGCGAAATGAAGGGCCTCGTCTATGGCTATTTCGCCGATGGAGAGATGCACGCAGCCGCCGAAATGCGCCTGATGGGCGATAGCTGGCCAACCGATGCCGAGGGCGCCTTCTCGGTTGAGCCCGAGCACCAGAACCAAGGCATCGGCACCGAGCTTCTGGGCCGCATCATCCGGGCAGCGCGAAATCGCGGCGTCTCGAAGCTGTACATGAACTGCCTCGCCGAGAACCATAAGATGCAGCGCCTCTGCCGCAAGTATCGGGCCGAGCTGCATTTCGACCACGGCGAGGTCGTAGGCCGCGTGCTTCCGGCGCTGCCGACCTACATTTCGCTATGGCAGGAAGCCATCGACGATTCCAACGGTTTCCTGCTGGCCGCGATGGACATGCGCGAGCGCCCCGCCGCCGCTATGCGCCAGTAGCGCACAAACATAGGTCACGCCCCTCACCCCAGCCCTCTCCCCATGGGAGAGGGAGCAGGCCGCAGCCGTTGCTAGGGCGTTCCCTCTCCCATGGGGAGAGGGACAGGGTGAGGGGCGTGACCTACGTGCGGTTCGCTAATTCTTCGACTTATCGACCAGCGCGCGGTCCGCGATCCAGGGCATCATTGCGCGAAGCCTGCGGCCCGTATCCTCGATGGGGTGGGCGTCGCACTTGGCGCGCATCGCCTTGAAGCTCGTCTGATTGACGCGGTTCTCAAGCATCCAGTCGCGCGTGAACCGGCCCTCCTGGATGTCCGCCAGCACGGCCTTCATCGCCTCTTTCACGCGGGCGTCCACGATCCTTGGGCCGGTGACGTACTCGCCGTACTCTGCCGTGTTCGAGACCGAATAGTTCATATTCGCAATGCCGCCCTCGTAGATTAGATCGACGATCAGCTTCACCTCGTGCACGCATTCGAAATAGGCCATTTCCGGCGCGTAGCCCGCCTCGACCAGCGTCTCGTAGCCGGACCGCATCAGCTCCACCAGACCGCCGCAGAGCACGGTCTGCTCGCCGAACAGGTCGGTCTCGCATTCCTCGCGGAACGTCGTCTCGATGATCCCCGCGCGCCCGCCACCGATGGCGCTCGCATAAGACAGGCAAAGCTCGTGCGCGTTGCCGCTCGCATTCCGCGCAATCGCGATAAGGCAGGGCACGCCGGCGCCGCGTAAGTATTCCCCTCTGACCGTATGCCCCGGCCCCTTCGGCGCGACCATGCCAACATCGAGATCGGCGCGCGGCTCGATCAAATTGAAGTGAACGTTGAGCCCATGCGCGAACAGGAGGGCCGCGCCTTGCTTCATGTTGGCGTGCAGATGCTCGCGATAAATATCGGCCTGCAGCTCGTCCGGCGTGAGCATCATGATGACATCGGCCCATTTCGCCGCTTCCGCAACCTCAAGCACCTTGAGGTTCTGAGCCTCAGCCTTCTTGGCCGAGCCCGAGCCCTTGCGCAGCGCCACGGCCACCTCGCCCACGCCAGAATCCCGCAAATTCAGCGTATGAGCATGGCCTTGGCTGCCGTAACCGACGATGGCGACCTTCTTGCCCTTGACGAGATTGATGTCGGCATCGCGATCGTAATAGACGCGCATAACGATTTCCCCTTTTTAAGTGTTTCTTGCTGACTATCAGGGCGCGGGCGCTGCGGGGCTGGGCCAAGGACGCTGTGCGCCCTGAAAATTCGTGTTCCGGCTTAAGCAGGTAATGGGCCAAGGTCAAACGAATTACGCAAGCCCTATAGCTCTAGCTTGGGTGGAGCAGCTTCACACTTCTTGACTTAATGCGCGTTGAAGGTCATAACGCTTGCGATTACCGCGATTGCGAGCTTTCCGCGTCCTTCCCGGTTTTACTGCAATCGCTGGGGTGTTATGCGAGCAGGAGGCGACATGGGCGGCGGCGATCTGCCTCCAGATTACAGGCCGTCAGAAGACGAACCATTTATGAATGAGCGCCAACGCGCTTACTTTAGAAAAAAACTTCTTGCGTGGCGGGACGAAATCCTTCGAGAGAGCAAAGAAACTCTCGATTATTTGCAGTTCTCGGAACAGCATCCCGATATAAACGACCGCGCAAGCTATGAATCCGACCGCGGCATTGAACTTCGCGCGCGCGACCGGCAGCGTAAGCTGATCGCCAAAATCGACGCGGCCTTGGGCCGGATCGAGGACGGCAGCTACGGCTATTGCGAGGAAACCGGCGAGCCTATCGGCCTCAAGCGCTTGGACGCGCGGCCTGTCGCCACGCTGAGCCTCGAAGCGCAGGAGCGCCACGAGCGCCGCGAGCGCATCTACCGCGACGATTAGGCCAGTCCGTTGTAGCGATCGCGACGGAGCAGGACATTATTCGCGCCCGTCAGGCCGGGAGAGAACTCGCGCAAGCCTATGGCTTCGGCACCGTCGATCGGACGCGTCTTGCCACCGCGATCTCCGAACTCGTCTGCAACGTTATTCGGTATGCGGGCTCGGGCGAATGCCGCCTCTCTAGCGAGACTAACCTCACCCACAAAACTATTCATATAATTGTCACCGGCCAGGGGACGCAGGCCAAATAAGCAAGTACGCCGCGCTTATTCCCCGGCTTCCGTTTCCTCGGCGACGGCATCGATAACTTCGTCCCGCGTCTTTTCGCTGACACCTTCCGGCAGCCCCAGCTCCAGGCGCAGCTCGCGCTTCAATGCCTCTTTGTCCAGCTTGTCTGCGCCATCGCCCTCCGGGCTACTTGAGCGCAATTTGTTGGCGCTATCGCCCTCAGGGCGACCTGAGCGCGCCTTCTCGCCGCCGCCTTTGCTGCTTTTCAAATCGAACGCCAATTGCGCGCATTGCACAATGAGCGCGGCAATGGCCGCCAGCGTACCAAAATCGATAAATTCGCCGGGTTGCGCTGGCGCGCTCTGGATGACTTGCTCGACAGTGAGCGGCAGAGCATCCCCAAACTTCGGCATCAAACGCTTGGCGGTCATGCGGGCAATGTGATTGGCGGTCATGGAAACTCCTTTTGGGGGTAGCAAGTGGAGGCGTTAGGCGAAGGCTTCGACTATGGAGATCAGGGTCCCTCGCCGTTGCAGTCCGGCACTGCTCACGGTGGGGCTGGCATCCAAGCAAACACGGACATTTGTGCACGGATATTTGCCAATGAGTATTTTCCGGTCCTATCGGCGCAGGCATAGGGTCCCCACCTTTAAGTTGCAGAACCACACAGATGCGGCTGCAACGCTCACGCCGGGCGTGTCCTTTCAGAAGAGGAATGTTTCTTGGAGTTCAAGCATGTCCATCTCAAATTCAAATATCACGACGGAGCTTATCAGCGATTTTGCGGCTGGTAGGCTCGACGCTGAGGATACTCAGATCATCCAGGAGGCCATCGATCACGACGAAGTCATCGCGACAGCTGTCTTGGATGCGCGCCGGGCCGACTCGCGAATGAAAGTATGGCTGGCAATACCGGCACTCGCCGCGCGTGCCCCGGGCGCTGACCGGACGCGAGCGGCAAATCTCCAATGATGACGCGATCGCACAGCAAAACTGTTGTCTTCAGCCACCCCTTCGAGCTGAAAGGCGCCGGCCGGGCGTTGCCGCCTGGAAGCTATCGAGTCGTGGACTGACGAAGAACTCATACAAGAATTGCGTTTTCCGGTTTAGCGCCGCACCTATACTATGATTTTTGTGCCGGTGAAAACTTATAATGCTTCGACCGGGATGGTGAGCGTCGATCCTCGTCATCTTCAGGAGGCACTGGATCGAGACGCCAATCTCACCGCAACGGAGAGCCAAAAATGACCACTGCCTTGCAAATCCTCGTTGTTGTAGCACTCATCGGCATTTTGGCCGGGCTGGCGGTTACTCGCTATGGGCGCGGCTGGTTCGGGACACGCGCGAGCGACCTCACGACAGCCCTGGTTGGCATCGCGGGAGCGTTTCTTGGCTTTCATATCGGCGTTGTGGCGGGCCTCACTCCTGTGCCGGCCGCGGACTATCTCGTCGCAATCGTGGGAGCGCTGGTCACCCTTTGGGCGTGGCGGAACCGCTAACGGCTAGTGCCGAACCAACGCGTGGCGGATGCCGTCTGCTTCCGCTCCCGCGCCCCGCGGTTGACATCACACCTTTCTGAACGGCGATCCAGCGGGCGATTTCCGGCCAGTCTTCCTTCAAAGCGCGTGCGCCCATGAAAAGCCCAATATGGCCACCGGGCACCGTTTTCTCGACAATGCGGTCCTTGGGCGTACCAACGTAGTTTTTGGCGCCGAGAACCTGCTCGGGCGCCGTGATGCCGTCGCTGTGGACCGTTCTTGAGAAACTGGACCGCGATGGAGTGAACCAGCTGCCCGTCATCCGGGATCGCCATGTGATCGGCATGTCAAGCCGGGAAGATGTGATCTCGTTCCTGCGGTCGCTCCAGGAACCGCGGGCTCAAGCGCCGTAACAATGGGTTAGGGCCTAACGCAATATTATCGCTTCAGCTGGGCTTCAAGCGCGCGATCACGCGTTCGTCTTTACGGTTGACGTAATCCAAGCCTTTGCCGCAGCCAGGCCGGCGAGTTTGAAGAGCCGGACCTCGCATGGGAAGAAGGGCTTGAACATCGTGACTGCGGCTCGCAGCCAAGTCTGATCCGCAACGACCGCGACACGGGTAAAATCGTGCCAATGCTTCACGCCGAAGGCGCTATCGTCCCAGAGCGCCTCAAGCTCGTAGCCCACGAAGCCTTCGCCGGCAACATACAGCAGCTTGACCGGGCCGTTGGCCATCATCGCTTCGGCCTTGGGGATGAGGAAGTTCTGATAATCCTTATGGGTCACCCTGCCAGTAGCCTCGATGCCCATCACATCCGGCGGCATATCCTCGATAAGTTTGAACATCGCTCACTCCTTATAATGTGCGGCAGAATGATGAAGTATTACGCACTCTGAGCCGCGATCCATCCGGCGATTTCCGGCCAGTCCTCCTTCAAGGTGCGCGCTCCCATGAAAAGGCCGATATGGCCGCCGGGCACGGTTTTTTCGACAATGCGCGCCGTAGGCGTGCCTACATAGTTTTTGGCGCCGAGAACCTGCCCGGGCGCCGTGATGTCGTCAGCCGCGCCGGCAAGGAGATAGAGGGGACAAGTAA
Organism: Rhodomicrobium sp.; assembly: GCA_052145975.1. Classification (GTDB taxonomy): domain Bacteria; phylum Pseudomonadota; class Alphaproteobacteria; order Rhizobiales; family Rhodomicrobiaceae; genus Rhodomicrobium. The sequence goes on along the minus strand of JBKQNN010000288.1, from coordinate 4,806 downwards.
TGTTGCGAAGATCGAGCCTGCGCCCAAGGCCTACGAATGTGCCCTTGGCGAGCCGGTTCTCCTTGAAAAGCTGGGTGATGACCTGAAGATACCACCGCCCCGGAAGGTCAATCGGGTTCTCGTACCAGCTGTTGAAAATTTCCTCTTTTGCGAGGTAGGCCGGATCGTTGATATGCTCGTAGAGATCGATATGATCCTGAATATAGTGCTGCTCCGGGTGCATGTTCTTCCAGCCTTGCAGCATGAATTTACCCCGCATCAGCCCGCCGCCCAAGCCCACCAGTTCCTCGTAGAAGGAGACCGGCGACTCGTGAACCATGCGCTTGATGGGCCCGTCACCGGCATCTGTATCGATGGGCGCGCCCGCAAGCACGAGCGCATTCACTTTGTCCGGGAACCGCGCCGCCACCATCGCTGAGACCCAGCCGCCTTGGCACAAGCCCACGAGATTGACACGCCCCCCGAGGTCGTCGATTGCGACAACCATCTCCTCAAGATAATTGTCGATCTCGAAATCCTTCATGTCTTCGGTCGCCGATTTCCAATCGGTCAGGGCGACATGGCCAACGCCATTGGCGAGCAGCGTCTCGACGAGGCTCTGCCCCTTGTGATAGTCCGCAATCATGGCGGTGTGGCCGGCATAGGGCGCATTGACGAGCGTTGGAATCCCGCCTGGCTTGCCGTAATCGCGCAGCACCATGGTTCGCAGATCGAGCCGCGCCGTGTTTGGCGTCGCAAGCTTGGGCACCAGACCGCCGTGGTTCTTGATCTCTTCCTCGACGAATTTCAGGTTGTCCGCGTAGAGTCCGGCCCCTTCCTCAGCCAATGCGGCTGCCATCGCCATGGGCCAGAAGGCGGGGACGCTTGCCAGAGAGAAGTTTTGGTTTGCGCTATCGCGCTTCGCGCTGCTTGAGCGCGGGTTTTCAGTTGCGCTATCGCGCTCCGCGCTACTTGAGCGCGGTTCTGAAGATGCGCCGGATGATTCTTTCGGCATGGGAACTCCTTGAGATGAGACAAGTTCGAAAAGCAATCGGTTGTGACGAGGCTTCTGGATTTCATGCGCCGGCATGGCGTTCGATGCGTGCGAGGTCGATGAGCTGCCGGTAGCGGCGCCCTTTCTCGCGAAGCTCGATTTCCGGAAGGACGGCCTGCTCCCAGGAAATCTTTTCCGCTGGAGCAATCACCTCGGCGGTGCCGGTAATAACCTCCTCGCCGTTCTGGTTCACCGCCCGGCAGTCGAGAATGACGTGGCGGGTCTCCTCGATTTTGTTCGCGACCTTGACCGTGACGGTGATGGTATCGCCGAGCCCCACCGGCCGGTGGAAATGCAGCGATTGATCGGCATAGATCGTTCCGGGGCCCGGGAGCTCGGTTCCCAGCACCGCCGAGATCAGCGATGCGCCCCACATCCCATGCGCCACGACCTTGTGGAACATGTCGCTCTTGGCGAAGGTCTCGTCGACATGCGAGGGATTTACGTCTCCCGACATGATCGCGAACACCTCGATGTCCTTGTACGTGAGCGTGCGAACGAGTTCGCCGTGTCTCCGGGCTTCAGTTCATCGAAGGTCTTGTTTTCGATGCGCTGCATGGCACTCCCCCCAACCTTCAATTAACCTACTATATATGTGGTAGCCCGCGCCGATATTGTCTACGTTCCCTGCGAGCCCTACGACGCCATCGCTGACGGGAAAGGCCGCGGGAGATTCTACACGTCCTCGATGCTCACGAGCCGCTGCTCCGGCGTGCGGACGCTGGCCCGCTCCAAAAACTCGCCGTATCCTTCGATGCCCGAGGCGGCTCGCGTCTTAAGCAATCACGGAGCGGCAGATGAATGAGGTTGATTCTAAGTCAATCTTAGGACCATCTCGATGTTTGGTAGGGGTTACAACGCCACCAAGAGTAGCCGTAATGAATACTCTGTTTAGCCAAAGAAGCATGCTGGAATAGCAAGCGGCGGCCGGAAAACTTCTCCGGTTTCTCCATCGAGCGCAATCCAGCCGGCTTCCTTAACGTAAGTCATAATCTTCGGACAAGACCGATGACGAAAAGTAAGATGATCGCGCCAATTGTGGAAACGGCGATACTCCTAACAATCGGATCGGTGATGGGGATGGAAACGCCAAGACGGGGGAATAAATAACCTGCCACAACCGCCCCGAGAATGCCGACAATGATGTTGCCGATAAGCCCAAATCCACCGCCATCCATGATAAGGCCGGCAAGAAAACCGGCAACGGCGCCGATAACGAGCCAGATGAGAATGCTTTGCGCGTCCATAGGACACCTCCTGATCGCATTTTAGTTCGCCATGATATAATGCGTTAACACTGCACATCGTGAAAGGTTCGGAATCTGCTTACGGTCCCGCGACGGCGCAGGGCCGCCTGTCACGTTTGCCGTAGGCGCAACGCGCGGGTGCCGGGGTAAATCTATGGCTTTGGCGCAACCGGCAATGCGAGGCAGGTGTCCAGCGGTCTGGGTATTTTCCGACTCTATTCATTCCACTGAAAGCCGGTATTGTTTAGCTTACTGCGGTAGGTTTCTGGCGTGTTACATGGTTTAGTTGCATTTATTCCATGGTTACTTAGCAGGAACGAACGCGCTCGCGAGACGGCCCCATTTTATGGAGTTCCCAATGGCCTATGCTTACGCAGCAGTCCTCAACACCGATCTTACTGATGCCAGCGCGCCAATGAGGCCGCGAGGTTCATGGTTCGATATTTGGCTCGACACCATGTCATTGGGCCTCGAAGCCGCGTCCGTTATTGGCCTCCGAGTTTTGACGATTGCAGCGGGCGGCACCGCAGGCCTGGCAGAAGCGCAGACGATGATCAGCGAAAAAATCGAGGCCAGCCTCACACTTCAGGCGAAGGCCGTGGCGGGCGGGCTCGGCATCACGCTGTTTAGTGCGGCGACGGGAACACTCGATCATTACCGCCCAAAAGTGCTTGCCAACCGGAGCCGTCTCTTGGGCTAAGACATACTGTATGTATGCAACCGTGCCGGGATTTGACTTAAGTCATGGATGATCTTCGGTAATGTGGCGTGCCCGCCCGCAGCCGCGTCCAGCCCGCTAATTCTTTGGCTGCGCTACCGCGCTTCGCGCTACTTGAGCGCAAGTTGCTCGTATATTCAACCGGAGGGGTGGCGCCGTGCATGCCCCCCACGGTGTTGGACTGTAAGACGGTGCGGTCCCGGCGCCGATTTCGCTTCGCCAAATTGGAGGACCGATGCCCGGTTTCGAAGGTATGCCAACCCCCGCACGGTACTGGTCGGCTCTCGCGATCTGGCTTGCGCTGACCATGGCGGTGCTCGACGGGGCAATCGCCAACGTAGCGCTGCCGGCTATCGCGCGAGAACTTTCCGCCGCTCCGGCTTACGCCGTGTGGGTCGTGAATGGCTTTCAACTGGCCATCGTCGTTTCCTTGTTGCCGCTGGCGGCGCTCGGCGAAGAAATTGGCTATCGCCGCGTATTTCTGGGCGGGATCGTTGTTTTTACGGCCGCTTCGGCGGCTTGCGCGCTCTCTCAAAGCATGCCGGTGCTCATTTTCGCCCGCGTAATCCAAGGATTGGGAGCCGCTGGCATCATGAGCGTGAACGGCGCGCTGTTGCGGTTCACCTACCCGGCGAATGTGCTGGGCAGCGGCGTTGGGCTGAACGCGCTCGTGGTCTCGGCCGCGGCGGCGCTCGGACCGACCGTCGCTTCGGGCGTGTTGGCGCTGGGCCCGTGGGAATGGCTGTTTGCGATCAACGTTCCCATCGGCGCCGTAGCGTTCTTCGTAGGGAGCAAATCGCTGCCGGCGAGCCCGAAGCAGGGAACCTTCGACCTCGTCAGCACCGGCCTGAATGTCTTGACGTTTGGGCTTGGGTTTACCGGCATCGATGTGCTGACGCGCGGGGGCGATGCCTGGCTCGGCTCCGCGGAACTTGCGTTAGCGGCGCTCACAGGCACCGCGTTGATATGGCGATCCAATGCCCAGCCGCGGCCTCTGGTGCCGGTCGATCTGCTGAAAAACGGGCTGTTCGCCATGTCGGCCGTAACTTCGGTCGCTTCTTTCAGCGCACAAATGCTGGCTTTCGTTTCGCTGCCCTTCTATTTGCAAAACGTATTGCATCGGAGCCAGGTTGAGACGGGGCTTTTAATGACGCCCTGGCCCGTGGCGGCCGGCATTGCCGCGTTCGTGGCGGGACGGCTGGCGGACAGGTATCCTGCCGCGATCCTGAGCGCGGCTGGGCTCGTGGTGCTTGGGCTCGGGCTTCTTTCCATGGGTCTTTTGCCCACAGAAGCGGCGCCGTTTGCGATTGCGGGATTGATGGCGACATGCGGGCTGGGTTTTGGCTTCTTCCAGTCGCCGAACAATCGCACCATGCTGTCGGCGGCTCCGTTGCCGCGAAGCGGCGCGGCGGGCGGGATACTCGCAACCGCGAGGCTGACCGGTCAAACGGCCGGGGCAACCATTGCGGCGATTACGTTTCACTTTGCCGCTCATGCCGAGTTGATCGCTCTGGTTGCCGCCGCCCTGTTCGCCTTCGCGGCCGCTTTGGCCAGCCTATCGCGTCTTCGCTATAGGGTCTCTGCCGGGATGTCCGAATGCCCGCCGGTTCCTGTTGCCCCGTGAACCGCCTATTGAAACCAGACCCGGTTGAGCAGTTCTGTGACTGTCATCCCGGAAGGGCGCCGTTCGTGCCCTATCCGGGATCGTCTGGGATTCCGGCGCTCAGTATTTCGAAAGACCCCGCATAAGCGCATTGCGCTTTCCGGGGTGACGGCAGAGCGAGGCGCCGCGAGCCTTTCGGATCAGG
>JBKQNN010000287.1:0-5194 GCA_052145975.1 Rhodomicrobium sp. | reverse complement strand
CTTCCGCAGCCGTCATCCCGGAAACGCCGGAGGCGTCATCCGGGATCGTTACGAGTGCCGGCGCCCTTTACGATCCCGGATACGGCACAAGTGCCGTTCCGGGATGACGGGCGCGGAACTACATAATCCGTTCGCAGGAACATAAGGCTGCCGGCCGCGATTTCGTCCCATTGTAAGAAGATCATGCGATTAGGCGTCTGCCGCGCGGAAAAGTTTTATTGTTGCCGGGGTTTTCGTAAACTGGCTGTTCGCTTTTGACACTTTGGCGGCAATCGCCTATCCCATGCGCAAAATCTTGCGAGGCGCCCAAAGCGGCGGCGCTGCAATTGAGTATCGAAGAGGCAGTCACCCCAAAATGCTCCATACGCTAACCGTTCCGGCCTTCCACCTTGCTTCGCTCAAGAAGGCGGTGCCCCTGATCGTGCTTGCTTTCCTCATGACGGGCACCCCGACGGCGGCGCATGCGCTGCGCGCCAAGAGCAGGCCTGTCCCCCAAGCGGAAGCCCTGGACAGCATTTCGCTGCTCGGCAGCTACCTCGCGGGCCACGTCGCGCGCGCGACACGCGATAGCGACAGCGCCGCGCTTTATTACCGGCGCGCGCTTACCCTAGATCCTGGCAATCAAGACATTCTGGACGAAGCTTTCCAGCTAGAGCTGGCATCTGGGAATTACGCCGAGGCGAAAAGCCTGGCGCTGCGCCTGGTCAAGCGGCAGCCGGATAATTCCATCGCCCATATCTTTCTAGGCGTCGATGCGTTCCGCCGGCAAAGTTTCGAGGTGGCAGACGGACACTTCAAAATCGCGCAGCGAACCGCCTCCGAGGAGGAGCCGACCACGAAGCTGTCGCGTGCGTGGGCCGCTGTCGCGCTTGGGCATGCGGATAAGGCTATCGCGTCGCTTAAGTCCGCCGGGAAATCCCCTTGGGCGGACCATTTTGAAAGGGTTCAACGCGCGTTCATGGCGGATGTCGCCCAAAAAGGGGCGCAGGCTGCCGAAGACTACTGGGCTTCCTACGATGAAAAGGCGCCAAACTTAAGGATCGCCGAAGCGCTTGCCCGCCATCTTGCCGTCGCGGGTGAGCGCCAGCACGCGCTGGCCCTGTTGCAGCAGGCCGGATCCCAGGAGACGCCGTTGGGAAAGGTGCTGCTAGCCGAGCTCAAAGCCGGGAAGACGCCTAAGCTCATGGTGTCGAACGTCGAAGAGGGGCTTGCCGAATCCTTCCTCGGCATTGGACAGGTGCTCGCCGCCAATAATGGCGTCGACGCAGCCCAGATTTATTTTCGCCTGGCGCTCATGCTGAACCCAGAGTCGGACATCGCCAAGCTGGAGCTGGCTGAGCTTTACGGAAACGTCGAGCACTATGCAAAAGCGGTTTCCGTCATCGACAAGATCGAGGAGGCATCGCCGTTCTGGATCAACGCGCAGATGCGCAAAGCGCTCTATCTGAACTCGTTGAAGAAGGACGCCGAGGCGTCCGCCTTGCTGGTGGCCTTGCTGGCGAAGCAGCCGGAAAATCAGCAACTTTTAACGACGGCCGCGGCAATCGAGAGTGCGCGCAAGAACTACGACGGCGCCATTCCCTATTACGACCGGGCGATAAAGCTCATCGGTACCCCGGAGAAAAAGGACTGGCAGCTATATTATTCGCGCGGGATAGCGTTTGAGCGCACGAAACAATGGGCGAAAGCGGAGCCCGACTTCAAGGAGGCGCTTGAGCTCGATCCCGAGCAAGGCGCTGTGCTGAACTATCTGGGTTATTCCTGGCTCGATCAAAACATGAATATCCCGGAAGCATTCGATCTTATCAAGAAAGCGGTCAAGCTCAGGCCAAATGACGGTTATATTATCGATAGTCTGGGCTGGGCTTACTATCTCCAGAAAGATTACGATCAGGCGGTAAAGCAGCTCGACAAAGCGGTGGAGTTGCGTCCCGAAGACCCGACCTTGAACGATCATTTGGGCGACGTTTATTGGCGGCTCGGCCGCAAGCTTGAGGCGAAATTTCAGTGGACGCAGGCGCTGTCCTTGAAACCCGAGCCCGAGGACGAGGCGAAGATCAAGAAGAAGATTGAGGCGGGGCTGCCGGACGATTCGGGCCCGCGCGCGGAACTGGCAAAGCAGCCTGCGGCAGAGCAGCCCGCTCCCGCAGCGCAGCCCGAGGCGAAGACGCATTGAAGGCTCCGCCCAAAAGGCAACAGCCTGTGAGATTTGCGCCGGAAGCATCGACAAATTCACTTTCAACGGCTAGTAGCCAAGGCTGGTGATCTGCAATTGCGCACGCCCCTCACCCTGTCCCTCTCGGCAAGCTCGCCCTGGGGTGCTTGCAGGTTAGTGCGTCCGCATTCGCAAGCGAATGCGGATGGGGGGGAGGGGACGCCTTCTCAACGGGCACGGCCTGCCCCCTCTCCCATCCGCATTCGCTTGCGGATGCGGACAATCGAGCGGCAAGCTCGCCAAGGCGAGCTTGCTGGGAGAGGGCTGGGGTGAGGGGCGTGGCGCTGATGAGGGGCAAAACGGTTTAGCTATGACTCATCCTTCCGCGATAGCCGGCAACGGGCAGACCGGCGCAGCTCCAGCTGTCATCCGCGAGCAAGCCCGCGCCAAGGTCAATCTCACCCTTCACGTTTTAGGAAAACGGCCCGACGGCTATCATGAGCTTGAAAGCTTGGCCGTGTTCGCGGACCTTTGCGACGAGCTGCGCTTCGCGCCCGCGGCGGAAGACAGTCTCTGCCTCGAAGGCCCCTTCGCCGGAGCGGTCGATGGTGAAAACCTCGTTCTGAAAGCCAAGCGCGTGGTCTCGGGTTGGCTGGGCCGGGAAATTCACGGCGATTTCCGGCTTGAGAAGCGCATACCCGTCGCGGCTGGGCTGGGCGGCGGATCTTCCGACGCTGCGGCCGCCATAAGAATTTTGCTGAAGGCTTACGGCGATCCCGCCGCCGCGCAGGGCTTCATCGAGAGGGCCGCAGCCGTTGGCGCCGATGTGCCGGTCTGCCTCTATAATCGCGCCGCATGGATGCGCGGCGTTGGCGAGCGCGTGACACCTGCTGCGAATGTGGTGGCACTTCCCGCAATTCTCGTCAATCCGCGGATAAAGGTCTCCACGGCTGAGGTTTTCAAGCGCTTGAATGCGGCTCCGTTCCGGCCGGAGGAAGCGCCGCCGCCGCTTCCGCACGCCGATTTTTCGAGCCCCGAAAAGGCCGCTGCCACGCTCGAACACGGCCGCAACGACCTTGAGCCGCCCGCAATAGCCATCGAGCCCGCCGTCGCGCACACGCTCGACGCAATCCGGCACCAGGAGGGCTGCCTGCTCGCCCGGCTCTCCGGCAGCGGCCCGACCTGCTTCGGCCTGTTTCCCACGCAGGAGATCGCGAAAAGAGCCGCCGATGCGGTCAGCCGCGCGCAACCCTCTTGGTGGGCGGTGGCGGTGACGCTATCCTGAGGCATCGCGGGCTGTCATCCCGGAAGCCGCTCGTGGCTATCCGGGATCGCAACAGGCGCCGGCGTTTGTAACGATCCTGGATAATGCCTGCGGCATTTCCGGGATGACGGCTGCGGAACTGTTCAAGCGGTTTTCATATAATGGATGCACTGCCGATGCGCAGCCTGGGCGGGGGCAAGCCCGCGATTCAGATAGAGTTCGCCGGGCTGGCGCTCACGCTCGACCCCTCCGGCGCGGCTTATGCACGCGCGCACGGCACGCTCATCGCCGCGGATCTGCATCTTGAAAAAGGATCGCGCGCCGCGTCGCGTGGCCGCCTCCTGCCGGCGCTCGACAGCCGCGACACGCTGCATCGCCTGAAACGCGCCATCGAAGCCTACCGCCCCGCGCGCGTCATCTGCCTCGGCGACAGCTTCGACGATGGCTTCGCAGGCGAGCGGATGGCCGAAGCGGATAAGGACGAACTCTCTTCGCTCTGCGCATCCGTTGGCGAATGGATTTGGCTTGGCGGCAATCACGACCCGGAGGCGCCCACGTTTTGCGGCGGCGAAACCCGCGCTGAAATCCAGCTCGGCGCCGCGACCTTGCGCCACGAACCGGCCGCCGCCCGCAACCGCCCGCAGATTGCGGGGCATCTCCACCCGAAGGCCAGCGTGCCGGCGGGCGGCTACCGGTTTTCCGGCCCCTGCTTCTGCATCTCGGAGGACCTGCTTATCATGCCGGCCTTCGGCGCCTATGCCGGCGGGCTCTCATGCCGCTCGCCCGCGATCCGCTCGCTGCACAAATCGCAGCCCAAGCTCTTCATGCTCCACGCCTCCAAGCTTTGGCGCGTCGCGTGACGCTTGTTCCCCAATCGCTGCGGCTGCAAGGACTCGACTCCTGCCATCGGTTTGATTTTACCATGCAGCCGTTTACCGCCCAGCTCTAGAACAATCGAAACAATGCACAGCACGGCGAACGACCTGATCCAGGACGAACACTGCCCACGAGGAAATTCGAAGCATATTCATTATCAATGCCTATAGAGAGCCAAAAAGAAAAAGGCTGCGGTTTTGTGTCTTTGCGGCGCGAGCCAAGCGTCTTAACTCTAACAGAACCGGTTCATTGTCTGCACCACGACCTGGCACCTCTTCGCTCTCGGCCCATGATGCTGCCAAACGCGCTATCTGAGCTTCTTCGAGGCTTGCAAGCCGGTCAACAAGATCCGGAGGAAAGCGAAACAGCCAACTTTCGTGGTTGGAAGCGATTGATATAACCTCCAAATCATGGCGCTTGATGTCAAACGTTTCACCCCTGAGTATCGCCCACAGAATACCCAATGAAAGATTGGTATAGTTTTTCCACTCACTCCTGGAGACGCGTTGCTCTAGACGTGCGATGTTGCCGCTGCGGGAAGCATATTCCTGGGCATCGCTCAAACCTGCCACAACAAAATCGGCAAGCAATCCCATCCTGTGCTCCACATTCGCTCTAAAGACCGCGGTCCGGGACACCACGCTCCCAAGCTATCGGCGAGCGTCGACGATATCAACCGGTTCCGATCACCGCAAATTGTAAAAGTCGAGCGAGGCTGGTTTGGCACTGCCGCATTGCATTCAGTAAGAGACGGTTTCCGGCAACGTCTGGACCTATCGCGGTAGGAACGCGGGTTACCCCGCGCCCCCCGCACAGATCCGGACAGGCCCAATTAAGGCATCCGGCTCCTACCTCGGGTGTTTGGCGGCGAAGCGCACAGCCGGCCAGGGGTGAAGGAT
>JBKQNN010000286.1:0-10676 GCA_052145975.1 Rhodomicrobium sp. | reverse complement strand
GCTGCCGCCGCCATAGTGCTCATAGGCGCCGGCAAGACTTTTGTGGCAGGCGCCGATATTCGCGAATTCGATGGCCCGCTGCTTGAGCCGCACCTGCCCGATGTCTGCGATGCCATCGACGATTGCGCCAAGCCGGTTGTCGCCGCGCTGAATGGCGCAGCCCTTGGCGGCGGCTGCGAATTGGCTCTGGCGGCGCATGCCCGTATCATCGCCGAGGGCGCCACGCTCGGCTTGCCCGAGGTGAAGCTGGGGCTCATTCCAGGAGCAGGAGGCACCCAGCGGCTGCCGCGCCTTGCCGATGCGACGGCGGCTTTCGAGATCGCAGCGAGCGGACGGAACGTTCAAGCGCACGAGGCGGCGCGGCTTGGAATTGCCGATGCCGTCGTGCCGCTCGCGGATCTTCAAAGCGAGGCCGTCCGGCTGGCGGAAGGCCTTGCGGGCAAGGCGCCGCGCCGGACCTCAGCACTTCCGGTCCGGCTCGCCGATCCAGCCGCTTTCGAGGCTGCGAAGGCGAAATCGCTGGCCCGCGCGCGCGGCCAGGCTGCGCCCGCGGCGCTCGCCACGGCGATGACGGCCGCGCGCGAAGGCGATTTCGCCGCCGGCTGCGCCGTCGAGCGGCGTCTGTTTCTGGAGTTGCGCGGCTCCGATCAGGCAAAGGCGATGCGGCACGTCTTTTTCGCGGAGCGCCAGGCAGGCCGCTTGCCCGAACTCAAGAGCGTAGAGCCCCGGCCCGTCGCGCGTGTCGGCATTGCCGGCGCCGGTACGATGGGCTCGGGCATCGCCGGCGCCTGTTTGGCGGCGGGCTTCGAGGTGGTGCTCGCCGATCCCGACGAGGGCGCCCGGGAACGCGCCGGCAAACGCATCGCGGACATCTTGCAAAAGGCCGCCGGCCGCGGTGCCAATCGCGCAAAGGACGATGCGCCGACGCTTGCCGGCGGATTCGACAGCTTCGCCGGATGCGATTTTGTCATCGAGGCGGTGTTCGAGGACATGGAGGTGAAGACGCGCCTTATGGCCGAACTTGCGCGCATCGCGCCCAAGAACGCCGTGATCGCGACGAACACCTCCTATCTCGATGTCAACCAGCTTGCCGCCGCCACGGGCCGCCCGCAGGACGTGATCGGCCTGCATTTCTTCGCGCCCGCCGAAATCATGCGCCTTGTCGAAGTGGTGCGCGCGGCTTCGAGCGGACTCGATGCGATCGCGACCGGGCTCCACATCGCCCGCCGGCTGGGCAAGCTGCCCGTCGTCTCAGGCGTCTGCGACGGTTTTATCGGAAACCGCATTCTGTCCGTGTACCGGCGTGAGATGGAATATGCCCTTGAGGATGGCGCGCTGCCTTGGGACGTCGATGCCGCGCTCGAAGCTTACGGCTTCGCCATGGGGCCTTTCGCCGTCTCGGATCTTTCCGGCCTCGACATTGCCTGGGCACGCCGCAAGCGGCTCGCGGTCACCCGCAACCCCGCCGAGCGTTACGTCGCCGTTGCCGACAGGCTTTGCGAATTGGGACGGTTCGGGCGGAAAACAGGCTCCGGCTGGTACAAGTATGAGGGCACCAAGCGGGTTCCCGATCCGCTGGTCGCGGATGTCATTGCGGAAGAGCGTGCGCGCAAGGGCGTGACGCCCCGCCCTGTGCCGGCGGAAGAAATTCAGTGGCGCGCCCGCGCCGCGATTGTCAACGAGGCCGCGCGCATCCTGGAAGAGGGGATCGCCGCATCGCCCTCCGATATCGATCTCGTGCTGCTCAACGGTTATGGCTATCCTATTTGGCGCGGCGGCCCGATGTTCGATGCGGACCGCGCGGGGCTCGCCGAAGCGCTCCGGGATGTCGAACGGATGTGCGCCAGCAATGGCGTTGGTTTCGAGCCTGCGGCGCTGCTTTACGAGCTTGCATCGCGCGGCGAAACGTTCGCGGACTGGGCCAAGGGGCGCGGCGCTTAAAGGACAAAGAACGCTAAGAAGAAGGAAAGCATCGCGATGGCAACCAATTCCACGAGCGCATTTCAATGGGAGGACCCGCTTCTCCTGGACGCTCAGCTTACCGGCGACGAGCGCATGATCGCGAAGACCGCGCGCGATTTTGCGCAGGAAAAGCTAGCCCCGCGTATTGTGGAAGCCTACCTGCAGGAAAAGACCGACCGCGCGATCTTCAGCGAGATGGGCGAGCTTGGGCTGTTGGGCATGACCGTCGCGGAGAGCTACGGCGGCGCGGGCGCGGGTTACGTGTCCTATGGCCTTGTGGCACGCGAGATCGAGCGGGTCGACTCGGGCTATCGCTCGATGATGAGCGTGCAATCCTCGCTGGTGATGTACCCAATCGAGGCCTACGGCACGGAGGAGCAGAAGCGGAAATATCTGCCCAAGCTCGCCACGGGCGAGTGGGTTGGCTGCTTCGGATTGACTGAGCCCGATGCCGGCTCCGATCCGGGCAGCATGAAAACGCGCGCGGAGAAAATCTCCGATGGCTACCGGCTGGACGGTGCGAAAACCTGGATTTCGAACGCGCCGATTGCCGACGTTTTCGTGGTTTGGGCGAAATCGGCCGCCCATGATGGAGCGATCCGCGGCTTCATTCTGGAAAAGGGTATGCCGGGCCTTTCCGCGCCCAAAATCGGCGGCAAGCTGAGCTTGCGCGCCTCGGTCACGGGCGAAGTCGTCATGGAAGGCGTTGTGGTTCCGGAGGAGAACCTGCTTCCCAACGTGTCGGGCTTGAAGGGGCCGTTTGGCTGCCTTAACCGCGCGCGCTACGGCATCGCCTGGGGGGTGATGGGCGCCGCGGAGGATTGCTGGATGCGCGCCCGGCAATACGGCCTCGACCGCAAACAGTTCGGCCGGCCGCTTGCGAACACGCAGCTCTATCAAAAGAAGCTCGCCGACATGCAAACCGAGATCGCGCTCGGCCTGCAAGCCGCACTCCGGGTTGGCCGCCTCCTGGATGAGGGCCAGGCCGCGCCGGAAATGATCTCGCTCATCAAGCGCAACAACTGCGGCAAGGCGCTCGATATCGCGCGGGCTGCCCGCGACATGCATGGCGGAAACGGCATCCAGATTGAGTATCGCGTCATGCGGCACGCCCAGAACCTCGAAACCGTCAACACCTACGAAGGTACGCACGACGTGCACGCCCTGATCCTCGGCCGCGCCCAAACGGGCCTCCAGGCATTTTTTTGATGCGGCAAGATCGGCCGCAGCCGTCGTCCCCGCGGAGGCGTATGCACGCTAACTTAACGACGGACGGTGTAACAAACGAGGGAATCTCCCCTCACCCCAGCCCTCTCCCCATGGGAGAGGGAGTCCCGACGCCCGTTGAGAAGGCGTCCCCTCTCCCACGGGGAGAGGGACAGGGTGAGGGGCGGAAGCTCCGGGAATAATCGCAGTCAGCTGGCGGATTTGGGCTAATGCAACATGATGCGTGTGATCGATTATCGCGAGTTGCCTAGCCTCGCCGGCGCGGAGCTACCGGCCTCGAGCTGGCACCTGATCGGCCAGGAGCAGATCGATCGCTTCGCCGGGGCGGTTGGCGACCGTCAGTGGATCCATGTCGATGTCGAGCGCGCGCGCCGCGAGATCGGCGGCACGATTGCCCACGGCTTCCTGACTTTGTCTATGCTTACGCCTCTGTCCGCCGAAACTCTCGACTTCACCGGCGTCTCGCGGCGGATCAACTACGGCCTCGAAAGGCTCCGCTTCACAAACCCGGTAAAGGCGGGCAGCCGCGTGCGGCTCACCCACCGGCTGGCAAAAGTCGAGCCGAAGGCCGGAGGCCTCGCCCTCACGCGCGATTGCCGTATCGAGATCGAGGATGAGCCGCGCCCCGCGCTAACCTGCGAGTGGATCGTTCTGCTTATTCCGTGATACCAATACGGTTGATCGCTTCAGCACAAGACCCCCTCACTCTGTCTCTCTCCCCAAGGGGAGAGAGAACCCTGGAACATCAGCTGCGGATAGTTCTGGGGTCCCTTCTCCCCTCGGGGAGAAGGACAGGATGAGGGGGACTCCGTGAAGCAATCAATCGGATACGGCATGACAGAGTCACACCGGCAGTTGCTGCGGCAACGCTGCTCTACGCCGCACTATGGGTGCCGTCGCAGAATGGGGGGTTCTTCGTCCGCTTGCAGCCGCATAGGTAGACGGCCTCGGTGCGCTCTGCCTTGAACGCCTTCGGACTCATATCGGTTCCGGCGTGCGCTCCGTCGCAGAGGGGCTGGTTTTCCGAGCGCCCGCAACTGCACCAGAAGTAGGTTTTGCCGGCCTCGGCCTCGACGACATACGGTCTCTTTTCCGCAATAAAGCCGCCGTCTGACATGGATGCGCCTCCCTCATATTACCTTTGCATAAGCCTATACGGAATCCCGATGAATGTTCTCTCATCGTTATCCCGAATAACGCCGCTGGCATTTTTCAGGCTGACGAAAAAGCCTGAAACGTATCCGGCTCAATCCTGGAATGGATCGTGCACGAGGATCGTGTCCTCGCGCTCGGGGCTCGTGGAAAGCAGCGCAACCGGCGCCTCGATCAGCTCCTCCAGCCGCTTCACATATTTGATCGCCTGCGCGGGGAGGTCGGCCCAGGAGCGCGCGCCTTTCGTCGACTCGTGCCAACCTTTCAGCACCTCGTATATAGGCTGAACCTTGGCCTGCTCGTCATGGGCAGCCGGCAGGTGATCCAGCTCCCGCCCGTTCAGCCGGTAGCCGACGCAAACCTTCAGCTCGTCGAAACCGTCGAGAACGTCGAGTTTCGTAAGCGCGATGCCGTTCATGCCGGAGACCTTGCTCGTCTGGCGCAGCAGGCAGGCATCGAACCAGCCGCAGCGGCGCGGCCGACCCGTCACCGTGCCAAACTCATGCCCGCGCTCGCCCAGCGTGCGGCCTGCCTCGTCGAAAAGCTCGGTCGGAAAAGGCCCGCCGCCGACGCGCGTCGTATAAGCCTTCGTAATGCCGAGCACATAATTGACCGAGCCCGGCCCGAGCCCGGAGCCGGTCGCGGCCTGTGAGGCAACGGTGTTCGACGAGGTAACGAACGGATAGGTGCCGTGATCGATATCGAGCAATATGCCTTGCGCGCCTTCGAACAGGATGCGCTTGCCCTCGCGCTTGTGCCGGTCGAGCAGCTGCCAGACGGTATCGATATAGGGCGCTACCTTCGGCGCGATGGCGATAAGCTCCTGCAGTAGCCCGTCGCGGTCGATCTCAGGCTGGCCCAAGCCGCGCCGCAAGGCATTGTGGTGGACGAGCGCGCGGTCGACTTTAGCGGGCAGCGTCTTCAGATTGGTGAGATCGGCTGCGTGAATTGCCCGCCGCCCGACTTTATCCTCGTAGGCCGGACCGATGCCGCGCTTCGTCGTCCCGATCTGCCCGGCGCCCGCGGCTTCCTCGCGCAAGGCGTCGAGTTCGCGGTGCATCGGCAGGATCAAGGTAGTGTTCTCGGCGATGCGCAAGTTGTCCCGCGTGATCGAAACGCCAAGCTTCGAGATCGCGGTGATTTCGGAATCGAGCGCCCAAGGGTCCATCACGACCCCATTGCCGATCACGGAGAGCTTGCCGCGCACGATCCCCGACGGCAGTAAGGAAAGCTTGTAGGTCTGGCCGTCTACGACGAGCGTATGCCCCGCATTGTGCCCGCCCTGGAAGCGCACCACGATATCGGCGCGCTCGGACAGCCAATCGACGATCTTGCCCTTGCCCTCGTCGCCCCACTGCGAGCCGACCACTACAACATTTGCCATTTCACTCCCCAGGTGCTTCTTTCGCAGCAACACTAATGCACAGCCTGGCATTTGACCATGCCAGGAAATCGAATCCGCCGTGACCTAGCCATGGATTGCTTCGCTTCGCTAGGAAGAAACAGTGCGGGAAGACCCCCTCACTCTGTCTCTCTCCCCAAGGGGAGAGAGGACCCCAGAATATCCGCTGCGGGTAATTCGAGGGTCCCTTCTCCCCTCGGGGAGAAGGACAGGATGAGGGGGGACTTGGTCCCAGATTCCGTTCCATCCAGCAGGGCCGGCCTTCGGGCTGGTGCGAAACTCGCAATGACGATTTTGGCAGCTCCTTTGAGATTTTCAGCAGCCTGTTAGACAAAGGGCGCTCTCTCAGGAAAACACGATGCCTCTGCGCACATAGTCTTCGATGTCGGTGTAGCGAATCACGATCTCGGAGTTTGCGGCGATACCGGTCACGGCTACGAGGCTCGCGACAGCGGTTTTGGGGCCGAGGCGCGTCCAGGAAACGGCAGCATTCGGTGTTTCGGAATGATTGCAGAATGCAATGTCGCCAAAAACGAGCGCGGATTCCTCGCCCAACGCAAAACGGTAAATCCAGATGCTCATTTCATCCAGCTTTTTGCAGTCTTCCCCTTGGAGCACAACCGCTTGCGATTCCAATATGAGCGAGTTTTCAGGGATATCCGTCAGCGCGAAAATTGCCCTGCCTTTATCGGGCGTCTGGCGCACGCAATGCAATCGATGCTGAAATTCTTCAGCGGGACCAGGTCGCACGGGATTCATTGCATGGCCTCCCTCAGCCATCATTATTATGTGAAACAGCTCAATCGATTGCTACGAGACTGCCCCACCGATCCCGCCAAACTTGAGCAATGTCCGGCCGCTGCCAGGCAAGGGGCCGCAACCGCGGCCGCTAGACATGCCACGCCCCTGCTTAGCGCCGCCATATTGCAGACGCCACTATTCTTGTCAAACATGCCCGCTTGTTGGCAGGGTTCCCGTGCCGGATCGGCAATATCGTTCCCGCTATTTTTGAGTAAGTAGAGCTGGGCACAGAGCGGCGGGATTGCGGCGGCGCGCGCCTGCTTGACGCCGGCCTTTCTATTTTGGCCCGGAAACTTGATCGTTGGCCGTGGCGTAGCCCGGCGGGCGGCAGTTCACGCCGGCGCCACGCTATCGAGTATGCGGTCGTATTTTGCCAACACCCGGTTAACGGTCGTTGCGGCCTTCATAAAAGCGACAACACGCATGACGTCGCGCAATATGCCTAACCGGAATTCCCGATCGGGATATGCGGCGCATATCGTTTCGCCTATGTGGGCGAGAAGGTACTCGTCGTCGCGGGCGGTGGCGATGGCAAAGGCAGCCAGGTTCGCAACATCGGCATTGATGCCGGACTTACGGACGAACAGACGCCAATCGGTTTTCCATTCCTCCCATTCTTCTTTTCCGATGCCCCGGCCGTCGACCCGCGTAAAAAGCACCGTGCCTAAAATCGTTCTTCGCCAAGTTTGAGAGAGGTCATGAAGTCCCGTGGTATCGGCACCGGCGTCGCGCGGCGCCGTGCGTTCTATCTCCTGCTTGATTGCTCTCTCGTGATGCACTTGGCAATGTTCGCATTGGTAATATATCGCCAATGCGTATGCCATGCATTCGCGTTGCAGCAGCGAGAGCGTATGGGGATCCGACTGCCCCGGCGCTCCCCGAAAGGCGTGCGCATACAATTCTGACAGGATGTCGGCGAACGGCTGACCGTGAATCGGCACCTTGTACTTCGTTAGCATCGTTTTGCTCCAAAGATCGGTTGGCACGCGCAACCGGCCGGCCTGCGGCGCACGCGGGGCGTCAATTTCTGGACGGCACACGAACGGTTGGATTGGTCGTAGCAACAATTTCTTGCTTCTCTCTCTTCCAGATTCGCCCTTATCAACAGAAACACGTCTATCCGGTACCCACCAGAAATCCCGCCCCCGCGGCTTTTCTGAAGAGGAATGCCGGGGAAATTGTTGATCCTATCGACCGCTCGCTCGACCACACGTACCGGAAGGGAAAGCGCTAACGTTGACCGGGCCGCAAGCTTGTTTTAGAAATCGCCGATGCTGACACACGAAGCCGCACTTCAGGAATTCCGGGACGCGGGCGCGCTGCTCGAAGGCCATTTCATCCTCAGCTCCGGCTATCATTCGAGCGCCTATCTGCAATGCGCGCGCGTGCTGATGAACCCGCGCCGGGCTGAGCGGCTGTGCGCGGCACTTGCGGCAAAGCTTCGCAGCGCCGGGCTGGTTGAGGATTTGAGCCTCGTCATCTCGCCTGCGATGGGGGGCGTCGTTGTGGGCTATGAAATGGGCCGCCAGCTAGGAGTTCCCGCGATATTCTTCGAACGTGTGGCGGGCAAGTTCGAGCTGCGGCGCGGGTTCGAGATCGAGCCGGGACAGCGCTGCCTTATGGTCGAAGACGTTGTAACGACGGGATTATCGTCCAGGGAATGCATCGAGGCGGCGCAAGCCCTGGGCGCGAACGTAATCGCCGCGGCAGCACTTGCGGACCGCTCGGGCGGCAAGGCGTCCCTCCCCGTGCCGTTTGAGTCGCTGATCGCCCTTGACATTCCGCATTTTCCGCCCGATCAACTGCCTGCCTCTTTACAGAACACACCCGCGGTCAAACCTGGCAGCCGGGGCTTGAAGGTCTGAGCGCGGATACCGACTCTTGAAGGAGCATCAAGGAGCTGGCTTTTGGCCGCGGCTCCGCGGTAGGCTGGGAGACATGCTTTTTAAACGCAAGAAACAGCTCTCGGCAGTTATGCGCTTGCGGTATGCGCTCTGGCCCGCGCGCGGCTTCCGGCGGTCGTTCCGCTATCGGACTTTGCGTCTCCTGCGTATACAGGCATCGCCGCACAGAGTGGCACTCGGCTGCGCCGTGGGCGTGTTTGCGGTTTTTACGCCTTTCCTCGGTTTTCAGATGACGATTGCCGCTCTGCTCGCGCTGGCTTTGCGCGGCAGCGTCGTCGCATCCGCTGTCGGCTCTTTCGCGGGGAACCCGCTCACCTATCCTGTCATCTGGATTTCGACTTTCACCGTCGGCAACCTGTTTCTGGACAACCCGGCCAATGCCGAGATCGGCAAGTTTTCGGACGGCGCCGAAGCCCTCGGCCGTTCCATAAGGGAAGCCTCCGCCGATGGCGTCGCTTCGGCAGTCCAGGGCTTGTGGCCGATCCTGAAGCCAATGGCGCTTGGCTCCCTCCCTCTGGGCGGGCTCACCGCACTCCTCACCTACTTTGCCGTCCGCCAGCTCGCCAGCGCCCAGAAGCGCGTTCTTACGGTCAGGGCTAGGCGCGCGAACGCCGTGCGCGGGTGAGGCTGCCCGATGGCTAACGAGCGCCCCGTCCGTTTGGGGTTGAACATCGATCATGTGGCCACGCTCAGGAACGCCCGGGGCGCCGCCCGCCCCGATCCCATCCGCGCCGCCCATATCGCCATCGAGGCCGGCGCCGACGGCATCACCGCGCATCTGCGCGAGGATCGCCGGCACATCCGCGACGAAGATATCTGCCGGCTCATGGCCGAGGTCTCCGCGCCGCTCAATCTTGAGATGGCGGCCACGGAAGAAATGACTGCCATCGCGGTGCGTACGCGGCCGCATGCCTGCTGTATCGTGCCGGAGCGCCGCGAGGAGATCACCACCGAAGGCGGGCTCGACGTGGCAGGCGGCCAGGATGCGCTTGCGCCAATAGTGCGGCGCCTCCTGGACAGCGGCATCCGTGTATCGCTCTTCATCGATCCCGAACCGCGCCAGATCCAAGGCGCGTCCCGCTTGCAAACGCCTGTGGTCGAGTTTCACACCGGACAATATTGCGAGGCGTGGCTGGCAGGCGATGCCGCTGCATCTCAGCGCGAGTTCGAGCGGCTCGCGAACGCCGCCCGGCTTGCCGATGAGGCTGGGATCGAAGTCCACGCGGGCCACGGTCTCGACTACGAGACCGCCACCAACCTTGCCTCCCTGCCGCAGGTGCGCGAGCTCAACATCGGGCACTTCATCATTGGCGAGGCCATTTTCGAAGGCCTCGCCAAAGCGATTGCGCAGATGCGCGAGGCCATCGCGAAGGGCGCCGGCCAGCGGGCTTTCGCATGATCGTTGGCATCGGCAGCGACATGGTCGACATCAGGCGCATCGAGAAGGCCATCGAGCGCTACGGCGACCGCTTTCTCGACCGGATTTTCACGGAGGTGGAGCGGGCCAAATCCGACCGGCGCGCAGCCCGCGCCGCGTCCTACGCCAAGCGCTTCGCCGCCAAGGAAGCCTGCGCCAAGGCGCTTGGCACCGGCCTCAAGCAGGGCGTGTTCTGGCGCGACATGGGCGTGGTCAATTTGCCCACCGGCCAGCCAACCATGCAGCTCACGGGCGGCGCCGCCAAACGGCTCCAGCACCTCATCCCTAAGGATTGCGATGCGCAAATCCTCATCACCATCACCGACGATTACCCCCTCGCCCACGCCTTCGTGATGATCTCGGCAGTTCCGGCCGGGCCGGCGGCCGCAGCCGGATAAGACCCGTTCTACGGCACCGCCCGTCATCGCGAGGCGATCCAGGAGCGGGCACCGTGAGCTTCGTCCTGCGGGCCGGGTGCAAGCGCGGACGCTTACCGCATGGGCTTGGGGGCGGATGCTGGTATCCGTTGAGCGAGAGCTATTCTGCATGGCGCAAGAAGCCACAGGGGCGGCCACGGCTTAAGCCGCAAGCTCTGGCTAGACGCAATCGTGAACGATGAATTGCTAATAGTATATTTTTGTAGAGATAAGACGAGAGCTAGAACTCGCGCTGGAATGGCCGGAGGTTGAAACCATCCTCCGCTAAATTGTATTTTCGTGCAATTTAAGGTTGCGCACGCTTCGGCTATATATGTAAATAATGTTGGTGGAATTATTGATTCGTGATGCGCATAGCAATAATGCCAAGCATA
>JBKQNN010000285.1:0-4643 GCA_052145975.1 Rhodomicrobium sp. | reverse complement strand
CCGTAGGAACGTACCGTGGTAAATTTTCGGTTGGTTAATCGGCACCCGCCATCTTTTCCGCCGCCGTCTTTCTGCGAATCTTTTGCCACTTTAGGTCGAATTCCACGATTCCAAAATACCCGTTAATGTTAGATTATTGCGCGCATTAACCACCAATCCAAACCTGGAGTTGCAGAAATGGTTAACGGCAAGCAAAGGTTATTCGTGTTGTTTCAATGACTTATTCGTCCGTATTAGGCTTATGCATTGCTGCAACTGCTTTTTCTTTGCAGCGCGCCTGAGGAGGAAGAAGGTAAAGACGCGCGGGCGTGTATTAGCAGAAGATATGGGTTTGCGGGTATTTAAAAAATGGGGCGGCCACAGTATGCAACGAAGACTATTTGCATGGAAATGCCTGCGCCACGGGCCTTAAAGGCCGGAGCGCGCCGGGCATGGCAAATAGAAGGCCGCCTTTTGCGAGGGTTTGCCTGGGCGCGACCGCTTCGTTTCTTCCTCCAATCGCTGGCCGCGTTTCCGGAGCGCCATGGCCCGGTCAAGCCCTATGGGCGCTAACATCACGAGGGAATCTCCTCTCACCCTGTCCCTCTCCCCCTGGGAGAGGGGACGCCCTCTCAACGGGCACAGCCGGACTCCCTCTCCCATGGGGAGGGCTGGGGTGAGGGGAGTGACCCCCGTTCGTTATACCATCCGTTAATTTTAGCACCCATGCGGCCAAGCCCGGCCGTGACAACTGAGTTTACTGCGATGCCCTGCGCGGCGTTAGCGCATCGGTAAGGAGCTATGGGCCACCATTGCGGTATGGGAAGGCCCGGTCGCGGCCAGGAGGCGCAAAATGGCGTTATTTGCAGGGTTTGGAGCGGGGCGAGGGTGGGCCGGCGCGAGGCAAGCGGTGGGATCGGGCAGTGCGGACCGGTGCAGCTTCCGGCGAGCGTCCCTTGCGGCAAAAGGTAAACGCGTGGCGCGGCGCTCAGCCGCCGGAAATCGCAGAATTTGGGGGTTTTGCGCACGGAGATGGCTAACGAATTGCTAAAAATTTATGCTGGCATTACTTCCGCGGCGCCTCCAACGGCTGCCCTTTCTGGCGGCCAAGCTCACGGGCAAGGCTGACGAAGTCCGCGACGGTGAGGCGCTCAGCCCGCTGGGCCGGGTCGATACCGGCATCCCGGATGAGTGCGGCCGTATCCGCGCCAAGGGAGGCAAGGCTGGAGCGCAGCATTTTCCGGCGCTGGCCGAAGGCGGCCGCTGTCACCTTTTCCAGAAGGGAGACCGGAACAGCATCGGCTGCCGGTGCCTGCGGGACGATCTCGACCAGGGCGGAGTCGACCTTGGGAGGCGGCACGAACACGCTCGGCGGCAGCGTGAACAAGATGCGCGGGCGCGCGCGGTATTGGGTCAGAACCGCAAGCCGCCCATAGTCCGGGGTTCCGGTCTCAGCAACCAGGCGTTCGGCTACCTCGCGCTGCACCATCACGATGAGCTTGTCGAACCAGGGCGGCCAGCCTCCGGCTGTCAGCCAATGGACGATGAGCGCGGTCGCGATGTTGTAGGGCAGGTTCGCGGTCACGCGGCTTACGCCTGTGTCCGCGGCAACCGCCTGATAATCGGTGTGGAGCGCATCCTGGTACAGCGCCGAAAAGCGGCCCTGGCTTAAGCTCTCGATCTGGCCCAGGATTGGCCGGAAGCGCTCGTCGCGCTCGATTGCCACCACCTTGGCGGCGCCTTCGAGAAGCAGCGCACGGGTCAAACCTCCGGGGCCGGGGCCGATTTCGAGCACCGCTACGCCCGCCAGCGGGCCCGCGGCGCGGGCTATCCGCCGCGTGATGTTGAGGTCGAGGAGAAAGTTCTGGCCGAGCGATTTTTTGGCCGAGAGCCCCAGCTCCCTGATCGCCTCCCTAAGCGGCGGCAGGGAGGCGATTGGATCTGCGCCGCTCATGGCCCAGAAGACGTCGCTTGCGCCAGCGCTGCCTCGTGCATGCGTCTGGCAAGCTTCAAAGCTTCGATGAAGCTCGTTGGGTTGGCACGGCCGGTTCCGGCAAGAGCGAACGCGGTGCCGTGGTCGGGCGAGGTGCGGATGAACGGCAGCCCCAGCGTGACGTTGACGCCGTCCTCGAAGGAGAGCGTCTTGAAGGGGATGAGCGCCTGGTCGTGATACATTGCCAGCACCGCGTCGTAGCTTTGGCGGGCTGCCGCATGAAACAGGGTATCGGCGGGCAGGGGGCCGAAGGCGCGGATGCCGCGCGATTGCAGCTCCGCAACCGCGGGGGCGATGACTTCAATTTCCTCGCGGCCAAGCTTTCCCTCTTCGCCGGCATGCGGGTTGAGGCCGCAGATTGCAAGCCTCGGATCGCGCGTGCCGAAATAGCGCGCCAGACCTGCAGCTGTAACCTCAGCGGTGCGGATGAGGCGTTCCTGGGTCAATGCGGCGGGCACGTCTTTCAGCGCGATGTGGACGGTAACTGGCACCGCCCTCAGGCGCGGCGACGCCATGAGCATCACCGGAAAGGCGCCCGTAAAGCCGTGCCTGACGGCAAGTTCGGCCAGGAACTCCGTGTGGCCGGCGTGCGCGAAGCCTTGCTGCAGGAGAACATGTTTGGCGATGGGTGCCGTGACCACCGCGGAGGTTTGGGCAGCCAAGGTAAGCGCAACCGCTTGCTCGATGGAAGCGACGATTGCAGCCGCATGCCCGCTGGGGCTGCCGGCGATTACCGGGCCTAATGGTTGCGCCAGCGGCAGGACCGGCAGCGCGCGCGTGAAGACCCCCTGCGCTTCCGCCGGTTGTGCGATGGTCTCAATCCGGCATTGGCCTGACGCGTGCAACGCCGCTGCCCGCTCTGCGTAAAGCGCCGGATCGCCAAGGGCGAAGAAAACGGGGCAGGCGCGCTGCCCCCGGAGCAGCCAGCTCTGGATCGCAATGTCGGGGCCAATCCCGGCGGGGTCGCCCATCGTGACCGCGGCCGGCGCATTGAGGGCTGCTAGTGGGGCATCCATGCTCGTATGGCTAAGTTCTGCCAGGCTACGATCCACGGTAATCTATGGAAGCCTTCTGCTTCAAGTCTTGCAGGTAGCTGCGAGAATAACGCTCATATTCGGCCATGCGCGGGTCCGGCTTTTGCTCGGTCTTTGCCTGCTGCTGTTTTACAGGGACGCCCTTGTGGCAGACCGCATAGGATTCCACCGCGTTGCCGATAAGAACGGGCGGCGTCATCTGACCCTCGCCAACCTTATCGATAAGAGGCTGCACGTCTGTTGGGAACGAAGCAAGCTTCACCTTGTCCATGGCCTTTACCGTGGCGTCCGCGACAAGCTTCGCCTCCTTGGGAAGGTCTGTGCAGGAGTGGAACTTTTCCTTCAAATTCTCCGCCTCGAGCATGCGTTCTCCGACGGCCTTTTGATCGGACACGTCTTTGACCGCGAGCCTAAGAATCCTGACGTCGAATTGTATCTCGCCTTGGGCGGGTTCGGGGGTGACCTCGGCTACCGCGGCCATCGCGGACTGGATCCTTGGCCCGTATACCCTGCCTATAACGTTCCGCCAGGAAAGCTGGGCGCGGAACACCTCCTGAACCGTTCTCCGGGAGATACCGGCGGCTTCGAACTGTTGATAAAAAGCCTCCACCTTTGCCTTCTTGTCCACTCCATCGCTGGCGGCGCGCTGTTCGACGCTTTCTTCAACCTCGCGGTCGCTAACTTTGACTTCTAGCCTCTTGGCGGCCTGCACCTTCAGCTTATCCTCGATGAGGGCGTCGATAACCGCTTTGCGCGATGTGCCGCCGCCCTCCGCGAGCACGCGGCGCTTGGCGTCCTCGACGAGTTGTTTCTTGATTCGCTCGGCGGCCGCTTGGGCTTCCGCTTGCGAATGAGGTTGCGCGGCGATCATCATCTGGCGGAACTGCTGATTGATTTTATCGCCGCTTAGCAGGGCTTTCATGTGCTCGCCAAAATTATGCGTGATCGCAGCCCAGCGCATGCGCTGGTCTACGTCGAATGACGTTATCGGCTCGTCGTTTACGATAACTACGATGGTTTGAGCGTACCCCGCGCCGGGCGCCCAGAGCGCCGCGAGCAAGAGGGAAGCGAGCAAAAGAGTTATCTGGCGGTGGTTCAAGGTGGCGATTCGCATGCTTAAAGGTTGGCTTGGATTTGCGGCAACAGTTAACGATGACACGGTTGCGTTCGATGATCGGCTGACATGCAAAGCCGGTATTTCCCAAAGAACGGTGAGACAGGAATGACCAGCCGCTGTCCGGACTCGAAACGTCTTCGTCGCCGTAGTAATAGGTCCACAAGAGCGCGCCGTCGAGAGCATCGACGCCGACAAGAATGCCGATCTGAGTCGGGCAGACGATGACACCCCCCGCACAACAAGGCGTGCACGATTGGGTGTACCGCGCCGAATCCTCGTCAATCGGCCGGTCGACATAACCGACTCCCTGAATCCACAAGACGGCGCCGGTGTCGGCGGCCAGAGCGACGAGGTTGAGCTGGCAATCGCATTCCGTGACCGCGTAGAGCCGACCGTCGAATGCCAGCGGCGGTCCCAGAAAGAAGTGTCCGTCGAGGGGATGCCGCTCGATCGCCACGTCGGGATTTTCCGCTTCCGCAAGTTCGATCGAACCGTCGCCGTTGCGGTCGAGCTTGCGAAA
>JBKQNN010000284.1:0-6956 GCA_052145975.1 Rhodomicrobium sp. | reverse complement strand
ATTTTGAGCCTCATGCTTTTCGAGAAAAGCCAGATATTACAACTCTTTAGCGGAGGCCCTTTGCAAATAGCTCCCCTGGACGCCTCTAACCAATTGAATCTGTTCGATTAACACTGGGACACTAGTGTCTTCGGCTAATTGGGTGTAAGCGGCCTCGTTGATATCACAGGCGAAATCTCAGCCCTTGACCCCAACCAGACTCTTCGCGGCGGGCGCGCCCTACGCCGATGAAATGTTCTGCTTGGCCCGGGGGCTGCGAAGTCAAGGCAATCGCTCGGGCGTGGGTTGTGAGCGGGCGGGCTCGCGCATAGCCAGGGGGTTCAGCCTTCATGTTTTGTGTCCGCATCAGAAAGACGAGAACGTTTCGAACGCTTAGGCTCGATTTCGAAGCAAAACTTGATATCTGACGATCTTCCCTTGGTAATTTTTATCAAAGTTTGCGGCATTTGATACTTTTAGGAACCAATTCAATTTTGGTTCGTTTTAGTTGAAGCGAATATAAATGATTAGAAGGGGTTGTATGATGCGCAGGATTCTTGTTAATGCGCTCAATTGTATTAATGGTTAGGTTGGTTGCATAAAGCCGCAACCAATGGAAACCTGCAGTGCAAGGAGTACGCGCTCCCTATGCCACTGGCCTGGGAAGAAGGCTTCGATGACCACGGGAGAGGCCGCCGCATCTAGAACCCCTTGGTTAAGAAAATAAGAGACGCAAATGCCAGGCTTCAAAGCCGGTTCTAAGTCGAGAACCCCTTTCCATAAGAAACATCACAAGGATAAATAGTATGAGTGAATCTTTTGCCGCAGATCGCGGCTTGGTTTCCATCCACGACGAGCCTTGTTTGACACAGTCAGCGGAGCAGACCTGCCCTGCGGTGTTGATGCCGTTCGAACCAAACACGCAGGAAGCTAGAGCCCTACAGGGCGCGATAAGCTTTCTTTTTACCCTGATCGTTTTCTATGACGAGTTAATTGAGCAGAATGCCCCCGCCGATGCGGATGCGGCGCTGGATTAGAGGTGTTGCCAACCCTACTCGTAGGTAACACGCACGCGATTACCCCGATCCCGCCGGTTTCACGCTGGATCAAGGCGATAGGAAAACTTCCGCCGCTGGGTAGGACAAGCTCACAATGACTGGCTGTGGAGCCAAGGCTTCTTTCGGCAGGGGCTCTCGAACAAGCCTTCCGTTGATTTAGCGGCTATTAGCAGCGTCACGCCAAATAGGCTTATAGCTGTAAAGACCGGCACACCCTTCGAATAGCGTGATGGATTCCGCAATCCGTTCTCTTCTCTCCGGGGGCATATGGATGGAGCATGCCATGACCGATATCTCCTTCAGTGCGGATAGGATAAACTCCATGATCTCTTCCTCAGTCGCACCAATTGAGTTTATACCTGCCTTGGTAATGGCGTCCTTTGCAATGAAATTGCTCATCTTTTGCCCCATTACGCATTACGCCCTGGCATTCCTTCCAGGATTGGATTTGTGTTTATTATATTAGTTAAAACTATCGTGAGCATCGCAATTATGCAAGCGCTTATTGAAACCAACCCGAATCGACAGCTGTAGCTTTGTGGAAGAGCTTCAGCGCGCACCCCGGCTCATCCATGCGGCAAAACGTAAGCGTGGCGGCTTTTTGTTGTATCTCTTTGATTAAAAGGGTAATTGCTGGGTTGACGGCGGCCAGCACCTAGCCGTCAAAGGCCCTCACCTTCTACCCCGCAGCAGGTGGGGGCCTAGCTGTCCGGCAGCTCTTGGCCCGAACTTCCATTTCTCGCGGTTGCAACAAATCCTTCGGCTATCTGGGGATGACCGGACTCATTGATTTAATTAAAGAAAATTCCAAACATGACCCAAAGCGGCCCTCCACCTTTACGCGTCGGCACAGTTTTCTTATTTTGGCAAATTTTAGGGGCAATCGAAGGCAATCATTAACGCAAAATCTTCAATGGCTTTCAGATCGCGGCCGGCGTGCTTGTTCATGGCGCCATTTCAATAGATGGTACCGGGGCCTCCTTTCCTTCCTGGTTAGCGTAGAAGCTATACCGCGCTTGCCTTCAGGCGATGTCCATGTGTTGGGTGAATCACTTACATCGATGTTCCAGTTTCTAAGGAAGGCAGCGCTGCTGCTTACGTGCTGGCCCAGACGCTTGCCACGCTGGCCGCGGCGATCCAGCTTGTGATTTCCCTTACGTCCCTGGTCTTGAGAAGGTCAGAACGCGAACCCATTGTCATGCTAATGCACTCTGCCGTACCGTCATCTGCTGAATTCTCTAAGAGTTTCGAGCCCTTGCTCAGAGACGGCGATGTCGCCGTTTACAGGCGCCGGCACGCTACCAGGGGCGCG
Source organism: Rhodomicrobium sp. (assembly GCA_052145975.1). GTDB lineage: Bacteria > Pseudomonadota > Alphaproteobacteria > Rhizobiales > Rhodomicrobiaceae > Rhodomicrobium. The sequence continues at coordinate 4,607 of JBKQNN010000284.1, read as the reverse complement.
GCGGGGAGCGTTCTTGCCGTCATTCCAGACTCGGACCAGCCGGTACGCAGCTGTCTCGACCGCCTGCGCCACGAATATGAGCTCAAAGACGCGCTGGAGTCCCAATGGGCGGTGCGGCCGCTGGAGCTGGTGCAAGAGGAGGGCCGCCCCCTTCTTTTGCTTGAGGACCCAGGCGGCGAGTTCCTTGAGGGGCTTCTCGGCCAGCCCATGGCGGCGGGACCTTTTCTGCGCCTTGGGATTGGCCTGGCGAGGGCCCTCGCCAAGCTTCATCAGAGTGGGCTCATCCACAAGCACATCAAGCCGGCCCATATCCTGGTGGATCAGGCCAGCGGGGCGGCCTGGCTCACCGGATTTGGCATCGCCACCCCCCTGCCGCGCGAGCGGCAGACGCCCGAGCCTCCTGAAATTCTTGCGGGCACGCTTGCCTATATGGCCCCCGAACAGACGGGACGCATGAACCGGTCGATTGATGCCCGGAGCGACCTCTATTCACTGGGCGTCAGCTTCTACCGGATGCTCACCGGCTGCCTCCCTTTTACGGCTACTGATCCTATGGAGTGGGTTCACTGCCATATCGCGAGGAAGCCGGTACCCCCGGCTGGGCGGCTCCCGGCTATCCCAGCCACCCTTTCCGCCATCGTCATGAAGCTGCTCGCCAAGACCGCAGAGGAGCGCTATCAGACCGCGGCAGGCCTAGAGAGCGATCTTCGGCGTTGCCTTAGCGAATGGGAAGCTCATGGCAGCATCGGTGACTTCCCGCTTGGCGGACAGGACACGCCGGACCGGCTCCTGATCCCCGAAAAACTCTACGGGCGGGCGCGAGAAACGGGCACGCTGCTTGCCGCCTTCGATCGCGTGGTGAAGACTGGGACGCCGGAGCTGGTACTCGTCTCGGGCTATTCCGGCATCGGTAAATCTTCCGTCGTGAACGAGCTCCACAAGGTGCTCGTCCCGCCGCGGGGCCTTTTCGCTTCGGGCAAGTTCGACCAGTACAAGCGCGACATCCCTTATTCCACTTTGGCACAAGCCTTTGAGAGGCTTGTCCATCCGCTGCTGGGCAAGAGCGAAGCCGCGCTTGATGGCTGGCGGCAGGCCCTCCGGGAGGCGCTGGGCCCAAACGGACAGCTCATTGTGGACCTCGTCCCGGACCTGAAGCTCCTCATCGGCGAACAGCCTCCGGTCCCGGAGCTTGAGCCGCAGCAGGCGAAAGCCCGCTTCCAGCTTGTGTTCCGCAGCTTCATCAGTGTTTTCGCGCGCCCCGAACATCCGCTGGCAGTTTTCCTCGACGATTTGCAGTGGCTCGATGCCGCAACGCTCGACCTGATCGAAAATTTGTTGACCCAACAGGATGTACGGCATCTGCTGGTGATCGGCGCCTACCGCGACAACGAGGTTAGCTCGGCCCATCCGCTCATGCGCAAGCTCGATGCGATCCGTAAAGCGGGCGGGGCAGTGCAGGAGATCACCCTTGCGCCCCTTAGCCGTGAAGATTTGACCCAGCTGATCGCCGATTCTTTGCACTGCGAGCCGGAACGCTCGGGCCCGCTCGCGCAACTGGTGCACGGCAAGACGGCGGGCAATCCATTTTTCGTCATTCAGTTCCTCTCCGCGCTTGCCCAAGAGGGATTGATCGCCTTCGACCATGGCGAGGGCCGCTGGTCCTGGGATCTGAACCGCATTCATGCCAAAGGGTACACCGATAATGTGGCGGACCTCATGGCCGGGAAGCTTAGCCGCCTGCCTCTTAAAACCCAAAACGCACTCAAGCAGTTTGCTTGCCTTGGAAATAGCGCCCAAGCCCCAACGCTTTCGCTCGTGTTGGGTACACCGGAGGAGGAGGTCCACGCGGATTTGCGGGAGGCTGTCCATCAGGAGTTCCTCCAGAGACTTAAGGGCTCTTACAGGTTCGTCCACGACCGTGTGCAGGAGGCCGCCTATTCGCTGATCCCAGAAAGTTCCCGCGCGGAGGCCCATGTTAGGATCGGTAGGCTGCTTGCGGCGCATACGCCACAAGAGAAGCGGGAGGAGGCGATCTTCGAGATCGTCAGCCAGCTCAACCGCGGCAAGGCGTTGATCGCCTCGAACGCCGAACGCGAGGAGCTGGCCGGGCTCAACCTGATCGCAGGCAAGCGCGCCAAGGCGTCGACAGCCTATGGCACCGCTCTCACCTATCTTACCGCGGCTGCGGCCCTCTTGTCAGAGGCCCGCTGGGAGCGGCGTCATGAACTTGCTTTTGCTTTGGAGATAAATCGGGCGGAATGCGAGTTCCTGACCGGGGAGCTCGCGGCTGCGGAGCAGCGCCTGGCGGCGCTTTCGGGGCGCGCTGCCAATACGGTTGAGCAGGCGGCGGTTGCTTGCTTGCGCATAGATCTATACATGACACTGGCTGAAACCGGCCGTGCCGTCTCCGCCGGTCTCGGCTACCTCCGGCATTTGGGCATTCCAGCCCATCCCACGGAAGTGGAAGCGCGGCGCGAATACGAGCGGATCTGGCCCAAGCTTGGCGGCCGCACGATCGAGGAACTCATTGACCTTCCCTTGATGAGCGATCCGGCGTCCCTTGCGACCTTGGATGTACTAATCAAGATCAGGCCTGCTGCATTGTTTACAGATGCGAACCTGGCTTCTCTGGTCATCTGCAGGGCGGTTAATTTGATCCTGGAGCGCGGCAACAGCGATTGCTCGTGCGCCGCCTATGTGGCCCTTGGCATGGTCGCTGGGCCGCACTTCGGCAACTATGAGGCCGGGTTTCGATTCGGCCAGCTCGGCTATGAATTGGTCGAGCGACGCGGGTTGAAACGCTTCCAGGCCAGGACCTATATGATCCTTGGAAGTTACGTCATCCCATGGACGAAACACGTCCGGGCTGGGCGCGATCTGCTGCACCGCGCTTTCGAGGCCGCGACCAAGAGCGGCGACCTCACCTATGCCGGGTATAGCTGCCAGGTCCTGATCACGAATCTTCTCGCGGCCGGCGACCCGCTCCTTGACGTGCAACGCGAAGCCGAAACCGGCTTGGCGTTCGCCCAGACGGCTCGGCTAGGATTCGTCGCCGGCGTCATCACCAGTCAGCTCGCGCTTATTCGCAGCCTCCGCGGGCTGACGCGGAAATTCGGTTCCTTTGACGATGAGCAGTTGGATGAGCTTCAGTTCGAGCGGCATTTGTCAAGTAAGCCGGATCTAGCGCTGCCCGAGTGCCGGTACTGGATCCGGAAGCTGCAGGCGCGATTCATGGCCGGCGATTATTCGGCTGCCATCGAGGCTTCAGAGAGCGCGCGGCGGCTGCTTTGGACGTCGAAGTCATTTATCGAGGCGGCGGACTATCATTTTTACGGAGCCCTTTCCCGCGCCGCATGCTGCGATTCCGCAGCGGACGCCCAGTGGCAGCAGCATTTTGAGGCTATAGCTGCTCACCGGCGGCAGCTTGAAATCTGGGCAAAGAATTGTCCGGAGAATTTCGAAAACCGCGCCGCTTTGGTGTGTGCGGAGATTGCCCGCGTCGAAGGCCGGCCGCTCGACGCCATGCGGCTTTACGAACAGGCCATCCAGTCCGCCCGCTCCAACGGCTTTGTGCATAATGAGGCGCTGGCCAACGAGCTGGCGGGCCGGTTCTTTCTTGGCCGCGGGCTTCAGAGGATCGGCCTTACCCAACTTCGCGAGGCGCGTACCCGCTATGCCTTTTGGGGGGCCGATGGCAAGGTGAAGCAGCTGGATCAACGCTATCCGCAGCTGACGGCGCAGCAAACCCATTTTGCGGAGGCGAGGAGCGTTCCTGCCAACCAGCAGCTGGATGCCGCGACGGTGGTCAAAGCTTCACAGGCTATGTCGGGTGAAATCGAGCTGCCCAAGCTGATCGAAACGCTCATAACGATCGCGCTTGAGAATGCTGGGGCCGACCGCGGCCTTTTGATCCTGCCGTGCGGCGAAGGCTACCGGGTCGAAGTTGAAGCCCAAGCCACAGCTGGCGGGGCCGAGGTCAGGCTGCGCCGCTCATCGATCACGGAAGCAGGCTGTCCCGAGGCCGTCGTGAACACTGTGATCCGCACCAAGAAAAGCGTCATCCTCGATGACGGGTCGCGGCCGGGCGTTGCCTTCGAGGACGCCTATTTGCGCCTTGGGCCGCCACGTTCGGTGTTTTGCCTTCCCTTAATGAGGCGAGGCAAATTGGGCGGGGTGCTGTATCTCGAAAATAATGAGGCCACCTGCGCCTTCACGCCAGACCGGATCGCGGTCCTGGAGCTTTTGGCGGCGCAAGCAGCGATCTCGCTGGAGAATGCCCGCCTCTATGGCGATCTTAAGGAACGGGAGGCGAGGATCCGGAGGCTCGTCGATGCCAATATCATCGGCATCATGTTTACCCTAGACGGCCAGATCATCGAGGCCAACGAGGCCTTTCTCGCCATGACGGGATATGACCGCGAAGACCTTCGTTCGGCGCGGGTTAGCTACACCGGGATAACCCCGCCCGAATGGCAAGCCGCCACCAGTCAGGCGATGGAGCAGCGCAAGGCAAGCGGAACTTGTAGGCCCTACGAAAAGGAATATGTTCGAAAAGACGGCAGCCGTATCCCGGTGCTGGTTGGCGCGGCGCTGTTCGAGGGATCGGA
>JBKQNN010000283.1:0-3900 GCA_052145975.1 Rhodomicrobium sp. | reverse complement strand
GCTAGGCTGGCGGTTATGACCGCTGTTGCTTTTATATCCGGTTGAGTGTTCGCGAAGCCCCCTCACCCTGTCCCTCTCCCCAAGGGGCGAGGGGACGCCTTCTCAACGGCTGCGAGCGGACTCCCTCTCCCCTTGGGGAGAGGGCTGGGGTGAGGGGGACTTCTGCTGAACCAATCAACCGGATGCGGTACGACTCAATGCGCGGGCGCTGGCGGGTAAACGCTTCGCACATCGCTGCTGAGCTTCGCCCGCGAGCTGGCGCGCAGATACATCATATGCCCGCCGCGGTAGACGCGGAAGTCAATCGGCGCGGCGCCGTCGATGGGGCGGAGCTGGCCGATCAGATAGCGCGACATGGAGAAGGGGGTAACGAGATCGGTGTAGCCGTGCGCGATGAAGATTTTGAGAGCGGGGGTGCGGACGCGCGCATCCTCCAGGCTGTCGAGCGAGCCCGCATAGCCTTGCTCGCCGGGCTTCGTGCCGAAGTCCCAATGCGCAGCCACCTCGCCGTTGAGCAGGCGGTAGTCGAGGCTGGTCTTGAAGCCAAGCTCACTCGCCGCATAGCTCGCCATTGCGGGTGCCAGCACCGAAACGGTGCCGTCAAGGATGGGATCGAAATGGGAATGCTCGGACGGACGGGGCGCGGCGGAGCTTACGGTAGCGTCGTAAGCGCTTAGAATGCGGCCGGTATTGCGGAGAAATTCGTGCCTGAAGAGCCCCGATGAAACGCGGCCGTGGTGTTTGGCGACGATATCGGGATCGAGCCCTGTAAACTTCGCAAGAGCTGAGACCACAGCCTCATCCTGCTGCATGCCTTTAGCGAGATGAACGAGGTAGGCATTGAGGGCATAGCTTTCCGCCTCGCGCACGGAATCGAGCGGCGCCTCCGGTCCTTCGCGGATCTCGGCGTTTGCCGCTGTCAGCGAGGGAAGCGCGAAACTGAGCGGCAGGAGCGCGTAGCCGTCCCCATGCAGCAAGGAGAATTCCAGCGCCGGCGAGATCATAACCACGCCTTGCAGGGACAATCCCATGGCGAGAAGGCGGTCCGAGAGCCCGGCCACACGGAAGCCGCCATAGCTTTCCCCCGCCAGATAGACCGGTGCCAGCTCGCGCCCATTCCGGGACAGCCACAGGCGGACGGCTTCAGCCATGGAGTCGACATCCTTGCCGACGCTCCAAAAGGCTTTCTCCGCATCCGTGCCGTCAGCAACCGTCCTGCTGTAGCCGGTGCCCACGGGATCGACGAACACAAGGTCGGTGAAGGCGAGCCAGCTATCGGGGTTATCGGCGAGATGCACGGGCCGCAGAGGCGCCGCGCCGTTTGCCTCAAAGGGCACAATCCGCGGTCCCAATGCACCGAGGTGGAGAAAGGCTGCCCCCGCCCCTGGACCGCCATTGAAGGCGAACGTTACGGGACGGGCATTTGCGCTTTCCACGGTGTAGGACACATAGAAGACCTTGGCCTCGGCTTCACCCTTGGGGCCGTGAACCGCCAAAGTGCCGGCCGTCGCTGTGTATGGGAGCTGCCTGCCTTCGAGCGCGATCGTGTGCTGCGTTACACTGTCTTGGGGAAGCTGCGCGGCGGGGCCGGCCGTTGCCGTTGCCGCTGGCGCATGATGGCCTTCCGGCTTCGCCTCCTCCGCGCGCACAGGCGAGAGTGCGATCAGGAAAAGCAGGATGAGCGGCAATCTGGCCAAGTCTGTGCTGTGCATAAGGTATCCTTCCCCAATCCGGCAACGCCAACGGCAGAATGCGCCAAGGATTGCGAAGGACGCAACCTGAGATCAAGAGTTTTGAATAATTTCTTGTTACAAGGAAGAAAAGCCGCGCGGGCACGCGGCTTTTCCGCCGGGAGAAACTTTAGAACTTCACGGTCACGCCAGCGTAGACGGTGCGGCCCATGCCCGCAAGGGGGGTTAGCCCCGCGTTGCCAACCGCGGCGTTGCCCAAATACGCGCCGCCGAGCGGCGAGTAGTATTGCTTGTCGAACAGATTCTCGACGCCGGCGTCGAAGCGGATCTGCCCCCATTGGTAGCTGCTGCGCAGATTGACCAGCGCATAGCCTGGCGTTGTTAGCTCGTTGCGGACCGCCTCGACATCGGTCTTATCATCCACAAGCTGCAGCTCGGCGGCGCTGCTCCAGTTCCCCAGCTTGTGCTCAAGGGTCAATTTCGCGTTGAGCGGCATCATGTGGTAGAGGTTGCCGCCGGTGACGAGATTGATGCCCCGGTCGTAGCCGGCAACGCCCACTAGCGCCAACTTGCCGTATTCGTCGCTACGCAGCAGCGGCATGCGGCCGTAGAGGTCGGCGCCGAATATCTCTGCGTCCTGGTTTATGTATTGCAGCTCCACCGGTCCCGACGTTGCAGTTTGATTGTGGTTATAGTTCTTGAGAAGCGGATTGCACCTTGATCCCGTCGAGCCCGGAATAGAACACCGTTCGACATCGATGTAATCGTCCACATACGAAAAGTACGGCGTGACTTTCAGCTCCCATTCCCCGTTGCCGCCGTCCTTGATGGAACCGGCATCGTGCCAGCCGTAGCTCGCGCTCAGCGTGTGGGCCGTCTCCGGCTTGAGGCCGATATTGCCAACGTAGTAGTTGCCGTCGCCAAACCAGCCGTTCATCATGGCCGCCATGCCGTGGCTGGACCAATCGTAACGCTCGTAAAGGCTAGGCGAGCGCGTCTTCATGGAGTAACCGCCTTCGAAAGTGGTCCACAAATCGGGCGTATAGGTAGCCGCCGCGGTTGCGTCGAAGTTCACATCGGTGCGCTGCCGGTCTTCCCTATCGAAAACTTTGGCGTCGGCGGCGTACATGGGACTATACCCGTTCACCGGCCCCGTATTCATCCACACTACATCGTTGCGCACGCCTAAAAGCGTCGACCACTGCGGGTCCCACTTCTTCTGCCACTCGGCGAAAGTGCCGAAGTCGTAGCGCTGGCCGCCGTTGATGTTCCAGAATGTGTTCGGACCCATCATGGGAGCCGACATAGGCACCGGCGGCCACCAATCGTTCAGCAGGAAGCCGTGGAGATCGCTGCCAACGCGCAGCATATCCCGCGGAGATTCCAGCATTTCCGCCTTCGCCGAATAGCCGAAGTTCTGGCCATGGGTATACATCGGCATGTCCATGCCGCCCATATACGCCAGTTTGTCGCCTTCGCTGGTGAGGTTCATCTCGTGCCGCACATCCTGAAAATAGGCGCGCAGGTCGAGCTTGCCCCAGTCGAGCCGCCCCACGTAGTGGCCGTTCACGAACCAGGAGTCGTTGTTGACCATGTCCATGTATTCGTTGGGAAAGCCCTGGAACGGGATGTGCTGCAAGCCGCCTTCGATGACGAGCAGATTGTTGTTGTCGCGCACGGCCACCGACAGCTTATGGTTTTGAACCTCATACCGCGTCGAATCTAGCGTGGTGCCGTTGCCGTCCTTGTAATCGCCGGACTTGGCCCAGGAACCGGTGTAGGTGACGTTGATGTTGCTTGTCGCCACTGAAACCGAGCCGTTTGTGGAGATGCCATCGCCGTTGCTGCGCCCGAAAACGGAAACGCTGCCGTAAGTGATCACGCCCCCGTCCTGAGTTGCGAAACGCGGCCCGGCGCTTTCTACGAGGATCGCGCCGCCGATGCCGCCGCCGCCGCCGCCGGCGCTAACCGGCGTGATGCCTGCGTACACCTTGGCCTGGCTAACCGCTGAGGGGTCTATGTACGACAACGCTGGGTTCATATGGTTGGGGCATGCCGCCGAGAGGACCATGCCATCGACTTGGGTCGTCACCCGCTCGTCCGCCATGCCATGGATTACGGGCCAGCTGGAGATGCCGCCATTCGTGGCTAAGGCGACGCCGGGCGTGTTGGAAAGCAGTTGCGCTGTATCGCTCGTGGCCGGCTTCTT
>JBKQNN010000282.1:0-5425 GCA_052145975.1 Rhodomicrobium sp. | reverse complement strand
CCAGCATCGCATCGATGTCGGCATAAAGCCCCGAAAGAAGCGCTCCCGCGCCGGGAATGGCGAATCGGCTGCCGTCCAAAGCGCGCGCGTCCTTTACGGTTGACGCGAAGACCGGCTGATCGAGCCCGGTTGCGCGCCGTTCCGCGTCGAGCGTTTGCGGCGGCGAGGCTGGATTTTGCGCGTGCGCAGCCGCCTCCTGCAGCAGCGTCATGCGCACCTTGGCCCGGTCGTTCGCGTCCAGGGCAGCCGCCAACAGCTCGGGCAGCAGGATTTGCGCCTCCCCAAGCTGCTCGACGATTCGAACCTTCGCGGTCATGATAGGACTCACATCGGCCTGAGTTTCTTTTTACTCCCGCGCCGCGGTGGGTTCTTTGCGGCAAATCAATGGTGCCGGCAAACATGCTTCGGCCACGCTTTCGCCCTGAACCCTATTCATCAAAACCCAAATGCTGTATGAACATCGCGGCTCGCCAAGCCGCGAGACCGAGAGTTATGGCGCTTCGTAGTTGGTAGGCGTCTGCGCCAGAATGGCGGGCCGAGTGGAACTATTGAAAATGACATAACGCACGATACATTAAGCTTGCTTATGAACGCATGGCTATCTAACTCCATAGCGGCCGTTGCCGCCCGTCCCTTAGCCAGGTCCACGCATACAGAAGGTGACACATATGCGTATTTTGAATTCTAGCAGGCCTGCTCAATTCGCCTTGGCGCTGCTGTTCACGCTCCCGGTTTCCACCGCTGCTCTCGCCGAGAATGCCACGCCGTTCAGCCAGCTCGCCGGAAGCTGGCATGGCGGAGGGCAGGTCAAGTATAGCGACGGAACCAACGAGCATCTTTCCTGCCGCGGAACGTACAGCGTGAAATCGGGCGGCAATGAGCTGACGCTCGTGATCCGCTGCCAGTCGCCCAGCAATAAGATCGACATGAAAAGCAACATCTCCTATGAAGGCGGCCGCCTGAGCGGACATTGGAGCGAGCGGAACTTCATCCTTGAGGGCGATGTTGCCGGGCGCGCGGCCCCCACCAAGTTCACCGTGCAGATAACCGGCCAGCTCCAGGGCTCCATGACGATCTCGGTGACCGGCGAGACCCATCATGTCAGCATTTCGAGCGGGGGCCCCGGCTTCAAGACCGTTTCCATCGCCTTTTCCAAGGGCTAAAGCGGAGCGGCAATAATGGATGGAGCGCCCTCGCTGAATCTCCGGCTGACGCGGGACGGCCACGAGCTAGCCGCTGCTGGTTCGTGGACGGCCGTTCATGCTGGCGATCTTGAAGCGCTGATCGGGCAGGCGGCGCAGCAGGCAGCGGCTGTGCCAGGCGTTTCCATCGACATGAAAAATGTCGATGCATTCGACACGTTCGGCGCCTGGCTTCTTGAGCGCTTGATCCGCGAGAGAACGCGCGCGGGACTGCGCACCGGGATCGTTGGCTTGCGCGACGAGTACCAGGGGCTCTTGCACGATGTTCAAGACGTCAACCGTAAGGAGCCCCCAAAACCCGGGAGATTGGGGCCGGTCGCTCTGTATCGGCGATACGCCGATGCCGTCATCGCAGCTGCGACCGGCGTGCTCCCATTCCTGTATATGCTGGGGGCCATCTGCATGGCCATGCTCCAGGTTATCCGGCACCCCAAGCGTTTCCGTTTAACCTCCGCGATCCATCAGCTCGACCGGGTGGGCTGGCAGGCCGCGCCGATCATAGTCCTGATCACCTTTCTGATCGGCTGCATCATCGCGCAGCAAGGCTTCTTTCACTTCCGGAAGTTCGGGGCCGAGAACTATGTCGTCGACATGGTCGGCATTCTGATCTCGCGCGAAATCGGCGTGCTGCTCGTGACTATCATGGTGGCTGGCCGGTCCGGCAGCTCCTATACCGCCGAGCTCGGCTCGATGAAGATGCGCGAGGAAATCGACGCACTCAGAACCATGGGCCTCGATCCTGTCGAGGTGCTCATCCTTCCGCGTGTGCTTGCTCTCATTATAGCAGTGCCGGCGCTGACCTTTATCGGTTTGATGGCGGCACTTTACGGGGGCGGCGTTGTCGCCTGGGCGTACAACGGGATGAGCCCAGCGATTTTCATAGCGCGCCTGCACGATGCGGTCACGGTCACACACTTCAAAGTGGGCATGATCAAAGCGCCCTTTATGGCCCTGGTCATAGGCGTCATCGCGTGCACCGAGGGCCTGCAAGTCAAGGGCAGCTCCGAATCGCTCGGGCTGCAGACGACCGAGTCCGTGGTGAAATCGATTTTTCTCGTCATTGTTTTGGACGGCCTTTTCGCGATTTTCTTCGCAAGCATAGGGATGTGAAGATGAGCGCAAACGCCGGAGCCGTCATTTCGATACGGGACCTCGCCGTGGGTTTTGGGGATGTGACGATCCTCAACGGGCTTTCGCTCGATGTGCTCCGCGGCGAGATCCTGGGCGTGGTCGGCGGTTCGGGCGCCGGCAAAACCGTTCTGATGCGGACCATCATCGGCCTATTGCCCAGGCGGAGCGGCACCATCGAAGTTTTCGGAATAGACCGCGATAGATCGAGCGAAGAGGCGTTCCGCGCCGTGCAGCGGCGGTGGGGCATACTGTTCCAGCAAGGCGCGCTGTTCTCATCGCTCACTGCTCGGCAGAACGTGCAGTTTCCCATGCGGGAGTACCTTAGACTGCCGGAACGGCTCATGGACGAAGTTGCCACCGCCAAGCTTGAAATGGTGGGCCTAAAGGCCGCCGATGGCAGCAAATTTCCCGCGGAGCTTTCAGGCGGCATGACGAAGCGCGTTGCCTTGGCGCGTGCTCTCGCCCTCGATCCCGAGATCGTTTTCCTCGATGAACCGACATCCGGACTCGACCCAATAGCCGCCGCCGAGTTCGACGATCTCATTCTGACGCTCAAACGCACGCTTGGGCTCACCGTCTTCATGGTTACGCACGATTTGGACAGCCTTTACCGCGCCTGCGACCGTGTCGCCGCTTTGGCTGACGGCAAAGTCGTCGCGCAGGGTCCCATCGAGACCATGCTCCTTTCAAATCATCCCTGGGTGAAATCCTATTTTCAAGGCCAGCGGGGCCACGGATTGGCCCAGGCCGTGCACGCAAAGATACAGGGCTAGATCCAATGGAAATCAAGGCGCGTTACGTTTTAGTTGGGCTTTTTACCCTGGCCGTCATTCTCGGGGGCTTCGCCTTCGTGTATTGGCTGCAAACCGCGGGCAGCATCGGGAAACGGGCAAACTACGACGTACATTTCAGCAACACGGTTTCGGGGCTCTTGAGAGGCTCGCCCGTTTTGTTCAACGGCATCCGCGTTGGCGAGGTTACAGGCTTGCGGCTGGTCCCGGACAATCCGCGCGCCGTCGATGCAACGATCGCCATCGATGAGAACACGCCGGTGCGGGCCGATACGCTGGTCTCGCTAGAATTCCAGGGCTTGACCGGGGTGGCGGTCGTTACGCTGACCGGGGGCACAGAAAATGCACCGGCGCCGTCCGCGCCATTACAGGGCGGGCATCCGGTGCTGACCGCGAGTGAGGCTGCGGGCGAATCCATGAGCGAGTCCGCCCGCCGCGTCTTGGGACGGCTCGACAAAATCCTAGCCGACAACACGGCCGATGTGCGCACTATCATCTCGAACATCTCGACGTTTTCGGAGGCTTTGGGACGGAATTCCAATAAGGTCGACGGCATCGTCGCCGGCCTAGAGCGGATGACCGCGGGCGGCAAAGGCTCCGGCGTCTTCTACAGCTTGAACGCTATACCTGCGCCCGCGAGCCCCGCCCCGCTCGGAAAGCAGCTCGCCGTTGCCGACCCCACGGCCTTGATGGCTTACGACTCCGAGAAGCTCCTTTCGCAAAGCCAGGCGGGACAGGTTGAATCGCTCAATAATGCCAAGTGGAGCGACACGGTCCCGAAGCTCATGCAGGCCAAGATCGTTCAAAGCTTCGAGAACGCGGGGGCTCTTGGCGAGGTCAACCGTCCCATCGAAGGTACGACACCTGACTATCAGCTTGTGACGGAGATCCGGCGCTTCCAAATCGTGCAGGGCCCGCAGCCGGTGGGCGAGGCCGAAATCAGCGCCAAGCTCGTCGCGAACGACGGCCATATCGTAGCCGCACGCATTTTCAGCGCGAAGGAGCCCGTTCAATCGAAAGAGGACGCCGAAGCGGCCCACGCACTTAGCACCGCTTTCGGGAACATCGTGTCGAGCCTTATCGACTGGACGAGAGAATCGGTTGCGGAGGCGTCGCCCAAAGAGCCACCTGCCGAGCACGTGGATGTCGAGAAGCCAGAAAAGCCAGAGAAGGCAGAGAGCAAAGAAAAGAAGCGTCCCAGCCGCCAGCACTGAGACGCAGATACAGGCCTCGGCCGTTCGCGCAGTTCATCGCGCAGGGCGTGATACGAAATCCGGCTGATCGCTTCGCATGGGGCCCGCAAAAGACCCCCTCACCCCAACCCGCTCCCCAAGGGGAGAGGGAGTCTCCAGCGGTTGAGCAAGGGTCCCTTCTCCCCTTGGGGAGAAGGACAGGATGAGGGGGTCTTCGCGAACTGTTCAATTCGGTATGAAGCGTTAAATCGGGCTTTTCATCGAGGCGCGCCAGCGGCCTACGCGCCCAGGACGGCACTGTGCAATGGCCGCGTGCGCTCGCGTGAAACCCGCACACCGCGCTTCTGCATGTCGCGCAACATCACAAACATCATCGCGGTCATCAGCGCGTCGTTGTACGCATTGTGCTGACCGAGATTTGGCAGGCGCAGATCCTCAAGGATCGAAGTGAAACGCAGGTCGACGGACGTGCCAGGCGGGGCGTTCCCGTATTTCCGCTCGTAATAAAGTTCGGAAACCTCGATCCGTTTGTTTGGCAAGCCCATTTGAATAAACGGCAAGATGTGCTTGTCGAGCATCTTGATATCGAACTCGAGGTAATAGCCGACGAGCGGCCGCGAGCCGATGAAATAGAGAAAGTCCCGGAGGATTTTGCGAATCGGCTTCTCCTGCTCGACATCGGCCTCGCGCAATTGGTGGATTTTCATGGAATCCGGCGCGATCTTGGTCTCCGGCCGGACCACCACTTCGAACGCCTCGCTGGTCAGAATGCGGTCCCCTTTGATGCGAACCGCGGCGATGGTGATGATGTCGTCCTTTGCGATGCTAAGGCCGGTCGTCTCGCAGTCGATTGAGACGGCTTCGCCGGGAGGCGGCTTCTTGAACAGGAACCGATAGGACTGGTCGCCAATCGATGCCTGATAGAACAGCCGGCGCAGCGTTTGGCCTATCATACCAGATCCGCTCGGTTGGCTTCCGTGGTTGCGGCGAAAGACCCCCTCATCCTGTCCTTCTCCCCAAGGGGAGAAGGGACCCCAGAATTGCCCGCTACGCTGGGGAGAGGCCGCAGCCAACTCCCTCTCCCCTCGGGGAGAGGGCTGGGGTGAGG
>JBKQNN010000281.1:0-11374 GCA_052145975.1 Rhodomicrobium sp. | reverse complement strand
AGATCTTCTTAAGTGACGAAAGTTGATGCGGATGTGTCAAGTTTTGTGTGCGGCGCAGCATGGCTCGTCGGTCTGAGGCGGAGCCTCGCTAGCACTTTGACTCTGCTAGTGTCCCTTATGTCTCCGGGGCCCTCAAGTAGCGCGAAGCGCGGTAGCGCCGCCAAAGCTTCCGTGCGAGCGTGCGGCAAATGGGGCGGTAATTCGGAGACGGGACACTGGCATCCAGTGCCCGTCGCGGGCCTTACGTTGTAGAACCGCCTACCTTGCGCCGCCGTGCGCAAGCGCCGAAATATTAGGCAATTTGCAAAGCCATCGCACCGGACCAAAGGCAGGCCACGCATGAATTTCTTCCGCACCATGCTTCTGCTCGCGGCGCTGACCGCGCTGTTCATGGCCATCGGCTACGCCATCGGGCGCGGGCCGGGCATGACCATCGCGTTCGTAATCGCCGCCGCCACGAACCTGTTCGCTTACTGGAACTCGGACAAAATGGTGCTCTCGCAGCAGGGCGCCGAGGAGGTGGACGAGCGCCAAGCGCCCGAGCTTTACGCCATCGTGCGCCAGCTCGCGGCCAGCGCGCAGCTTCCGATGCCGCGCGTCTACATCATCCAAACCGATCAGCCGAACGCCTTCGCCACGGGGCGCAATCCGGAGCACGCCGCCATCGCCGCCTCCTCGGGGCTCCTGCGTCTGATGAGCAAGGAGGAGGTTTCGGGCGTGCTCGGCCATGAGCTGGCGCATGTGAAGAACCGCGACACGCTCACCATGACGGTGGCGGCAACTATCGCCGGCGCGATCTCCATGATTGCGAATTTCGGCCTATTCTTCGGCGGCGGCCGGCGCGATGGCGAAGGCGGGGGCGGCGGCATCGTCACCACTCTGCTCGCGATCGTCGTCGCCCCGATTGCCGCGGCGGTGCTCCAGATGGCGCTCAGCCGCTCGCGCGAATATGCCGCCGATCGCGACGGCGCAGTGATCTCCGGGCATCCGCTGTGGCTTGCCTCCGCCCTCAAGAAGATCGAGCGCGCCGCACACGAAATCCCCAACGAGCAGGCGGAGGAGCACCCGGCGAGCGCCTCGCTTTACATCGTCAATCCGCTTAGCGGCGCCGGCTGGGACAATTTGTTCTCGACCCACCCAAACACGGAGAACCGCATCGCCGCGCTGGAGGAGCAAGCCCGCGAGATGGGCCAGGTGCAAGGGCCCAGCGCGGGCGGCTTCGAGGCGCCACCATTCGAAGGCTCCGGCGAACCGGGCGAACCTGGCCCGTGGGGCCGCGGGGCGCGAGGCAGCCGGCCGCGAGGCAGCCGGCCAGCGGGGCGCGGGCCTTGGGGTTGAGATTCGTCACCCCCGAAATCCGAAGGCGTCATACGGGATCTTATAGCAACCGCCGTAAGTTTTTAGCGGTTTGTTAGCCATGTCCGATAGGTTGGCCCTCCCAAATTCTGCGGTTTCCGGCGCATGAGAGCAGTACCGCGCGTTTACCTTTCCGGTGCAGCGCGCTCGCTTGCGAACCGCGCGCGACCCGCGCTGCCGAGTCCCGCAGCCCGCTGCCCGGCAGCCGCCGCGGCCCCGCTCCCCATCCTGCAAATTAAGCCATGGCAGAGCCTCCTGGCCGCGTCCGCTCGTTTCCATGACACAATGGTGGACCATAGCTCCTTACCGATGCGCTAACGCCACGCGGCGCAATCGCAGCAAACTCAATTGTCATGGCCGGACTTGATCCGGCCATCCAGTAACATACTGAAGCTGTTGGATTTTCCTGGATGGCCCGGTCAAGCCGGGCCATGACAGCACGGGTGCGTTCATTTTTTCACACGCTCCTGCGCGGGAATGGCGCTGCGGAAACGCGGCGGGCGGCTTAAGGAAGACATCGAAACGGCAGCGCCCAGGCGAACCTTGCAAGACGCCGCCTTCTATTTGCGCTGCCCGGCTCGCACCGGCCTTCGAGCCTGCGGCGCCGGTATTTCCATGCAAATAATCTTCCATGCATACTGTGGCAGCCACATTTTTTAACTGCGCGCAAACCTATGTTTTCTGCTCATTACATCGCGGCGGGCTTGGCTTTCTTCTTCCCTCGGTGAGCTGCCAAGAAAAAAACATTCTGGTAGAATATCGCACGTATACATACTAATAAGGCATTGAAAACAAACAAATAACCAGTGATTGCCGTTAACTATTTCTGCCACTATAGGTTTGGGTTTGTGATTAACGCGCGCAACAATCTAATATTAACGGGTATTTTGGAATCGTGGAATTCGACCTAAAGTGGCAAAAGATTCGCAGAAAGACGGCGGCGGAAAATATCGCGGGTGCCGATTAACCAACCAAAAATTAAGCATGGTACGCCCCTACGGCTATCTATGCCGGCCGCTCTACGCCAGTAAGGCGGCGACCGGACCAATCGCCTAAGAGGATGTCACCCCTGTCGCATCTTGCCCTCCATTATGATAGTCTTAAACCATGACAGCGCTTCCCGAACGCAAAATGACGGTCAAGGAATTCGTAGCCTGGCTCGCCACGCTGGAGGGGCCGGAGCGTTACGAGCTCGATGCCGGCGACCCCGTTGCCATGGCGCCAGGAAACGTGCAGCATGTCAGGGCGATAGGGCGTGTCTATATCGGGCTCACCGCAGCAATCGGGCGGCTGGGGCTGCCTTGCGAAGCTTTTTTGGACGGCCCCGGCGTCATTGCCGATGAAATGACCTATTATATCCCCGATGTCCCGGTGAACTGCGGAGAGCGGGTTCCAGACGATGCGGGATATCTTTCCAACCCTGTTATCGCCGTCGAGGTGCTCTCGCCCTCCACAAAGCGGCTGGACAAGCACGCTAAACTGCGGGGCTATTTCCGTGTCCCTAGCATTCAGCATTATGTTGTCATCGATATTGCTGAGCGCGTGGTTTTCCATCACCGGCGCGCCGAAGGCGGGTTGATACTCACGGCGATCTTGCGGGAGGGCGATCTGGTACTCGACCCGCCAGGCCTCACCATCTCCGCCGGCGATATGTTCGGCTAGGACCTTCACTTGAACATACGCATTAGGCCGATGTTCAGAATTATTGAACCATCAGACGCAATTGTAAGCAAAGCGGACTATATGTCCTGCCAAGCGCCTTCTTTGAGGCGCTCGCGTCTCCATTTAACAATGTAGTCGTTTTCATCGGCCCAACCGACCGTTTCCCGTATGACTTGGCCCGTCACCGCATCGATATGGATAGTCCAAGAGATAGAGGCCGAGCCGCGGGAAACCCGCCATCGCGCTTCTGGAAGCGTTCCCCATGAAAGCGAGAATAGTTTATTGTACGGGGTCTCCACTTCCTTCGGCGTCTCGATCTCAGAGACGATTTCAGCAATTCGAGAGCTGTCGAGCCAATCGGCGGGCAACTCAAGCGTCGGACGCTGGACCAAATAGAAATGCGGCACAGGTCCAAAACTCTGGAAGCCGATCCTGCCCGTTTGGTCCTTGGCAAAAACAGTGGCATGAACCCTTTCCCCAGTCCTGGCATGCACACAGAGAAATTGCCAATCGCTCTCCGGACGCGGAAGCTTACTTCCGTCAACAGTCTGGTGGGCATGGCCCGATGCTTCAGAAAGCAGCCAAGGGCCGTCAAAAAACGGAGTATGCGTCTTTATCAGGTCCAAAGCCTCGCGTGCGGACAAATCCCCGCCCGGCGTTGCGATTTCGCAGCTCTCCGGCAGCTTTGTCTTCCTCACAGGCTTTTTGCGACCGAGCCTGCGCCCGCCGTGCTTCAAAAAGTGCTGGGTATCTGCTTCAACGAGCAGGGGTGAGAGCCACCGGTAAGCGGGCAGCCCCAAAGCTTCCGCAAACCCGTAAGCCGATGGCCTGTCGTTACAATATCGGTCCTGAAGGAACGGCTCCACGTCCGTTGAGGGAGAGAGTTCTTGAAGAGCTGCGATGTCGAGCCGCTCCCGCGAGACTTCCAACTTTGGGTCCCAGCCACAAGCGAACATCGAAATCGGCCGTCTCTCTTGAATAATGGCAAAGGACCAGTAGTGGTCCTCGCCGTAGGTGTAGTGCAGAACGGTAGCCCCTGTCGCTTCTGACAGCTTGGGCACAAAGCTCGCAAACTGGTCTATGCCTGGATCGCCCTCTGCGTAAGGGACGAATGTCAGCCACCCGTTCTTAGGACCGAACACAAGGCCGCGATATCCAGCCTGCAGAAGCGCGCTTTCGGTGCCCCTAGCGTCTAATGTCCGGATGTGGAGACTGCTGCTGAATTCACTCACGTTCTGACAAGCCTCGAATGCCGCTGGCCTTCTCAACGATCAAAATTGCGCGTTGTCAACATTGGCGACCAGTTCAGGCTTTTTCGAACTTTGTTTTCTTCCGCTTCCGTAGCTGGGGGGTAAGCAGCTGTGTCTGGAAAACGATCCGAGGACCGGACCCGCAGCGACCCAAGTCGCACCAGGAAGGGTCAGGAGTTCTTGCGGCTGGTATTATACGGATCAAGCCCCTATTTGGAAGGCTCCCCGATAGCCGCAGGCGGCTTCCGCGATGACGATAGGGCTGCATCCCATTGAAATCTCAGCAGGAACAAACGCAAATAGGGGGGCCGGGCTTGCAGGCGCGCAGGCTGGCCGCCTATCTGCTGCGCGCGGTGCTGCGCGAGCGGCAGCCTTTCGACGAGGCTTTCGCCGGCTCGGGTGCGAAAGCCGCCTTTGCCGGCATCGAGTCCCGCGACCGCGCCTTCGCGCACGCCATCGCCGCCACCGCTCTGCGGCGGCTGGGGCAAATCGACGATCTGCTTCGCAGCTTTCTGCAAAAGCCGCTGCCTGCCGATGCGTTCGACGCGCGGGCCATCTTGATCGCCGCCGTGGCACAGCTCGCCTTCATGGAGGTAGCGCCGCACGCCGCGATCAACCTCGCGGTCGGCCAGGCAAAGGCGTCGCGCGGGACGAATCGCTATGCCGGGCTCATCAATGCCGTGTTGCGCAAGGTAAGCGCGAATGCGGCGGCAATCCTGGCGGAGCAAGACGCGGGCCGGCTCAACACGCCGGCCTGGCTGTTCGCCCGCTGGGCGCGCCATTACGGCGAGGAAACCGCGAGGCTGATCGCCGCGGCGCACCTGGAGGAACCGGCGCTCGACCTGTCGGTCAAGGCGGATGCGGCGGCCTGGGCCGCGCGGCTCGCCGGAGAGTTCTTGCCCTCCGGCACAGTGCGCCTCTCGGTCAAAGGCCGCATCGAGGACATCGAAGGTTATGCGGAAGGCGCATGGTGGGTGCAGGATGCCGCCGCCGCGTTGCCCGCTCTGCTGCTCGGCGATGTGCGGGGCTTGCGCGTGGCCGACCTATGCGCGGCGCCGGGCGGGAAAACCGCGGAGCTTGCGGCACGCGGCGCGCATGTCACCGCCGTCGATCATTCGGCCTCGCGCCTGCACCGGCTGAAAGAGAACCTCGACCGCCTCGGGCTCGAAGCCGAAATCGTGCAGGCCGATGTAGCTGCATGGACTGCGCCAGGGCCGTTCGACGCGGTGCTGCTCGACGCGCCCTGCTCCGCGACTGGCACCATCCGGCGCAACCCCGACATCCCCTATCTCAAGACGGAGGCCGATATCGCAGCACTTTCCGGCGTGCAGGCCCGGCTGCTCGAACACGCGCTTGGCCTGCTCAAACCCGGCGGCCCGCTCGTCTACAGCACCTGCTCGCTGGAGGCGGAGGAGGGCGAGGCGCAAATCGAGCGCCTGCTCGCGGCACGGCCGGACGTGGCGCTGCTGCCAATCGTTCCAGACCGTCATTGCGAGCGAAGCGAAGCAATCCAGGACCAAGCCTCGGATGCTGCTATGGACGCCCGCGGCGGCCAAGGCCGCCTCGCGATGACGGATGCAAATATTCCGCCCGAATGCGTGACGCCTTCCGGCATGCTGCGCACCCTGCCCTTCCATTGCGGCCGCATGGACGGCTTCTTCGCCGCCCGCCTCACCCTCAATCCGCGCTGAAGGCCCCCTCACCCTGTCCCTCTCCCCGTTGGGGCGAGGGGACGCCAGAATTGTCCTGTTACCTCGATGAGAGGCCGCAGCACACTCCCTCTCCCCTTAGGGAGAGGGCTGGGGTGAGGGGGTCTTTTAGCGCCGCCACGTCAATCCTTCTTGATGATCCCGGAGAGGATCGAGAAGAGCAGGCCCAGCGCCAGCCAGCTCAGGAGCGTTTGCGCGCGCACGATACCGTCGAGCGTGCCTTCGCCGAGCGGCTGCGTTTCGAACGAAAACTGCGGGATCAGGGTGTAATCCGGATCGCTCTCAGGCTTGGACGTGAAGGTTGGCAAGCCCATTTGCACGCGCCGGTCCGCGCGGTAAATAGGCTGCCAATCGTGTTTCTGGCCAAGGTCGAGCCCAGGCAGCATCATATCGAGCGAGTAGATGAACGGGCTGAAGCCCGGCAGCTCCGGGGGCGCGCCGCGGCATTGTGTCCAGTTCCCGCCGCACTTCGCCTGCAGCTCTTTGTTGAGATAGATCGCGGGACTGGAAGGCGCGAAGCCGCCCTGCTCCGCTGCGCCGCTGTAGAAAAGCCCGCAAAACAGCCACAGCGCGAACAGAAATGCGCCGAGCCGGAAATAGCCGTAGCCATAGGCGGTGCCGAAGCCAACCACGAACCATTCGAGCGCATAGAGCGCCGACATAACCGAGCGCGAAAATGCCCGCCCCAAGAGGGCGGCCGGCCAGATCGCCACGTTCAGCGCGGAGGAGAAGAAATTGCGGCCAAAAATCCCTTGCCAGAACTGCGGCTTATTTCGCCATCCGCGCCAGAGATCGATGAAATTCGCGGCCCGGCGCCGCCGCTGCTTGAACTTCGCGATCTCGCGGGCGCGGTCCTCGTGACCCATCGCGCGATAGACCTTGATGAGCTGCTCGAAGGGCTGCGGTTTGAAGCCAGCCCCGCGATCCGCAGGCGGCTGGCGGTCCAGCCAGCGTTTGCGCGTGGCCGCGTCGTAGGCGCCGGCGCCCACCATCCGATCATAGGTGAAACCGCTCAAATGAATGTAGGCAAGCGTCGCCCTGCCCGCCCCTTTATGCGGCCAGGCTCCTGGGTGATCGACGATCTCGTGCGCGTGGCATCCCCCCAGGTTTACTGAACCAACGAATTCTGCCTTCGAAAGAGGATCGCCTGCACGCGGCCCCAGCAAAAGGACGCCATCGATGGTTGCCCTGACCAAGCTTAGCGCGTTGTTCCACACTACCTTGGAGCTCGAATCAAAGAAAACCGGGTTGTTGAAGCGCCCCCCATCGCATTCGAAGCTGGCCTTGATCCGGGAGCCAAAAAATCTCACTTCGCCCTCGGCTAAAAAGCCGTCGCGAAGAAAAACCCCGTCCTCGATTTCCGCGTGCTCGAAGCTAAGCGCCTTGCCCTTTCCGTCTATGGTATGATTGACGAAAACGCCCTTGGTGCAGTCTAGAGTGCCTCCAATTTTCGCCTCCG
Organism: Rhodomicrobium sp.; assembly: GCA_052145975.1. Lineage (GTDB taxonomy): Bacteria > Pseudomonadota > Alphaproteobacteria > Rhizobiales > Rhodomicrobiaceae > Rhodomicrobium. The sequence continues at coordinate 3,938 of JBKQNN010000281.1, read as the reverse complement.
GGAATGAAACCATGCCCTCGGAGCGGAAGCCGTTCGCAAGCACGGCACTGCCCGATATTTTCGCATCCCTGCAATCGAGCGCGACCTCCGCACCATCCGCGGTGCGATTGCGGAATGTGCCCCCGGCGCAGTTCAGGCTGCCGCCAATTGCCGCCCCGCTGAACGACACGCGGCCTTCGCAGAGGAGGCCATCGCTCAAGCTGGCATCTCCGGTTATGCCAGCGCCGCCGCAATCTATTGCCGGGGCATTTTCAGAAAGGAATGTGCCGCCGTCGCAGGATAACCTTCCTTCGACGCCTGCGTGAGGAAGCGAGACCCCACTGCACGAGCGGAAGCCGCCACTAAGGGAAAGGCCGCCCTGGATTTGAGCGTATTCGCCGCCGATGGACTGGACGCGGCTCCTCTGGAAATCTAGCGATTTTGCGATTGTTTCGGCTAACAGGATTTGCCCGGCGAAATAGCAGCCTTGGAATAGCAGCGGCTGGGGAACGGTGCAGCCGGAGAGGTCGAGATCCTCTTCAACATAGGCGCCGTGGACTTCCAGGCGGCGTTCGTGGACCGGCGCGGCATCGTCGCCGCCGAGCGCCAGGAACCGCAGGAAACCGGCGCGCAGGCACACTTCGGGATCGTGCATGCAGGCCCAGCGCCAGGCCTCTTGTTCATAGCGGGCGAAGGCGGCGTCGAAGTGCGGGCGCAGCAGCATGGGATCGGCCTTCAGCTTGGCGAGCCAAGCCTCATCCGTACCCGGCGCGCTCCGCACATGGCGGACAAGCTCGCCGAAGAAATCGCGCAGGACGCGCGGCTGCGCCTCGATTTTTTCCTGCGTTTCTTGCGGCAAGTTAAGCCGATCGCTGGGCAGCGCAAAGGCTTGGACCACGGCCCCGGCGGCGAGCATGTAGAAGCTGTTATCGCCGCGGGCCGCAGCGAGGGTCCGGGCGGGATGGGCTTCGGCCTCAAGCTGCGCGAAATATTCATGCTGGAGCGCGGCCAGCTTCTCCGTTTCCGCCGCGTCCTTGGGCTCCCAATCGGCCGGCAGCCCGATCTCAACGACGGCCTGCATGGTCGCCTCGTGAACGACCTCCTGCACCGCCGCGGGCGCCCCCGCCAGGAACCTGGTCAAAGCCTCCGCGAAACCGGCGTCCGAGTGAATGTTCGGCATATTCCTGGTGCTGTGCCGCTTGCGCCAAGCGTCGAACTCGGTCCAAAGCCGCGCCGCCCGGCTTTGCAGCACGCATGGCTCGCCCTGGGCCGCCGCAAACAGGAGCTTCTCCTCAGCCGGCAGCAGCCCGCTTGGCGTATCCTGGTCGAGGAAATCGCCGAGCCAGCGGCCGAGGCAAAGGCCGGCAGGCCGCTCCCGCCGCTCGCGCACGATGGCCGCCTTAGCCTTCAAGTCCATCAGCCATTGCGGCGTTGCGCTCTTCTCTGCGCTGTCATCCTTTGCCATGAGCCCCCCAAGGACCAAACTCTAGCCCAACAATGGCTTATGACAAAAAATATGCTGTCAAGGTAGTTAAAAACTCAGCGCAGCTTTCCCCACCCCCCGGGAGCAATGCTTGCGCGAATTGCAGGCACGCTTCACGCTGCCTCAAAGTTGACAGCGTTAACCGCGATGCTTGCTCGATTCCCTCGCTTATTGGGGGCAGCCGTCCTTAACAACAAAGATGATGTCCGCTCAGATTTCAGATCAAGCGCGTCTTGCGGCGCTGGCCTTGAATAAGGCTGGGCGCACCGCGCTCAGGCTTGCGCTCAAAGCGCCGTTTTCGCGCTGGATGGCGGGCGTTCCTTCTGCCTATCACCTGCTCATCCTCCCGCAGGATCTTCGTACCGGCGATCCGAGCTTCGCGGTCGAGCTTTACGATGGCTATTTCGGCCTTGCGGGTGCTGCGGCGCCCGTGGGGTCGGAATCGCCGTTCAAGATCGTGCCGCCCTCGGTGCCGTGGCAAAAGGAGCTGTACGGGTTCGGCTGGCTGCGCCATCTGCACGCGGCGGAAGACCAGATCGCGCGGGAGAAGGCGCGCAAGCTGACGCTCGAATGGATTGCCGCCAGCCGGAGCGCGCCCCCTATCGCCCATGCTCCCGGCATTGCAGCAAACCGCGTCATTGCGCTGTTATCGCATGCGGCCTTCCTCCTCGACGGCGCCGATCCCGACTTCTACGACGCCGCGATGAAGCTGTTGAGCCGCGACGTTCACGACCTGACCGTGGTCTATGCCGACGCTTCCGGCGTGGCCAAGCTGAGCGCGCTCACCGCGATCCTGCTCGCGGGGCTCTGCGTGGCCGAGCAGGAAACCTACCTCACCTCCTACCAGTCCGTATTTTGCGCGGAGCTTGAGCGGCAAATCCTTGAGGATGGCGGCCACGTCTCGCGCGATCCGGGCGACTTGATCGAACTTTTGCTGGAGCTGCTGCCCTTGAAGCAATGCTTCGTCGCGCGCCAGCTTGAGCCGCCCGAAGCACTTTACACCGCAATCGGCCGCATGAACCCGATGCTTCGCTTTTTGCGGCTGGGCGACGGCAGCCTTGCGCATTTCAACGGCATGGGGCCGACGCTGCTCGACCAGGTGGCGACCGTCCTTGCCTATGACGACGTGGGCGGAACCCTGCCGGGCGTGCTCGCCCCGCGATCGGCCTATGCCCGGCTTGCGGCCGGCGGCACCATCGTGCTCGCGGATGGCGGCGGCGCCCCGCCCATGCATCTGAGCGACCGTGCCCATGCCGGCTGCGGCTCCTTCGAGATGAGTTCGGACCTCGAGCCGATCGTCACCAATTGCGGGGCGCCTGCGGACGAGACCGGCGATTGGTATGTGGTCTCCCGCTCCACCGCCGCGCATTCGACGCTCACCATCGAGGACCTGTCCTCGGCCCGGCTTATCAAAGCGCAAGGCACTGCTTCCGGCCGCGAGCTGTTCTGGCTTGCGGGGCCAGGGCACGTTCAGCAGGAAGTTGCCGAGGACGATAACTATGTCAGCGTCAGGATTAGCCACGACGGCTATCGCGACCGCTTCGGCTACATTCATCGCCGGCGGCTAACGCTACTCAAGTCCGGGCTGACCCTCGAAGGCCACGACCACCTCCAGCCTGTCAGCAACAGCAGCGATCTTGTGGCCATCGGCCGCTTTGCGATCCGCTTTCATCTGCATCCGCGCATATCGGCGAATTTTGCGCGCAACACCAGCGCCGTCAACCTGACCACGCCCGGCGGCCAAACTTGGCGCTTTATCGCAGGGGGCGCCGAAATCGACGTTGAGGAGAGCATTTTCTTCGCCGATCCGATTTGCCTGAGGCGCTCGCTACAGATCGTGCTCAAAGGCCAATGCAACAAGGCGACGTCGGTCCACTGGAAATTGGAAAAGGTGGCGCAGCAAAGGCCCGTGCTTTTGGACGGTAATCCGAGGCGGGCATCTTGACCTCGAAGCGCATTTCGAGCACTTAACACGGCATGACCATACATCAGGATTTTCCGGTTCGCCGGGCGCTCATTTCGGTTTCCGATAAATCGAAACTGGCTGAGTTCGCGAAGAAGCTTGAGCTTCTGGGCATCGAGATCGTATCCACAGGCGGGACGGCGGCCTATCTGCGGGATAGCGGCATTCCAGTGCTGCCGGTATCGGAGGTGACGGGCTTTCCGGAAATCCTGGAGGGCCGCGTCAAGACGCTGCACCCGGCGATTCACGGCGGCATTCTCGCCAACCTCGATCATAGCGCCACGCGGGAGACGCTGGCCACGCACCAGATCGCGCCTGTCGGGCTGGTGGTGGTCAATCTTTATCCGTTCGAGGAAGCGGTCAAGAAGAACGCCGCCGATGCCGGAGCGATGATCGAGGAGATCGACATCGGAGGCTCGGCGCTGCTCAGGGCGTCGGCGAAGAACCATGCCTTCGTGACCGTGCTCACCGACCCTGCCGACTACGATGCGGTGCTAGACGAGCTGTCGGGCG
>JBKQNN010000280.1:0-19855 GCA_052145975.1 Rhodomicrobium sp. | reverse complement strand
GTAAACCGTTTTCAGCGCGGCTATGACGTCATTGGTGATGCGCTCCAGCTCCTCCTCGGCGAGCCCGGTCCCAGCCTTGAAATCCTTCGCAACCTCGACCGTACGCGCGCAGGGCTCAGGCAAAGGATGCGACTCTTGATGCGCGGGTGCAGCTTGCGCGGCATCCCACGGCGCCGGATCAACCGGCATTTTTGTATCGTCCATCGTTTCCGTCATTTGAAAAACCGCTCCGCTTTTAGTAGGGCATCGGCCAGCGCGTCAACCTCGGCGCGTGTGTTGTACAACCCGAACGACGCACGGCAAGTGGCCGTTACGCCAAAGCGGGCAAGCAGGGGCTCCGCACAATGCGTACCGGCCCTCACCGCGATGCCCGAACGATCGAGGATGGTGGCGATATCGTGAGCGTGCGCACCTTCCATCGTGAATGAAACAATCGGTCCCTTGTCCGCGGCACTGCCGATGATCTTGAGCGAGTTGATTGGCTGCAGGCGCTCCTCGGCATAGCGGCGCAAATCGTTCTCATGCGCGCGGATGCGGGCCTTGCCGATGCTGCCGACATAATCGAGCGCCGCGGTCAATGCTGCCGCCTCGGCGATTGGCGGGGTGCCGGCCTCGAACCGGTAGGGCGGATCGTTGTAGCGGACCTCGTCAACCGTCACGGTTTCGATCATCTCTCCGCCGCCCTGGTAAGGCGGCATGGCTTCGAGATGCTCGCGTTTGCCGTAGAGCGCGCCGATGCCGCTCGGCCCGTAAATCTTGTGGCCGGTGATGGCGTAGAAATCGCAATCGATGTCCTGCACATCGGCATCGAGGTGAACCGCGCCCTGGCTGCCATCGACGAGAACGTAGGCGCCGTGGGCATGGGCGATCTCGCACACCTCTTTCACCGGCGTGGCCGTGCCTAGCACGTTCGACATATGCGTGATCGCGACCATCTTGGTGCGCGGCCCGATGGCGGCCTCGAAGTCCTCCAGCCGGAACTCGCCCCGGTCCGTCACCGGAACCCATTTGATGACCGCGCCGCGCCGCTCGCGATGGAAATGCCACGGAACGATGTTGGAGTGGTGCTCCATGATCGAGAGCACGATCTCGTCGCCGGGGCCGATGACCATGCCGCCGAAGGATTGCGCCGCGAGGTTGATCGCCTCGGTGGCGTTTTTCGTAAAGACGATTTGCTTGGCGTCTGGCGCGTTCAGGAACTTCGCCACCCTGGTGCGGGCGCCTTCGTAAGCCTCCGTCGCTGCGTTGGCGAGGTAATGAAGCCCGCGATGCACATTGGAGTATTCCTCGCCATACGCCTTCATCAGCGCATCGAGCATGGCTTGCGGCTTCTGCGCGCTCGCCGCGTTGTCGAGATACACCAGCGGCTTGCCATAAACCTGCAGCGCCAGCGCCGGAAAATCGCGCCGTATCGCCTCCACGTCGTATGCCGGAGCTTGGATGTTTTTTTCTATCAGTGTCATGATCCTTCTCCGGGCCTTCCGCCCCTCACCCTGTCCCTCTCCCCATGGGAGAGGGGACGGTGTTGCACGCTCCAAGCGCCATTCAGGCGTCCCTTCTCCCATGGGGAGAAGGACAGGATGAGGGGCGTGACCGCCGTGCTATTTCTCTGCAAGCCAGTCATCCACCTTCTCCTGCAGTGCGCTGCGCAGCGCCTCGTTTTCGATCTTATCCAGAGCCTCGCCCAGGAATGCGGCGATTAGAAGCGCCCGCGCCTCGGCCTCCGGAATGCCCCGCGCAAGCAGGTAGAACATCAGATCCTCATCGATCTGCCCCGCCGTCGAGCCGTGGCCGCACGCGACATCGTCCGCGAAAATCTCAAGCTCGGGCTTAGAGTCGAACTCCGCCTCGTTGGAGAGCAGCAGCGCATTGGCCATTTGCTTGCCATCGGTTTTCTGCGCGCCGCGCTCCACAATCACCTTGCCCTGGAAGACGCCCCGCGAGCGCCCGTCCAGCACGGCCTTCACCAGCTCGCGGCTCTCGCAAGCCTCGGCCGCGTGATCGACCACAAGCGTGAAATCGGCGTGCGCCTGTCCGCGCAGCATCATCGCCCCGGCGTAGTGGCAGCCGGCTTCCGGGCCTTTAAAGTGGATGTGCATCTGCGCCCGCGTAAGCGTCCCATCCACGGTCATTTGCAGCGGCGCGTAGTGCGTGCGCTCGTCCAAAACCACCGGCGCCGAAGACAATTGCTTGCCGCCGGCATTAACGCGGACATGGCTCAAGCGGGCATCTCTGCCAACCGCGAGCTGAGTGTACGAGAACGCCTGGGAATCGCCCGCAACCGCATGCGTTTCGACGAGCGTAGCTTCCGCGCCGTCACCGATCACAATCGCGCTTTGCGTGGCCACAAGCTTCGGAGCGCCTTCGCCCACGATAAAGATAAGGTGGATGGGCTTCTCCAGCCGTGCTCTTGGCGAAATCGAAAGGATTGCGCCGTCCGTCGCGAAGGCGGCTACGAGGGCCGCAATCGCATCGCGCCCATCCTCGGCTTGATGCGCAAGCGCGTGCCCGGGGCCGGAATCCTCTTCAAGTCCGGCACGGAGCGGCTCGAATGTCACCCCAGGCGCATCCTGCACCGTCGAAAGATCGGGGCGGAACAGGCCGTCCACAAATACGGCGCGGTAGGCGTCCAAATGCGCGAGCGCTTTGCCGATGGAAGCTTCGACGCTAACTTCCGCCGCCACCGCCTGCATAAGCCCAGCGAGCGGATGAACCTCCGGCATCAACGCCCGCAGGTCCGTATATTTCCATTCCTCGACGCGGCGGTGCGGAAGGCCCTGCGCGGCAAACCGGTCCAGCGCCGCCTCCCGCCAGGCGCGGACGCGGGCGTGACGCGCGCCGGGCAGGCGACCCACAACGCTGGCATAAAGGTCTAGATAGCGCTGCTCTGCTGGCGTCAGCGCTGGCCGGATCGTGGTTGCATGAATGGTCATCGCCGCCCCTTAAGCCGCTTCCGCGCCAAAGCCCGCGTAGCCGGATTCTTCGAGCTCTAGCGCAAGCTCTTTGCCGCCCGAGCGCAAAATCTGGCCGCGCGCCATGACATGCACCTTGTCGGGCACGATGTAATTCAAAAGCCGCTGATAGTGCGTGATGACCAATATGGCCCGGTCTGGCGAGCGGAGCGCGTTTACCCCCTCGGCGGCAACGCGGATCGCGTCGATATCGAGGCCGGAATCCATCTCATCGAGAATGCACAGCGTGGGCTGCAAGAGCGCCATTTGCAAAACCTCGTTCCGCTTCTTCTCGCCGCCCGAAAAGCCGGTATTCACCGGGCGCTTTAGCATATCGAACGAAATGCCAAGCTTTTCCGCCTCCGCGCGGACAACCCGCATGAAATCGGGGATCGAGATTTCGCCCTGCCCTCGCGCCTTGCGATGGGCGTTCAAGGCCGTGCGCAGGAACGTCAGCGAAGCCACGCCCGGAATTTCCATCGGGTATTGGAAGGCCAGGAACACCCCGGCATGGGCGCGCTCGCTGGGCGTCATCTCCAAGAGGTTCTTGCCGTCCCAGGTGATCGAGCCGCCCGTGACCTCATATTCTTCCTTGCCGGCGACGACATAGGAAAGCGTGGACTTGCCCGAGCCGTTCGGCCCCATGATGGCATGCACCTCGCCCTTGGGCACGGTGAGGCTAAAGCCCCGGAGGATTTCCTTGCCGTCGATTTCGGCGTGCAGGTCCTTGATTTCGAGCATTCTTTTTCCTTACTTCTCTTTCCCGTCCGGACCCCAGCGCCAGCGCCAGTCTCCCTCCGTTTTTTTCCAGACAATCCAAGCAAACAGCGCCAAGAGGACGCCGAGGGCGCCGAGCTGCATAAGCAGCGGTTCGCCGGCCAGCGCCAGGTTTACGGCCAAGACCAGAACCAAAAAAACCCCAATAGCCAGCCAGCCTTTCCAATTGGCGGGCGACGCGCCCCAGCCATATCGCTTTGGCCTGAACCAAGCACTCATGACGGCCTCCTCCATTAGAGTGCCCCCCGGCGCCAGCGCGAGACGCCGCCCCACAAAAACGCCCGGATAAATAGGGCCACGCCTGCTGCCAGCGCAGCAAACCGGATCAGAGGCCAGCCGCTGAACAGCCCGTGGGCGAGCGCAAACGCCAGCACCGCGAAGAGGGCGGCCGCGAGCCAGGCTTTCCAATCCCAAGGCGCCGCGAAATCCTTACGCCGGTATCCGTAGCTCATGACGGCCTCCGCACCAGAACTACGCCTAAGATCAGCGAGAACGGTAGCGTCATCAGATGCCGCCACGCAGCAGCGTAGCCCAACACCTTGCCCGCAATCGCGAAATCGCCAGCCGGCACGATTGAGCTAATGAGCAGCACCACGCCCAGCGCCCGCGCTTTCCGCATCGCTGCCAGCGCGACAATCGTCAGCCCTATCGCCAGCTCCCTAACACCCATCCCTGGCGCCAGCCCGATATCGGCCATATGCGACGGGTCGACCCCAAACGCCTGCACCGCATTGAACGGCGAGGCGATCAACGCTAGACCCACAAGGCTGAGGAAGGCTCCAAGCAATGCAGCAAGTACCAACGCCACGATTATTGCCTCTCCGGTTGCCGCACCGTCCCCTCTCCCATAGGGAGAGGGACAGGGTGAGGGGCGAGTCCATTGTCCATTCTCTCTGCCGCCTGCAACTCCTCAGCTATCGCAGTCAAAACCCCGTCCGTATTTGCCAGCACATCGTTATTCCAAAATCGCAGCACCAGAAACCCAGCTTCATTGAGCGCCCTTGTGCGGCGAGCGTCTTCTTCGCCACGTTCCGCATGCTGTCCGCCGTCCAGTTCCACAATCAGCTTCACCTCGTGACAAAGAAAATCCGCAACATACCCGCAGACAGGAACCTGCCTGCGGAACTTGAGCCCGTGAAACTGCCTGTCGCGGATGCGGGACCACAGCTTGCGCTCGGCGTCCGTCTCCTCCCGCCGGAGCTTCCGCGCTAAACCTGTTCGCGGGCCTTGCTTCTCAACCACGGCGTTACGCCCCTCACCCTGTCCCTCTCCCCACGGGAGAGGGGACGCTATCATAACCGTCGCAGTCAAACCTTGTCCCACGTTCTCCGGGTCACTTTTGCGTCTCTCCGCGCCTCTTCGTATTCTTCCTGAGTGCACGATTTATGCCGGGCAACTATCCAGAAAGCGAAGAACCACAACCCTGCAAGCAGTCCCTTCTCGGCCTGCGAAGCATGCAGTTCTCCAACCAGACTGACCACAACGAAAGGCATGCCTATAAAAACAATTATTACGGCCCACCCTATGTCGCTGATCGGAGCCATGCCTAAACCGCCCCAACTCCGGACAAACCATGCATCCTTTACCGGCGTCGCCATGTCTAACCGACGCTGCCTTCGAGGCTGATCGAGATGAGCTTCTGCGTCTCGGCGAGGAACTCCATCGGGAGCTGCTGCAGCACGTCGCGCACGAAGCCGTTCACGATCAGCGTCACCGCTTCCTCCTCCGAAAGCCCGCGCTGGAGGCAATAGAACATCTGGTCGTCCGAGATTTTCGAGGTGGTCGCCTCGTGCTCGAATTGGGCGCTGGCGTTCTTGGCCTCGATATAGGGCACGGTGTGCGCGCCGCATTTATTGCCGATCAAGAGGCTGTCGCATTGCGTGAAGTTGCGCGCGCCGGTTGCGCGCCGGTGCGCCGAGACGAGCCCTCGATAGGTGTTGTCGGAGTGGCCGGCCGCGATGCCCTTCGAGATGATGCGGCTCGACGTGTTCTTGCCGAGATGCACCATCTTGGTGCCGCTATCGACTTGCTGATAGCCGTTCGAAACGGCGATGGAATAGAACTCGCCGCGGCTGCCGTCGCCGCGCAGGATGCAGCTTGGATATTTCCAGGTGATGGCCGAGCCGGTCTCGACCTGCGTCCAGGAAATCTTCGAGTTGCGGCCCCGGCAATCGCCGCGCTTGGTCACGAAATTATAGATGCCGCCCTTGCCGTCCTTGTCGCCCGGATACCAGTTCTGCACGGTCGAATATTTGATCTCCGCGTCGTCGTGCGCGACCAGCTCGACCACGGCGGCGTGAAGCTGGTTCTCGTCGCGCATCGGCGCAGTGCAGCCTTCGAGATAGCTCACATAGGCGCCCTTGTCCGCGATGATGAGCGTGCGTTCGAACTGGCCGGTATTCTTCTCGTTAATGCGGAAATAGGTGGAAAGCTCCATCGGGCAGCGGACGCCCTCCGGCACATAGACGAACGAGCCGTCGGAATAGACCGCCGAATTCAGCGTCGCGAAATAGTTGTCTGAGGTGGGCACAACGCTGCCGAGATATTTGCGCACGAGCTCTGGATGCTCGCGCACGGCCTCCGAGATCGAGCAGAAGATCACGCCAGCCTTGGACAGCTCTTCCTTGAAGGTCGTAACCACCGAGACGCTGTCGAACACGGCATCGACCGCCACGCGCGGACCGGTCACCTTCGCGCCCTCGACGCCCGCGAGCACGGCCTGCTCCTTCAGCGGAATGCCGAGCTTTTCATACATGCGCAAGAGTTCGGGATCGACCTCGGCGAGACTTTTCGGCCCCTCGCTCGATTTCGGCGCGGAGTAATAATACAGTTCCTCGTAGTCGATTTTGGGATAGTGCACGCGCGCCCATGTGGGCTCCTCCAGCGTGCGCCAGCGCCGGTAAGCCTCAAGCCGCCATTCGAGCAGCCATTCAGGCTCGCCCTTCTTGGCCGAGATGAAGCGCACGATGTCCTCGCTGAGGCCCTTGGGCGCCTTTACGCTCTCGATATCGGTCGTAAAGCCGTACTTGTACTTGTCGACGTCTATTTCGTGGACGCGCTCGATCGTTTCGCTAACTGGCGTAGCCATATCTGCTCCTGCGGTTCATCGCGGGGCTTCCTCGCGATGTCACAAACGTTACACAGCATGCCCAGCGTGAGGACTTTCCCCAGGGCTGCTGCAAATCCCATGCCGGGCTGTCCGGCTCTCGCAAATCTTGGACAGAACGGCCAAAAACCGCTCGATATCCGCTTCGGCCGTGGTCCAGCCCGTGGAGACCCGGATCGCGCCGCGGCTCAGCTCCGCCGGAACACCCATCGCGGCGAGCACATGCGACCGTTCCACCTTTCCCGAAGAGCAGGCCGAACCCGAGCTCACCGCGACGCCTTCCAGGTCGAAGGCGATCAACGAAACTTCGGCGCTCTTGCCGGGGATTGCAAAGCAGGTGGTATTCGGCAGCCGGCCTGCACGAAGCTCACTCCCCTCATCCTGGCCTTCTCCCCAGGGGAGAAGGGACCCCTGAATTACCCGCAGCGCGATTTCTGGCGTCCCCTCTCCCATCCGCATCCGCTTGCGGATGCGGAAGCTCGAGCGGCAAGCTCGCCAAGGCGAGCTTGCTGGGAGAGGGACAGGGTGAGGGGAGATTCCCTCGTTCAGGGCACCGTCGAGGAATGGCGTTGCGGCCTGAGACGCCGAAGGCGAACCGAAAATGACCGCGTCCGGGGCAATGTTGCGAATGCCGCATTCCAGCTTTTCCTGCACGACCTTCGCCTTCGCCGCAAATGCAGCCTGCTCCGAAACGGCGACTTCAAGAGCCGCGGCAAGCCCCGCAATCCCGGGCACATTCTCGGTGCCCGAGCGCTGGCGGCGTTCCTGCCCGCCGCCTCTCAGCAGCGGCGCGGGCGCGAAATCTGGATTGCGGAAGATCGCAGCGCCGGCGCCCTTCGGCCCGCCGAACTTGTGCGCCGAGAAGAAAAGCACATCCGCATCCTTCAGCTCGCTGAGCGGCAGGCGCCCTATCGCTTGCACCGCGTCGCAAATCAGTACCGCGCCTTTCGAATGCACGACATTCGCTATCTCCGCGATGGGCTGAATCACGCCGGTCTCGTTGTTCGCGGCCTGTACCGCGGCAATGGAGCCGGAAGCCAGCGCCGCCTCAAGCGCATCCAAATCGACCGTGCCATCTTCGAAGACGGGAACGATACGAAATCCGCTTGAGTGCTGCGCGAAGTCCCCCCTCACTCTGTCTCTCTCCCCGAGGGGAGAGAGGACCCCAGAACTATCCTCGGCGAGAATTCTAGCGTCCCTTCTCCCCTCGGGGAGAAGGACAGGATGAGGGGGTCTTGAGCCGAGGCAATCGAAGCGATGGCCGGAAAGGACGCATGGGTGCTCCACGGCGGAAACCGCGAGCGTTTCGTCCCCGCGCGGCTGCAAGAGCCAATTCGCGGCCTCGGTCCCGCTGCCGGTGAAATAGACCTGCGATGCCGCAACCTCGAATATTGCCGCAACCGTTTCGCGCGCGTCCTCGACGATGCGGCGCGCGGCCCGGCCCTCCGCGTGGATCGACGACGGGTTGCCGATGCAATCGAACGCCCTGGCAATCGCTGCCCGCGCTTCCGGACGCAGCGGCGAGGTGGCATTATGATCGAGATAGCAGCGCGTCTTCATTGCGCGATCTCCGCTCCGCCCGCCAGCTTGCACAGCAACAGCTCCTGCTGAGGCACGGAATAGCGGCCGTAAAGCACGTCCCCAAGCGTTGCGGTCACAAGGAACTGCTCGATATGAGCGCCCAGCGCATCCCAAAGAAAATGCGTGTTGCAGCGACGCGTGGCCACGCACCCGTTACCGGTGTCGCAGCGCGTCATCTTAAGGGGCTCGTCCACGGCCGACATGATTTCGCAGATGCTGATGGCGTAAGCGTCGCGGGCCAGCACATAGCCGCCGCCGGGGCCCCGCACCGACTGCACCAAGCCATTGCGCCTGAGCTTCATGAAAAGCTGCTCCAGATAGGCGAGCGACAGCTCAAGCTTAGCCGCCACGTCCCCGAGCGAACGCGGCTTCAAATCGCCTTGCTTTGCGATTTCGGCCATTGCCATGACGGCATACCGCCCCTTGGTACTCAGCAGCATTTACGATGCCTCGCTCGGCTTTCGCGCGAAGGTAATGGAAATTTGCGCCCGTGATATGATATGCGTCTCTAAATGCCGCACCCTCGCCCGAATCGGGGCTTGAACGGGCTACGGCCTCCCAGAGCTGTATAAATATGATTTCCGACTGCCCTAGTCAAGTATTACGCCGCGAGCGCAAGGGCAGATCCGGTCAAGAAGAGGTTCCTGCAAATGCCTGAAGTCATCATCAACGGGCCCGCCGGCCGCATCGAGGGACGCTACCACCACGACGCCACGGCAGCCGCGCCGATAGCCATTATTCTTCATCCCCACCCGCAATTCGGCGGGACCATGAATAATCAGATCGTGTATAGCCTTTATTACACCTTCGTTAAACGCGGATTCTCGGTGCTGCGCTTCAACTTCCGCGGCGTTGGCAGAAGCCAGGGCATTTTCGATCAAGGCCCCGGCGAGCTTTCGGACGCCGCCACCGCGCTCGACTGGTTGCAGCTTGCCAATCCGGATGCGAAATCCTGCTGGATCGCCGGTGTCTCCTTTGGCGCTTGGATTGCGATGCAGCTCCTGATGCGGCGGCCCGAAATCGACGGCTTCATCGCGGTGGCGCCACCGGCCAATCTCTACGATTTCAGCTTTCTCGCCCCGTGTCCTTCCTCCGGCCTCATGATCAACGGCGACCGCGACCGCGTGGTACCCGTGAACGCCGTGAAGACGCTTGTGGACAAGCTCAAGACGCAGAAGGGCATCGTCGTGAGCCACGAAGTCGTGCCCGGAGCGAACCACTTTTTCGAAGACAAGGTGGAAGATCTCACCGTATCGGTTGAACGCTACCTGGACAAGCGCGCGACCGTCACGCCGAAGCCCGCACGTAAGGAAAAGGCACCGCAGGCTGAGGCGGAAGAATAGCCTCTGGCCAAGGAGCTACCATGATTGACATTTCCAAAGCGGCATTCGTGCATCCCAGCGCGCTCTTTTACGGAGACGTAGCACTCGGGACTGGCGTATCCGTCTGGCCCTATGCCGTCGCGCGCGCCGAGATGCACTTCATCGCAATTGGCGACTACACCAATATCCAGGACTTCGTGATGCTGCACGTCGGCTACGATACGCCAACGGTGATCGGTGCCTACTGCTCGATCGCGCATCGCGCCACGCTGCATGGCTGCACCGTCGGCGACAATTGCCTCATCGGCATCGGCGCGACGGTCATGGACGGCGCCATGATTGGCAAGAACTCCATCGTCGGCGAGCACGCGCTGGTGCGGCCGGGCGTAATCGTGCCGCCGAATTCCATCGTGGCGGGCGTGCCGGCCGAGGTTATCCGCAGCCAGGATAACCGCGCTGCCAACCGCAAGAACGCGGTGCTCTACCATGAAAACGCGCTGGGCTACGCGCGCGGGGACCATCGCGTCTGGGCAGACCCCGCTTGCGCCGCGCGGCTCGCGGCCCGGCTCGCGGCGGAGGGGTAGGCGGCACTTACCTCACTGTTGCATAGCCTTAATACCTTGTGCCAGGATCTGAATGCCAACGCAAAGCAGCAGGAAGGCCGAGAGCCGCATGACGGCGCGCGCACTTCCTTCGCCAAGGAACGCGATGAACCTGTGCGCCGCGCCGTAGAACACCGCCACTGACGCAGCCATGGCCAATGCGGCCAGCGTTGCGCCCAGGACAAAAGCGATGGCCTCCGTAGCGCCATCCGGCCTGGCGCTTCCCAAAGCGATGGCAACGGCGATCGTTCCCGGCCCCGTTGTGAAAGGGACGGTCAGCGGGTAAAACGCGTCCGCTTCGTTCGCTGCGAGAGCATCCTTCGGATCGTCTTCCAGCATGCGCCAGGCTTGGGCCGCGACGGCAAGGCCCCCGGCGATCCGAAGCGAATCCGCCCCGACGCCGAAAAAGGACAAAACGAGGCCGCCCGCCCACATCGCAGCGATGAGCACGATCCCGGCATTGATAGCGATGCGCCCCGAAAGGCCGGCACGCTCCCGTTGCGCAAGGTTCGCGGTCATGTGCCCGTAGATCAGCGCGCAGCCGATTGGGTTCGAGACCGCAAAGAGGGCGCTGAAAGCGGCAACAAAGCTTGCTTCTACATGCGAGACAGGAAACATGCCGGCCGTATTTGCTACGCTGCGCCAGCGAGCGCGCCGGGGCTGGGGACGATGGCGGCGAAGCGGTCGGCGAGCGCGGCCAGGGCCGCGGCTTGCACAATTTCGGCGGCTATGACACCGCCCTGCACGGCAGGCAGGTCCCGCGTAGCCGTTGCACTCGCCACGACGGTGGCCGCAATTCCGAGATCGAGTGCGGCACGCGCGGTCGAGCTGACGCACATATGCGTCATGAAGCCCGCAAGGATCAATGACTTGCGGCCAGCCGCGTCGAAGCATTTCAGGCTCATCTCAAGCCCGGTTCCCGCAAACGCGTTCGGCAGCGTCTTTTCGATCACCTCCTCGGATGGAAGCGGGGTCAGCTCCGGCACGATGCCGGCCCCGTGGGAGCCCTGCGCGAAAACCGGCCGCCCCGGCGCGGCGCGGTGAACGATGTGGATAACCGGCGTGCCCGCCGCTCTTGTCAGGGCAAGCAGCCGGGAGGCTTCCGCGATTGCCGCGCCGATGTCCTTAAGAGGCAGTCTTCCGCTCACATATTCATTCTGGGCGTCGATCAGAACGAGGACGGACTCTTTGAGCGAAGCCGCACGGGGGGCGCCGCCGCCGATTTCGAAGAGGGTCTTGGGAAGGATGGTCATGTTGGAAACTCCGCAGAGGATGCCGCTTTGTCCCATGTCGCGACCTGTGAGACAATTCGCTATAATCGATCCATGGCCGATCGAAAACGCACAGGGCAGCTCGACTGGGAAGACGTCCGCTATTTTCTAGCGCTATCGCGCGCGGGCACTCTTTCCAGAGCGGCGCGGGCGCTCCGCGTCAACCACGCGACCGTCGCCCGCCGCATAAAAGCGATGGAAGCCGCGCTGGGGAAGGTGCTGTTCCGCCGCAGAGCGGATGGCTATGGCTTGACCCCTGACGGCGAGGCGGCTCTTGAGATCGCAGCAGCGATGGAACGCTCCGCGCTTGCGCTGCCGGAAAGCGTTGGGAAAACGGCCTTCCAAGGATTGGTGCGCCTCACCACGGTCGGTTCGGTCGCCACTCATGTCCTGGCCGGCGGCCTCGCCGGGTTCGCCCGCGAGCACCCAGGCATAGTCCTTGAAATCCTGACCGATATCCGCGTCATGAGCCTCGCGCGCCGGGAAGCCGATATCGCGCTCAGGCTGGGGCGTCCCAAAGATAGCAGTTTGACTGGCCGGCATCTCGCGAGCGTGCATTATGGCTTTTATGCCGCCCCCGGTACGCCCAGCGATAGCGGGTCCGCTCCCTTCATCGCATATGACGTTGACGCTGCCGGGATTGTGGAGGCCGCGTGGCTTGCCAGGCGCTTGGGTTCGCGCGCTGTCTCTTTCCGGTCTAACAGCATCGAGGCGCAAGCCGCGGCTGCGCGGGCGGGACTAGGGATTGTCATGCTTCCGCGCTACATGGGCGATGCGGACAAGGCGCTGACCGAAGTGCGGCCCATGGAGCCGCATCCTCCTCGCGAACTTTGGCTCTTAAGTCCGCGGGAACTCGCCCGGGCGCCGCGCGTGCGGCTCGTGATGGATGCGATTACCGCGATAACCGCTCAAAATAGAGACCTTATTGAGGGCAAAACGTCCGTTCACGCCCGGCGGTCCAACGAAGCGTGTCATTTGAACCCCAATCCCCCAGAGATGCCGGCCGGCTGAATAGTACCTAACCTTTTAGAGCGGAAGGAAGGCGCGGCCACGAAAAGCCCCGTGGCGGGAGGCATCATGGGCTTCAGCGCCCCTACGGGCGCGCCGGCTATCATCTTTGGCTCTGTTCGTGTTCCCTTTGCCTCCGAATTGCCATATGGATAGCAATTGCGTAGTTTGAGCCGGCGCGGCCAGGGCAGCCGCAACGGATAGCGCCGGGGGCCGGATTAGCGGAACGGCGGAGTTAGAGGTGGTAGTGGGGTTTATGCTAACAATCGCGAAAAGCAATCTTGCCAGAGGGCTAGCCAGGGCGGGTTCGCACTCGCGTGTGCGTAGCCACCCGGCGGCTCCCGTCTCGCTCACTCGCCAATCCTTAATGTTCGTGGCCTTGGTTTCCGCCCTGGTTCTCGCCGCTTGCTCTTCCCTTCCGCGGGATAGCTTCACCGCGGCCGAACAATCCATAGCAAAAATTCCAGGAATCCCGGGGGCGCGCTTCTGGGTCGATGGCAGCCGCGAGGAGCTGCGCGATTTTATGCGGAGCTCGGCCCCATTATCGGGTGCGGACGGCTTCGATGTGCTGGCCCTGTCGGGAGGAGCCTATGACGGGGCCTATGGCGCGGGCGTCATCAATGGCTGGACCGCAGCCGGTTCCCGCCCGAAATTCACGGTTGTAACCGGCGTCAGCGCGGGCGCGCTTATTGCTCCGCTTGCATTCTTGGGTCCGGATTACGACAGGGAAATCCAGGAAGCCTTCACCGAAAGCGCGTCCCAGTTTCTTGGGGATTTGGGAAGCCTGTTCTCGCTTCTGGGAGGTACGGACATAAGGCGAAACTCACTCGTCAACTTGGTAGACAAGTTCGTCGATGCACGTCTTCTCAGGGCCGTGGCCGCCGAGCACGCCAAGGGACGCAGGCTCCTTATCCTTACGACAAATCTGGACGCGCAACGCGGCGTTGTCTGGGACATGGGCGCGATCGCGGCGAGCGGGCAGCCAGGTTCCAGAGAGCTTTTCCGGGACGTGCTCGTTGCGTCGTCCAGCATTCCCGGCCTGTTCGGCCCCACCTATATCGAGGCCGAGGCTAATGGCAGGCGTTTCAAGGAAATGCATGTCGATGGCGGCGCGACAATGGAAGTCTTCGTGCTGCCCGACGCCCTGCTTGCAGACGGGACGGGGCACGCCAATTCGAAACGGCCGGCGCCTCGCATCTGGGTCGTTATCAACAATCGCGTTACGCCCCAATTCGAGGTTGTCGAGGCCGGACTGATCCCACCGCTATCGCGTTCCTTCTCGACATTGATCAAGGCTGGCTCCAAGCAAACGCTCTTTGCGACAGCCGAGTTCGTTGGCCACGACCGGTTCAATCTTACGTTCATCGACGATGCTTTCAGCGATCGGCTCAAGGCCCGCTACGGCTCCAGTGTTACACCGGGGTTCAATGCTCCCTACCTGACAGCTCTCTATCGCTATGGCTACGATAAGGCGCGCTCGGGCCATCTATGGACCCATGAAGTCCCGCTCAGCGGCGGGGCAACGCTGCGGCGTACCCGCGGTTAGGGGCGCGTGTAGCAGGCCGCTGAAAAAGCCCGCGGCCGTCATCGCGAGGAGGGCGTAGCCCGACGTGGCGATCCAGAGGTTCGTTGATTTTATTGAACTTCTGGATTGCTTCGCTCCGCTCGCAATGACGATTCTGGCAGCCCTTTTGAGTTTTTCAGCAGCCTATTAGATTTGAGTTCGCTAGTGTGCCAGATTAACGCATCCTTCGTTTCGCGTAAGGCGCTACTATAGTTAATGCGCGGATGGTAAACGCCGGCCCGGCATATTTTCCGCCGCCGTCTTTCTGCGAATTTTTTCCCGCTTTGGGTCGATTTCTGCGACTCCAAAACCCTATTAAATATATGGACAACTTTCGGATTAACCCTGAAACGGTGCATTTTTGCCTGGCAAGCAGCGCTCGCCTAGCGTAATTTATTCAACCGAATCAACTCCTTAGAGGGGTGCTTAAGCCTTTCGCAAGGAACCTCGCCTATAATAGCTTCTCACATGAACGGCACGTCGCTGCCCGGCGCAAAGCAAAAAGGCGAAAGAATGAGGTTAACGGCCGGTTACCGGCGCTTCGGCCCGGCGATCTCAGGCTCCGTACCGACGATGCGATTTTTCTCATCGACGCGCACCACGATGGGAGGCGGCGCATCCGCGGCGCGCTCGACGAAATGATAAGTCGCGATGATAACCAGGTCGCCGGCATTCACGAGATGCGCAGCCGCGCCATTGACGCAGATGACGCCGCTGCCGCGCTCCGCCTCGATCGCGTAGGTGGTGAGACGCGTGCCGCGCGTGACGTTCCAAACGTGCACTTCCTCGAACGCGGCGATGTCCGCCGCATCCATGAGCTCGCGGTCGATGGACAGGCTCCCCTCGTAATCGAGGTCCGCCTGCGTCACTGTCGCGCGGTGGATTTTTGCGCGGAAGAAGGATCGCATCCAAGTCTCCAGGAAGGGTTTCCAGCATGGTTTGAAGCAGCCAAAGCATTCCCCCCGCGCGCGGTCAAGCCCGCGGCCGTGCAAAGGCGCTGCTTTTCGCCATCATTTATGGCGCGAGGCCCATGAAACAAGGTTCTGGCAGCGTCCCGGGCACGTGGGTAAGCGTTAACCAGACTTGCGTCTTCGGCGTTTACAACATAACGTGCGGGAGCCGGGAGTCGCCCGAGCCGGTGTGTGCCTGTGCTTGGGAAACGGTAGAATTTTCCAGCCTTTGCGGCAGGTGGAAAAGCTTAGACCCCATGGACTTTCAAATAAGTACCTTCGAGGGGCAATAGAGGTTTGGAATGATCGCAAGGACAGTGTTTGGCTTGGGGCTCGCAGCTTGCCTCGCGGGCGTTTCATCCCACGCCATGGCGCAGGATGTAGGGAAGCCGGAAGCGCGAGCCGCCGCGGCTTTCAATGCGGCAGCCCCCGCTGGCGCTAATACTGCCTCAGGAGTTGCTGCCCAACCGGGGGCTCCGGCACAGAAGGCGGCGGGGGAACCGGCAAAACCGGCGGCAGCGCCAGCCGCGCCCTTGGAGCCCGTGCCGGCTGCCGCAACACCCGACCCCTTGACGCCGCCCGAGTCGGCTGGCCCGGCTCCGAAAGCACCCGGCGCGGAGCAAGCGAAGCCTGCCGAAACTGCCCAGGCGCCCGAGCTCGATCCTATCGCCACGCAAATCCTTGCCCATCTCGCCAAGGCAGGCGGAAAGTCCGACGCCCACCGCGAGGATATAGCCGGAGCTTCCGCATTTTATACTGAGAAAAAAGGCCAGCCCATTTGGGTTGCCAAAGAGGGCTTCAGCCCGAAGGCCCAGAAGGCTATCCGCGAAATTCGTAGTGCCAACGACTGGGGCCTCGAAGCGTCCGCGTTCCAGCTTCCATCGAATCCGGGCTCTTCGGCGAGCCCGGAGGTCTTGGCCGAGGCCGAGATCAAGCTGAGCCTGGCCGTATTGAAATATGCGCGGTACGCCCGCGGCGGCAGGCTCGACCCGACGTCGCTCAGCCCGATTATAGACCGGCGCCCCCACATCTATGAGCCGAAATCGGTTCTCGAAGGGATATCGGCCGCCGAATCCGTGGACGCCTATCTACGGGGCTTGCATCCAAAGCACGAGCAATTCAAGCGCCTGCGCCAAGCGCTTCTCGCGCTGAGTAAAGGCTCGGGCGGCAGTTCGCCGGCGCGCATCCCGACCGGCCCGGACCTCAGGCCAGGGGACGACGATCCGCAGATCGCCCTCGTGCGCAAACGCTTGGGCGTAAATGCCCAGGGAGCCAGGGAGACGAACTACGATGAAGCCCTGCAAGAAGCGGTAAGCCGCTATGAGGAAGAACACGGCCTCGAAGCCACTGGCGTTATCAACAGGAGGCTCAGGGCCTCCTTGAACGAGACGGCCAGCAGCAGCAGCAGCGGCGGCCGCGGCGGCGGCAGCATGGAGGAGAAAAGGCAGCGCATCCTCATAAACATGGAGCGCTGGCGCTGGATGCCCGAAAACCTGGGCGAATTCTATGTCTGGGACAGCATCACGGAGCAATACACCCGCGTCTTCGATCATGGGAAAATGGCGCTTCAGGAGAAGATCGTCGTCGGCAAGCCTTCGACACCGACTCCAACCTTCTCGGCAAGTATGGAGTTTATTACCTTCAACCCCGAATGGGGCGTGCCCGAAGGCATAAAGGTCAATGAGATCGCGCCAAGGCTTCGGAGTTCGGGCGGCGGCGGAGGAGGAAGCGGTTTCCTCTTCTTCGGCAGCGGTGGCGGCGGCGGAAGCAGCGAGACCCTTCAGCGGCTTGGCGGCCTGCGCGTCAGTCTGAACGGCAAGCCTGTCGATCCCGACTCGGTGGATTGGTCGAGCGTGGACATCCGGCGCTACCAGTTCACCCAGGGTGCGAGCGGCAAGAACGTGCTGGGTGCGGTGAAATTCCGCTTCCCGAACAAGCACGACGTTTACATGCACGACACTCCGGACCGCCATCTGTTCGGCGACGGACAGCGCGCCTTCAGCCATGGCTGCATGCGCGTGCAAAACCCGCTGCATCTGGCCGAGGTGCTGCTGGCCCACGAGAGAAGTTACTCCCCCGCGCAGATCCGTGACATGGTCGCATCGGGTCAGACAACCGAGATCCCGTTGAGAAACCAAATTCCGGTGCACATCGCGTATTTCACCGCCGAAGCCGACGAAAAAGGGCAAGTTCGCTATTTTCCCGACCTTTATGGCCTCGACAGCCGTGTGGCGAGCGCACTTAAGGGGCAGCCGGTGCAATTCGAATCGGATCCTGTAGTTGCCGATCCGCTTGACGATGAAAGCGAAGGGGAGGGCAATGCACACGCCCGTGGCCATCCTCGCCGCCCATCCGCGGAGCGCCGGCCTTGGAATCCCTTCCAGGATTGGAACTAACCGCGGTGCAAAAGCGCCAGTTTGGGGGCTGCCGGGAAAGCGCGAGCTTTTCCGCCTTTCCCTGGCTTCCGGAGTCATGTAGCAAGATATGGTGCGATCGAGTCTCAGAAGGCGCTACATCTTGACGTCTTCGCCAGCGCTTCCTTATTTCGCAGCTAGGAGCAAAGCGGCCAGGCGCCGCGCAAACACAGGGGTTTCCATGGTCACTGCCGTAACAGAAGCGACATTCGACAGCGAGGTCAAGAAGGCTGACAAGCCGGTGCTGGTGGACTTTTGGGCGGAGTGGTGCGGCCCCTGCCGTCAGGTGGCGCCAATCCTGGAAGAGCTATCCAAGGAGTTTGAAGGTCAGCTCAAGGTGGTCAAGCTCGACGTGGAGAGCAATCCGAAAATCGCCCAGGCCTACAATATCCGTGGCATCCCGGCGCTTCTCCTTTTCAAGGACGGCCAAGTGGCCGGCCAGAAGATCGGCGCCCTCCCTAAACACCAATTGAAGGCATGGCTTGCTGAGGCCGTTGCCTAATCCACCGGTTGCAAAAAGTCCCCCCTCGCCTGTCCTTCTCCCCGCAAGCTCGCCAAGGCGAGCTTGCACTTCGGTATGGCCGCATCACCGAGCGGATGCGGCTGGGAGAAGGGATTCCCCTCGGGCAGAGAGACAAAGTGAGGGGGGCTTTCGACTACCTGGAGTGGGCAGCGCCGGCTGCCCAGTCGCTTTGCGAAGGCGGGCGAAGCTCGCCAACGCGCTCTGCCGCGACGTTTAGCGCGTCGAAGCTCAATTCGCCAACCTGAATCGCCTGGGTCAGGCCGAGAGCTGCCTGCTCCCTGACAGTCGCGGGATTGTCCGCGCCGCCGTCCAAAACTAAGGCGTCGCAGCCGCGCTTGAAACCGCTCACGGCGGCTGCTCCCGCGTTTGCTGCGGAAAGCGCCGCGAAACAAAAACGCGGGCCTTTCACAAGACCGCCATAGGCCGCAAAGGGCGCGATCCCGCTCCCGTCCTTCATCACCGCGCTTACGGGGATGGCCGGGTCGGAAACGAGGATCGTCTTGAGCGCCCGGACGGAATGCGCGCTGCCGTCGATAATAGGCACGGCCACAACATTTTCCTCTTTGTGGCCAAGAAGGAAGGTCTTGGCGAAGACCCCGGTTTGAAGGGGATTGCTGCCAAAGCTCGCCGCCGGGTCTTTAACGTCGCCGGATGCGGCAAGCACCGGACCGAAATTGATGCTGAAGCCGAAACCCGCCAGTGTCGCCCCCATCGAGCGATAGGTGGAATAGGCGTATTGGGGATCGCCCTTGGCGGCCACGTCCTGCTCCGATGGCCAAAGCTCGAAATCCTTCACCGCTGGAAAGGCTTCCGAAGCGCCGCCGATCTCGCGAATGGCGAGAAAAGGCCGGTATGGCGTACCGGTGGGCAAAAGGAACTTCACGAGCTCCTTGAGCTGCGCTCGGCCCTGTATGTTTTCCCGGCCGAATACCACTCCTGCGATGTGCCTGGACTGGAGAAGCGCGCGAATTGCCCTGGAGCCGGGATCGGCGGGCTGGGTCCCTCTGAAACTGAAGAATAGCAGTTGTCCCATCAAAAGATCGACTTTGGGATCGGCCGCGCCCGCCATCAGCTGCGAACCCGCTGTATCCTCCGCTCCGGCCGCAGCTTGGCTCGTCTTTTTCCGCTCCGGCATCGGCGGATCGAAAGCGGCGGGTGCGGCACTTTCCCCCGCATTCTGCCTTCTGATGCGGTCGAGCTCCATTCTGAGCTGCGACCGGGCATCTCCGCCGGCATCGTCCTGCGGCCGGTAGCCGGCTTGGGCGATCAGCACCCTGCCTTGCCCCCAGAAGGAACGCATAGAAGTTCCACGCAGCGCTAGCCCGCTTGCGCTCGCACCGCTATACTCCGCCGCATTGCCGCCTTGCGCGGCCGCAGCCGGCAGCGCAAGAAAAGCAAGGCCAAGAGCAAGTCCGGGAAGAATAGGATGTATTCGATGCACCATAGGCTGGAAGGTCGCTGGTTTTCCCGCTGTGTTACCGGAATGCGGAACGCTGGTAAAGGAGCCTTTGCGGCCTCATATCGCCTCAGGCATCCTCTTGCAGTTTTCGCGCTGTTCCTGGCCGCGGGCTGCTTCGCCTTTCCGGCATGCGCCGCTATCGACCGGTCGATCCTGAAATCCCAGGAAGGAAGCTCGGCGCTGTTGCGCGGACGCTATGATGTAGCCATCGCGGCATTCGACGATGCGCTGAAAGATTCGAGCCTTTCACCAACGCGCCAGGCTCCCATCCTGAGCGATAGAGGTGTGGCAAAATGGCGGCTCAAGCAGTTCGAGGCCGCGGTTGCG
>JBKQNN010000279.1:0-11030 GCA_052145975.1 Rhodomicrobium sp. | reverse complement strand
ATTGGCGATCCCGGAGGGGCTCGAACCCCCAACCCCCTGCTTAGAAGGCAGGTGCTCTATCCTGTTGAGCTACGGGACCGTTTCCTTATTTGCAACGGCTTACCGGTGCGCTTCCATGCATGCTGTTTGCCGGCGCCAGGCGCCGGGCACGATGCTGCCGGCGGAACACCCTGTCAAGGCAGTTAACGCCTGAAAAGCGGTACATGGCGCCGTCTTGGGCAATGTCTGCAGGCGATGGGCGCGCCATCGAATGGCCCTGAAACGGACATATCGGGCAGCCCAATAGATAGAACGTCTCCACGAATCGTGACGGGCAGTTACCGTTCAGATATAGTTAACAGCATTCGGGCATTGCGCATTCGACTCAGTGAATGCGACAAAAGCATCTCCACAGGGAAACATCCATGGGTACGGAAGCCCAAGCCGGCGACACGTTCTTGCCCCTGCTAGCCGAAGCGGCCGGCGCAGGCCCAGGCGACTCCCGCGATATTCCCGCGGCAGACTACGATGAAAGCCTTGCCTTCCAGCCGGAAAGCCTCGCTGAAGGCGCCATCGATCCATTTGGCGCTGTCAAGTGGGCGCCCGACGAGGCGTCTACCGACTATAGACACATCCGCCCGGAAGATTGCGACTTGAAGGGCACGGGCGCGCTCTTCTCTGCCGCCGCTCTTGAATTGCTCATATCGGCTAACAGCTTCGAACCGGTCCGCAACACCCGCCGGATCGTTTTCGGGTTGCGCGGTTGCCACCTCGATCCCGGCGCGGGCGGCCCTGACGGCCGGTTCTGCCAGGTTGAACGCTCTGCGCTGCGTATCAGGGATACGAGGCCCGACCATAAGGGGCTGAACTGCGTGATCGGCGTTTATAATTTGGACGCAAAGACGCTTTCGGGGTTCATCGCCAGCACGGTTCCAAACAGAAATTACGTTCTGAAGTACAGCAGGGGCGGCAACAGCGGAAACCTGCTTCCGTGCGGCTGCTATCGAATGAACGTAGGCACCCACAATGGCGTCCATCGGGGGTGTCTGATTCAGGGAGAACCCATAACGGTGCTGCGCTCGCGGCACGATGCCCTGTACGACGTTCGCGATATTTTCGATTGCAATACGGTGGATTGGCCTTGGGACAATCTGCACCCGGCCTTTCGCGACACGAGCAATTCCTCTGAGTTTTCCTCCGCCGGCTGTCAAACGGTTCGCGGAAACTACGTGGACGGTGCATACGCCGGCGAATTCGCTCAATTCAGGGAGGCATTGGGGCTTGGTGTGCCGGGCGAGGACGGCGGCACCGGCTTCTCTTACGTGCTTCTGACCGGTCATGAGGCCGTACTGGCCGCAAAATTTTCCCGCGAGGGCAAGAGCGCCTATGAAAGCCTAACGAGGCTGCGGCAAGGCTCGCGCGGGCAAGCCGTCCGGCGGCTGCAAAGAGCCATCGGCCTGCTGGAGACCGGTATCTTCGAGGCCAAAACGAAAAAGGCGCTAGCCGAATTTCAGCGAAGGAATTCGCACGACGTGACGGCCGACGGCGTTTGGGGCCCGGCCTACGGCAAAGCATATGGCATACCGGTTTTCGACGACAGTGCGGGAGACCTTAAGATGGCGGCTTTTTCGATCGGACCGGAGCTGGACGGGCTGGCAAAGTTTGGTGGCGCGGACGCAGAAGGCAAACTGGAATCGCTCTACTTCGAGCTCGGCCGGCGGTCGGCATTGGCGCAATCGCAGCCGGAGCTTCTTGGCGAAGCTGTGCTCCCCCAGCCTGAATCGATGGAGCCCGAAAGCTTGCAGGCCATCGTTGCAGCCGGCCAGCGTGCGTTCGAACGCATCGAGCGCGGCGTACACGAACTCATCTGCGGAGAGACAGCGGACGACGAGGACGACAGGGCGAAGATCCAGAGCAGCCTGCTTGCCGCCGCGGGGCTTGGGCCGCGGGCGGTCGTTGCGGCGCTTGCGCAAGTGCTCACGGGCTCGCTGCTTATTCCCGCCATTATCGCTACCACCGCTGCGGAAATCCTTGTGACGCGGCTCATCAAGCCAGCCGCGGCCAATCTGGGCGCCGCCCTCGAACCCCGGGTCACCGAAGCCTGTGGCGCATGGTCCCGCAGACTGACCGCGAGTTATGCAGAAGCGGCCCAGCCTTCGACGCTGCAACCGCCTATGGCAGGAAGCGCCCCGGCGGCTTCGAGCGCTCCGGCCGCAGCCGGATCGCTGCCTGGCGAGACGCAGGTAATCCGTCCGCAGCCGGCGCGCGCAGCAGGCGAAACAATGGCGGAGGCATTCCAGCAGAGGCGCGAGCTTAAGCTGATCTGGCGCCCGCACGAAGACATCGGCGGCTATAGAACATGCACCAAGGTCTTGCCGGCCGGTGCCGTTGTAACGATTGGCCGCCACCCGGACCGTGAAATTGTGCTCGACGACGGCCGGGTTTCGCGCTTGCACGCGAGGCTGGAAATCAAGCAGGATTGCATCGCCGTTACCGATCTGGACAGCAAGAACGGCACATTCATTGGCGGGAAGCGCATTACATCTGCGGATTGGCTTCCAGGGCAAATACTGAGAATTGGCATTTTCCAATTCAGCGCTGAGCTTAGCGGAGACAATTCAAGTGGCACGGCCTCATTCATGGGGGAAGCCAAAGAGGGCGCGGTCAGCACAAGCGACCCCGTAGGGCGTGTACGGACTGCCGCAAGCAAAGGCTTGGCAGGCGCCGCCGAGCTCAAGGCCGCGGTAGAAGGTCTGCTTGAAAAGCTCGCAAACCCGAAGTTCGCAATCGGTCTTTCCGATTTGCAAGACGCGATGAGCTCGCTCAAGTCTGCGCGGAGTTTCGACTATCTTGCGAAGTTGGCCGACAGCACGCTCGTGCGTTTTCCCGGTGCTACCATAGTTTGGACGCTTTACGCACAAGCCCTCATCGACACCGGCCAGATGCAAGCAGGTATCCAAATGCTTGAAGCCTCCCGGCGTAAGCCAAATCTTTCGCTAAGCGAAAGGGCGGAGATTCTTGGCTTGCTCGGCCGCGGGAATAAACAGATTTATGTGGATAATGTCCGGGAAAAGAACGCGGCCGCAACGGTCAAAAGCCAATTCAAGCCGTATTTGCAGCAGGCGATAGATTGCTACGCCAGCGTTAGCGCCGGCGATCCGAACCGGCCTGACTTCAACCATTGGCATGGGATCAATCTCGTCGCCCTTTTAAGATTGGCGGAGATCGACGGCCAGACGGTTAGAAACCCAAGCAACCGGAGATTCGAACAGCTTGCCCGTAGCATCGCCAGCGCCCTCGAACCCGTGGCCGCCACGACGGAAGACGCCTATGTGTTCGAGACGCTGGCGCTGGCCGCTCTGGCGGTTGGCGACTT
Organism: Rhodomicrobium sp.; assembly: GCA_052145975.1. GTDB lineage: Bacteria > Pseudomonadota > Alphaproteobacteria > Rhizobiales > Rhodomicrobiaceae > Rhodomicrobium. Next base: position 7,675 of record JBKQNN010000279.1, on the reverse strand, counting down.
CCCCAAGGTCAAGCAATACCTTTCCCGCTTCCTGGCTAGTCCAAAAAGGGATCCATTTAATCTTGGCGGGCTTATCCGGCAGCTTGAAGAGGTGTTCAGAGTCCAGCCGGACCAAACGGAGCCTGGGAGGATTCTTGCGGTTCTCAAAGCCGCCGAGGCCGGACAGGAAGAGGGCAGATTCAGCTTGGACGGGAGTACTCTGGCCGGCTTTGCCAAATTGGCGTCGTCCAAGGAGCACCGCGAGCTAGAAGAAAGCATGGTTCCGGGCGGGGGGTTCGTGAAGCTGGCGGAGTTGCAAAAGGTCGTGGCCCGCGCCCAGGCCATTGCCGCCGTCTCTGACCAGAAGGGCACCAGGCTTGGAACGGGCTTCCTCGTCCGTGGCGGCGATCTGAACCCACGCTGGGGGCAAGATATCTATCTCGTTACAAACGCACACGTCATGTCTGAACCGCCTTCGCCGCGAACCGGGCTTAGTCCCGCGACAGCGCGCTTCGAGTTGGAAGGAGCCGGCGGAATGGCGCTCCTGGCAGAATCGCAAGCCGCCTGGCAGTCTCCGTTCGAGGAGTACGACGCTTGTATCGTGCGCATAATCGGGAACGTGGGAGACGTCGAGCCGTTGCGCGTGGCGGACGAGAGACTTCCCATGCTGGTGGAGGATACGCAAAAGGGACAGGAGGGCCTGGCCGTAAGCGTGATCGGCTATCCGCTGGGCGGCTCGTTGCAGCTATCGATATTCGGGTCCATCAGCGGGGCGAATGGGCGGCTCGTCGATATCGGACCGAAAAAACCGGACGCACTGGACCCAATCTATTTACACTATCGCGCTCCCACCCTAGGGGGGAATTCGGGAAGCCCCGTTTTCGAGACGCAAACCTGGACCGTTGTCGGGCTCCATCACGCGGGGTTCGATCCTAATGAGGGGTGCCTGCCGCGGCTCGGTGGACGGCCGGGGTCGAATATCGCAAACGAGGGAATTTCAATCTGGTCCATAAGGAGGGCGATAGCGCGAGGTTGGTGAGGCATACCGCGCGGATTTCGCTGTCCTTGCCGAAAGTTGTCTACTAGTTTACTGTCCCGGTGGGGCGGGGCGTGAGTATTCTCATGGCGGACGTTTTTATCTCCTATGCGAGGGCTGACCGGCCGGTGGCTGAGGCGTTGGCGCGCGATTTGTCATCGAGGGGCATCAGCGTCTGGTGGGACGCGGAGCTCGTGGGCGCGGACGACTTCACCGACGTGATCTATGAAGCGCTGCGGCAGGCCAGGGCAGCCATCGTCATTTGGACCAAGTCGTCGGCGAAATCGCGGTTCGTTCGCGACGAAGCACGTTTCGCGCTGCATCTCAACAAGCTCATTGCAGTGAAAGCGGCGAGCCTCGACATTTACGCAATCCCGTTTGGCTTTCAGGGGCAGCATACCGACGACGTGAACAATCGCGAGCAGATCTTTCGCGCGGTTCAAAAGCTCGGGGTCCGGCCAATGGCGGCACCAGCACCCGCCGCCAATTGGGACCGCATCAAGGCAACGGGCACAATCAGCGACATTTCTAGTTTTCTCGCAAGCAATCCTTCGAACACGCAGAGCCGGGAAGCGGTGGCGAGACTGAAGCAGCTTGGTGCCGATTCAGCGTCCTTCGCAAGGAGTGTCAGCTCCGAGATCGGATCGCTTAAGATAAGCAACTGGCAGGCGCTCTTTGCCGGGTTCACCTTGCAGGTGCCCAAGTTCCAGCTATCGGAGCAGGGTACTTGGACTTCCATCGGAGCGGCAATTACTTATAGTATCATAGCAATCGGTCTTGCGTTTACAGTATCGCAGTGGCCGGCATTGATGGGTGACGACCCATCGTCCTCAAGCGTAGCGCCTCTGTTGGGGATATTTTCTGTCATTATTGTCTGCATTTTTTTATGGGTGCGTACCGGAGCTTTCTTGGCCCAAAGAAATTTTGTTGCAGCGATCATACTATCTTTGACACTGCCATTTCTGGCTGCTTTCGGTACCGAAATTGCAATTATGGAAGGTATATGGTGGACACCCAGAGGCGAAGATAAGCCTCTCTATTTTCTGGGTATATTAACTATATACTTGAACATTGCGATTTGGCGCATTAGCGCTTATCGTTAACGGGATCTGCAGGTTCGGGGCGCCGAAACTGATTAACAACGATGCTGACAGAAGGGCGGCAACAATGGTAGACATTCGGGGATAGGCGTTTGGTTAAGCACTGGCTTTCGATGGCGCTTTTGGGGCAGCAGTTTAGGGGAGCGTGTGGGATGTTGCGGGGGAGCCGGCAGCTCAAGAGGGCGGTTCAGTTAGTTTGCGTTGCGCTACTCACGATTGCAGCGTCGTCTGGATGCGACCAGATGAAGGGCAACGATACCGACTATAGTAAATACGGCATCTACCGAATCCTGGCATTCTCAGTCTGTGTGGACAAGGCAAAAAAGCCGAAGGTGCACCGGAGGCGGGCTTCGTGGAGGTCGAAGCCTCCGGAGGAGCAGAAGCCGGAGCTTTGGCAAAGCATGGGCACGGCCTTCCTTGTCGATGACAAAAACCTCGTGGTCACAAGCAATCACGTTATCGAGGTGTGCGGCACCGACCTGGCGCAGTCCATTAAAATTGTCTCAATTAGCAGAGATAAAGATAACAAGGAAAAGCTAGAACTCGTCCCTGTCGAAATCGTGCAAAGACTTTCCGGTAGTCAGGATTCTGCAGTAAAAGAAGATGTGGCACTGCTCCGCCCCACGAAGCCGTTGCCGGGCATGCCGATCCCGATCGCGAATTACGAGCCATTTACCGGTAGCGAAGTCAGGGCTGTCGGCTATCCTGGCGCTGCGGACGATGCCCTGAAAAAGAGCATTGCACATGACTTGGCTGAAGAGAGCGCAAAACAGAAGTTCTCTGACAATAACGATGAAATCAGGTTCCTCTTTAACGAGTACCAAAAACAACTCAAGGGGAAATTTGAAAAGAACCCTGCTGAATTCAGCCCATCCTATACGCAAGGCGTAGTATCGAGAACCTATCCTGTTGAAGACATTCCCGTCGTCGTTCAACATCAGGCGCCCATGAGCCCCGGCAATAGCGGGGGGCCGCTACTCGATGCATGCGGCTCCGTCATCGGTATCAACACCGCGGTGGCAACTGGGGAAGGCGTGCAGGGCATTTCCATGTCGCTCGGCAGCCAGTGGCTTGCGGGGCAGATCAAGGCTGCGGGATCGGACGTAAAACTCAAGCCGCGTTGCCTCTCGGAGACACCGACGCGCCGGATGACCTACGTTATCGGCGGTATAGCTGCTCTGCTTTCCATCGCCACCGTACTCTTCGCGTTCCGCGCGACGCCTGTTGGGCAAACGGTATTCGGCCGCAGCGGCGGTGAAACCCCCGTGCCCCCGTCCAGACGGGCGTCCGAAGGCGGCCCGCCATTTCCGGGTGTATACGCTGCTGACGCAGGCGGTGCCGCCCGGCTCGTGCCTACCGGCGCCGGTCATCCCATTGTCCTTGCCACCGGGAGCCTGGCGTCTACGGCCGGCTGCATCCTCGGCCGGGAGGCCGGCTGCGATGTCAGGATCGACGATAAGACGATTTCGAAGCGTCATGCGCGCCTCTTTTTAGACGATACCGGCCGGCTTTTCATCGAGGACCTCCAGTCCGCCAACGGAACATGGAAAAAGGGCGCGAAGATCAACAAACGCGAGGCATTTGCGTCCGGCGACACGGTGCGGTTCGGGGCTGCGGAGTTCAGGATCGAACTCCCGGCTAGCGAGGGTCGAACTGTGCAGGCCGGCTCCAATTCGGCCGGCGAGACATCGAAGGCGGGCTACGCTGCCCCAGGGGATGGGGCAGGCCCTGGTCCCGTATATGCATGGCTCGAAAGACTCGATGGGTCTGGGCAAAGAATAGCGGTCAAGGCGACGAGCTTAAGAATTGGCCGCCACGAAGATAACGACCTCCGGTTCGAAGACCCGTCGGTACACCGCAGACACGCCATTCTTCATATTACTCCGCAAAGGGAATTCATTATAACGGATCTGAGCGGCGAGGGCGGAAACGGTGTTAAAGTCAACTCGAAGAAAATAGAGAAAGCACAGCTGCGCGATGGCGATGTCGTCGAGATCGGCCCGGTGCGGCTGAAATTTCACCTGGTAAGCGTTTAATGGGAGTGCCTGGTTTCATAGCCCGCTTACGTGAGCCAGGCACCCTAACTGACTGGTCATATTCGCAGGAGCGAGCCAATGACAAACGGATGGAACGACCCAAACAACGCTGAGACCGTCGCTATCCGGCCGAACGCGCAGGCGCCACGCCGGGGGGACGACGGCTTCGCCGATCCGGCCAAAACCGTTGTAATGCCGGGCGCTGGCGCGGGGGTTCCGGGAAGCGGGGAGACCAAGGTCGTCAGACCGGACCAAGTCCCGGCACCGGACAGCTCCAGCAACCGGCAGGCTTCCGGCATCGATCCGGTGGTGGGTATTCTCGTGGTAATTGGCGGCCCAGGCAAAGGCGCATTCCGCGGACTTTTCTACGGCAACAACCCGCTGGGGCGCTCGGCGAAAGAGCGCGTTTCCCTCGACTTCGGAGACGACGCGATCTCCCAAACCGAGCAAGCCTTCATCCGCTACGATCACGAATCCCGGTGCTTTTGGTTCATTCCAAACTTGGCGAAGCCGAATATCGTGTACGTAAACGACGAGAAGCCCATGGCGCCGGTCGAACTTAGGGAAGGCTCCGAGATCCGTATTGGGCAGACGCGGCTACGCTTCTTTCCAATTTGCGGGCACATGTTCGACTGGAGCGACATAAAAGATCAATGACCGATTGCCTCTTTCGCATAGCAACCTGCAAAACCCGCGGCATGCGAAAGATGCAGGAAGACGCTTGCGGCTTCCGTTCTCTGGGCGATAGCTCGCAAACCGGATCGGGCGCCCAAGCGTCCTCGGACCGGTTCGTATTGGTCCTTGCGGACGGAATGGGCGGCCATGCAGGCGGCGCGACGGCAAGCACGACGGCCTGTTCGGTATTCCTGGAGGAGTATGTCAGGTCGAACGAACCTATCCGGGTACGGCTCGGCACAGCGCTCGGCAAATGCAATTCGGCCCTCAACGAAATCGTCGATCGGGAGCCAGAACTTGCGGGCATGGGATGCACGCTGGTTGGTGTGTCCCTCGAAGGCGGAAGGTTGCAGTGGGTCAGCGTTGGAGACTCGCTCCTCTACCTGATCCGGCAGGATCGCAGCATACGCCGCCTCAACAGCGACCATTCCATGTGGCCTGTGTTGCAGCAAATGGTGCTGAGCGGCGAGATCAGCGCGGCCGATGCCGAGCAGCATCCCCATCGTCATGCCTTGCGATCGGCTCTCACCGGCGAGCCGATACCGCAGGTCGATCTTCCGGAAGAGGATTGTGAGATCGGCCCCGGCGATTGGATTATCGTGGGGAGCGACGGCCTGCTGACCCTGTCCGAAAGCCAGATCGCCGAAACGCTCGACCGCAATTCAAAAATGGGGCCTGAAGGGGTCGCTAAGGCGCTCATTGACGCAATTGCAATGGAGCACCGCCCAAATCAGGACAACGCAACGGTTATCGTGGCCAACGCCAGTTCGATCGCCGGGGACACTGAGGAACTCGTTCCCTCAGATGGCGTTGCCGGTGCGGATTCAAGGACCGCGGAAACGGTGAGACTCGTTTCCTCAGATAGAGCAGAGCCCGTGCTGCGCGCATGGTCCCGGCTACGGCACGCGCTGGAGCTCGGGCTCGCCGCCGCAAATGGAGCAGTGCCCGCGCTAAACCGGTGGCCCTGGCTGCGGTTCACGCTGGCGAGCATTACCGCGGTTGCGGCTTTCCTGCTTTATTTCTTAACTCTAGTGCAACATTCCGCCACGTCAACCAGCTACCAGCCCGCCAGACAAGACAATGCGCCGCAAGCGGGCCGCACCGCCGTCGCGGCGGCGGTTGTGAATAACCCGCAAGGCCGCTGGTTTCTGCCTGGGGCGGGCAAGACAGAGAGCTTCAAGGATTGCCCTGTTTGCCCCGAGATGGTGGTGGTTCCGGCCGGCAGCTTCACGATGGGATCGTCCGAAAGCGAGCCGGAGCGCGAAAACAGGCAGAAGGACACAGAAGGCCCGTTGCATGAAGTAACCATCGGCGAGCCGTTTGCGGTTGGCCGGTTTGCTGTAACTCGGGACGAATTCGAAGCTTTCGTCAAAGACAGCAGCCGTAGAATGGACGGCGGCTGCGATGTCCGGACGGGCGGCGACTGGAGGATAGACAGCGCCAGGTCGTACCGTTCGCCAGGCTTCGAACAGACCGGATCGCATCCCGTGGTTTGCGTGAATTGGAACGATGCCAAGGCATACGTGGCATGGCTGTCGAGGAAGACGGGCAAAAACTACCGGCTGCTATCCGAAGCCGAGCGCGAATATGTAGCCCGGGCAGGCACGAAGACCGCATTCTGGTGGGGGCCGTCGATCACACTGGCGCAGGCGAATTACTCCGGCGATTACTCATCCAGCAGTTACCCATACGAAGGTGACGGTCAGAAAGGCGAGTACCGGCAGAAGACCGCGCCGGTAAAGTCGTTTCAGCCTAATCCTTGGGGGCTTTATCAGGTTCACGGCAATGCCTGGGAATGGGTTGAGGACTGCTGGAACGAAACTTACAACGGAGCGCCTAGCGATGGGGCTGCGTGGACAGCCGGGGATTGCGGTTCGCGGGTCATTCGCGGCGGTTCGTGGGACAACCCTTCGCGGGCGCTCCGCGCAGCCCAGCGCCACAGGTTCTTCACGGCGCACCGGGACTACCATCTCGGGTTCCGCGTTGCCAGGACGCTCGAGCCTATCCGCTTTTGATGGAATCAAAAGCGGGGCTCTAAGTCTTTGTTTAGCCGTGCGTCTTGCCGGAAAACCGCTTCGCACTTTTCCGGACGCACTTTTGCCCCTTAACCTGGCAAACCCCGCATCGCTGTTGTTGAAGCTCAAATGCCGGAGCCGTTTTTTGGATAAGGAGAAACGGCATCTGATTTCAGGCGGGAAAACTTCATCCCAAATTCGGCAGTTGGCGCTCGAAGCGCTGGCAGCCTTGCCGCAGCGTCGTTCCCGCGTAGGCGGGAACCCATGGTAAGACTATGTAGGACCTGTGCTCTTTGCTGCCATGGATTGCCGCCTTCGCGGCAATGACGGTTTGAGCCTATTGCCACCGCCTTCACCCTCAGGGTGAAGGCCCTGCGCAAGCCGATGCGTTGCTTTGCCTGGCATTTTCGCATCCGGTCAGCTTCAACCGCCGGTATTAGGTTCAGCCGGCCTTGTGGCGCCGGCGGAGCACGAGAAAGGCGCGCACGGAAGGCCCATTGCGCTCCAGCGAGACGCGCTCGACGGCGACGAACTCGTTGAGGCTGGGCAGTTCCACAATGAACCTGCGCAAGCTCGCATAGGAGCCGCTGAGGAAGAACTCGAAATCCGCCGATTTCACACCGGCACTTTGCTCCGTCCTGCGCGTGGAGAATTGCGTAATCGTGGCCCCGGTTGAAGCGGCGAGCGCCTCGATATCGCGCACGAAATCCGGTTCCGATTTCGTCAGGCTCAGCTTGGCCTCCAGCGCCGTCACCTCGTCGAGACGGCTGGTGTAATCCTGGGCGAGGCGCGCGCGATATTTAAGCTCGCGCAGATCCAGCGCAGCGTTGTCGA
>JBKQNN010000278.1:0-3407 GCA_052145975.1 Rhodomicrobium sp. | reverse complement strand
GCGTGAGGTTTGTGTCCAGACAGGCGAAGCAGGAGAAAAGGCATCCCAGCGCCGGCCTGCGATGCCCGCCGGCTTTGGCGCGTGCCTCTCGTGGGGCGCGGCTTGGGGTCCGGACACAGCGGCTCCTTCTTTCGCGCATAAGGGCGACGGCGGCTTTCCGAATACCAAAGCAGAAATTGAGAGACGGGCCATCGCTGCTCGTGTGCAGCCCATGAAACTGCTTTCCCTGCGGTCTTATGGCACCGCCGGCACCGCCCATCGCTTCCGTGCCGGGAACGGGGCGGCCGTCAGCGGCTGGCGGAGGCGGGGAGGTGCGGCGTCAGGTCCCAGAGTTTCAGCGTGTGGTCATAGCTGCCGGAAAGCGCGCTGCGTCTGCAAGAACGAGTTCAACTCGTCCTGCGCGCCGCCGGCGTCGTGGATGGGGATGGTAAAAGCTTTTAGTTGCATTGTTTCGTATGGCTACTCGCGCCCCCCAAAATAATCGGCTCGCCTCCGGCGAGACTGTTTTCGCTCCGCGTACGGAACAGCCCTTGAGCGCCATAAGCGGCGGAGCCGCCTTCCGCTTGGCGGCGCCTCCCGCGCCGCCCACTCCAGGCTGCTCCGCCACCCCTTCTCCTGCTAGGCCCACAACCGGACTCAAGCACAGCAGCGGAACCCAATGTAGTGGAGCCTGAAGCCGCGATCGCTCTCGTAGCGGAGCGCCGCCCGCGCGTTCCTGGCGAGGCGGTTCCAGGAGCCGCCGCGCAGCGCGCGCGAGGCGCTAACCAGAGGGCCAGCTGGATTGGTGACAGGCCCGGCAGTGTAGCTGCGCTTCCCATCGGCGCACCATTCCCAAACATTGCCCAGCATATCGTAAAGCCCCCAGTCATTGCATCGTTTGGTGGCCACAGGCTGCGTCCGGTGGTTGAAAAGCCAAGTGCCGCTGTTACCCCAATACCAAGCGATGTCCTCCAATTTCCCGGCATCTCCCGCGTAATTGGCGCCCTCCGTGCCCGCGCGGCAGGCATATTCCCATTGCGCTTCCGTGGGCAGCCCCAGCCCGAGCCCCGGAATGCGCGCGTTCATCTTTTGCAGAAACTGCTGCGCATCGTGCCAGCTCACGCACTCCACCGGACACTTCGGATCTTTAAAGTGGCTAGGGTTGTTCCCCATCGCCGCCGTCCAAAGCGCCTGCGTCACCGGCGTATCGCCAAGCCAGAAGCCCTTCGTGAGCCGCACCTCGTGCAGCGGGCCTTCGTCGACCCAGCGGCCGGGCTCCGTATTGGGCGAGCCCATGAGGAACGTCCCCGGCTCGATCCAGCGCATCCGCTGCCGCGCGCCACCAAGCGCGAAATCCGCCCAAACGCCGAATTTGTCCCGCCCCGCATCGCTCGCCCACGAGGGCCGTGCAAACGGCAAATTGGCTGTGGCTGCAAGCTTCCTCAAGGCCCCCTCACCCTGTCCCTCTCCCCGTTGGGGCGAGGGAACGCTGCCGCCGCCGTCGCGGACTCCCTCTCCCCTGGGGGAGAGGGTCGGGGTGAGGGGGTCTTCCGGCAACTTTCTGGCGGGTTTGGGCATAATTTGCGGCGGTTGGTCCCAAACCTCCGGCGTCAGCGAAGCGCCCAACCCCGGCAGATCGCGCAATTCGCAATTGAACAGCATCGGCAAGGCCCCACGCATCTGCCAGCCGATATAGCGCACGCCGTTGTGCACGAAGAGCACCGGCACCTTGTCGGGGTTGGCGTGGCGCACCGCCAAAGCTTGCGGGCGGATGTCTTCCAGCATCGCCCAGGGGTTTTCGAGCATCGCCCGTTCCATCTTGTCCGGCGTCTCGATGAGCCCCGAAGAGACGATCTCTCCGCCCAGCGCCACTTGCACGGGCTCCAAAAGCGCCCGCGCTTCGCGCAAGCCGTTGAGCCGGTGGGCCGCGCCGGCCGCGGGGCTCAAGCCCTCGATGCCCGGCGCGTAGAGGATGTTGTCGGAGAGCCGCTCGACGGTGGCATGGATCCGATCCAGCGCGCCGAGCACACGTTCGGCGTCGCTGCCCTTCGCGAGCGTGCTGCCGAATTTGTAGACGTTGACCGCTTCAGAAACACCGCCGACGATAGACAGAATAGTGCCGATGCCGAGCATGAGCCGCCCCGTATGCCGAAAGAACCGTTGCTTTGTTTTAATTCATCTCGCGCCCTCCGGCAACGAAACAGCCAAAGGCGGCGCACTTTCTTCGCCGCACGACTTGATGATCGCGTGGTAGCCGGGCGCGCCCTTGGGGATATCGTTGGACCAGAACACTGTCAGGCCGCGGGCGCGAAATCCGTCGTAGACCGCTTGAAGGACGGAGCCCTCACCCGCGAAGGCGGGCGATGTGGGGGACATTGCGAAGCAATCGCCCGGACTTGGTATCATTTATCATTCAGCGGTGAATTGCCCGCATAGGTGAAATCGCCGGCGCCTACGCGAATTTCTGGGAATTTCGCTTGTATCGCGCGCGAAATTGCGGAAGCTGCGGCATCCACTTTGAGCCAAGCCAAACCGCCATGCCAGATCTGCTCCTCGAATTTTTCTCCGAAGAAATCCCAGCGCGGATGCAAGCGCGCGCCGCCGAAGACCTTGCCCGCATGATGACCGAGGCTTTGGAGCAGGCGGGGCTCGCCGTAACGGCCACCCGCTCGCTTTCGGGGCCGCGGCGCATCGCTTACATCGCGGAAGGCGTGCCCGATAAGTCGGCCCCCGCGGTCGAGGAGCGCAAAGGCCCGCGCGTAGGCGCGCCTGAAAAAGCGGTCGAGGGTTTTTTGCGCGCCGCGGGGCTCAAGAGCCTTGAGGAATGCCAGATCGTGGAGGACCCGAAGGGCGGCTATTATCTGGCGCGCACCGAAAAGCCCGGCCGCCCGGCGCCCGCCATCGTCGCCGAAGCGGTGCCCGCCATCGTGCGCAAATTCCCGTGGCCGAAGTCCATGCGCTGGGGCTCGGGGCGCATCCGCTGGGTGAGGCCGCTGCATTCGATCCTCTGCCTGTTCGGCGATAAGCCGGTCGAATTCGAGGTAGACGGCATCAAGTCCGGCAGCGTCACCTATGGACACCGGTTCTTGAGTGGCGAAAAAGTCACGCAGCCAAAAACTATTGAGATTTCGAAAAGATCGGACTATCCAGAGGCACTTCTGCACGATAAGGTTGTGTCCGCAGGAGAACAACGGGCGAAGGCGATTTTGGATGGCGCGCTAGAAGCCGCCGCTGAAGCTGGGCTCGCTCTTGTCGAAGATCACGGGCTGCTCACCGAGAATGCGGGGCTCGTCGAGTGGCCCGTGGTCCTTTTTGGCAAGTTTGAAGAAAGCTTCCTCGACGTACCCGAGGAAATCCTGATGACCTCGATGAAGGCGCATCAGAAGTGCTTCTCCTTGCGCCACAAGAAATCGGGGAAATTGGCCAGC
>JBKQNN010000277.1:0-4778 GCA_052145975.1 Rhodomicrobium sp. | reverse complement strand
TATTCCCAGTCGAACGCCGATTTTGCCGATTGCCTGATCGAACGGTCCGCTCATCGCGCGAATTGCGCACGCACAATGACTTTCGACGAGAAAGCGGCGAAGACGGCTGGCATGCATTTGCTGGCGTGAGCGGAGGAAACGCCTCCAACAAAAGCTGGACTTGTGGATATTGTTTACAACATCTATTACAAATAGCGCAAAATTCGGTTTATCTGTAAAGTGCTAACTTACTAGCTGGTGTCCCCCTCCGGATCGCCCTTCGTCTGCCGCTTATGTCTATGTGAGCCTAAAGCAGAGTTTGCCAAAAGCATGTCCCCGTGAAAACGGGGATGGCCACAGGTTTTTGGAAAAAAACTCCGCGAAAACAAAGGACACTAAGCAAACATTCGTTGGGCAGCCAACGAATGTTTGCTTAGTCGCAAGGCTAGGCAACTGGAGGGCGCCGCACCAAGTGCAAACGAAACGGGGCTTCGGCTCGCACACAGTGGTGGGGATGTTGCATGGGTCAAATCCATTCGCAGTTGCTTGCCGAGGCAATCTCGCGGCTATTGAAGCTGCCGCCCGAAGAGCAAGATGCCACTGCCGTTGAGATCCTGGCCCTTATCTGCTCACAGGAGGATTGGGTGCTGATCGCCGCGTCGGAGCCTTATCGAAAATGGCTTGCTTCGCGGCAGGAGATGCCGCCGGAAACTACGCTCGCAAGCCTTGCGGCCCGGGGAATCTGAAGCCGCGTGGACGGCGGCGGCGCCTCCGATTGCAATCGTGCGCGAAATTTCTATACTGCGCCGACGATCCGTCTGACCGAATAGAGGCACGATGTCCCCTGCATCCGCGAAGCCGCAGTCACAGCACGAACAGCATACCGCCCTGGCCAAGTTCTTCATGGCGCCGCTCGCTCAGGCCGATCCCGAGATCGCGGGCGTCCTGGACGGCGAGCTTCTCCGGCAGCATGAAGAGATCGAGCTAATCGCGTCCGAGAACTATGTGTCGCGCGCCGTGCTCGAAGCTGCGGGGTCCGTCCTCACCAACAAATACGCGGAGGGCTACCCTGGCAAGCGCTATTACGGCGGCTGCCAGGTTGTCGATGTGGCGGAAGAGCTTGCTATCAAACGCGCGACACAGCTCTTCGCTTGCGAATTCGCCAATGTGCAGCCCCATTCTGGCAGCCAGGCCAATCAGGGCGTTTTTCTGGCTGTGCTGAAGCCTGGCGATACCATTCTCGGCATGGGCATCGACATGGGGGGCCACCTCACCCACGGTGCGGCGCCCAACCTGTCGGGCAAATGGTTCAACGCCATCCATTATGGTGTGCGGCGCGACACCGGGTATATCGATTACGAGCAGGTGCAACGGCTGGCGAACGAGCATAAGCCGAAGCTCATCATCGCGGGCGGCTCGGCATACGCGCGCATTATCGATTTCAAGCGCTTCCGCGAGATTGCCGATGGCGTTGGCGCGCTGCTTCTCGTCGATATGGCGCATTTCGCCGGGCTCGTTGCGGGCGGTGTGCATCCAAGCCCGTTCCCGCACGCACATATCGCCACCACCACCACGCATAAGACGCTGCGCGGGCCCCGCGGCGCGATGATCCTCACGAACGATGACGGCCTGGCGAAGAAGATCAACTCCGCGATCTTCCCTGGCCTGCAAGGCGGCCCCTTGATGCACATCATCGCCGCCAAGGCCGTCGCCTTCGGCGAGGCTCTGCGCCCTGAATTCAAGGCCTACGCGCAAGCTGTGGTGGACAACGCTAAGGCGCTGGGCGAAAGCCTCAAGGCGGGGGGCGTCGACCTCGTATCCGGCGGCACGGACACACACTTGCTCCTCGTAGACTTGCGGCCGAAGGGCCTGACCGGCAAGGCGGCGGAGACAGCGCTCGGCCGCGCTCACATTACCGTCAATAAGAACGGCGTTCCGTTCGATCCCGAGAAGCCCACCGTTACCTCCGGCATCCGCGTCGGCTCGCCGGCGGGCACAACGCGCGGATTTGGCTTGAACGAATTCTCCGCGATCGGCAGCATGATCGTCACGGTCCTCGACGGGCTGAAAGAGGCTGGCGGCAAGGCGCCCGGCGCCGAAGACGCCGTAAAAGCGGAGGCGCTTGCCCTGTGCAACCGCTTCCCGATCTATGCAGGCAGCAGGGCGTAGACCAAGCGGCAGTTGGTGCCGGGAAAAAATCGGGCAAAAAAAATGCGGTGCCCCCATTGCGGCGCTCTCGATACGCAGGTGCGCGACAGCCGGCCGTCCGAAGATCACGCGGCGATCCGGCGGCGGCGGTCCTGTCCCGATTGCGGCGGCCGATTTACGACCTTCGAGCGCGTGCAGCTTCGCGAGCTGACCGTTGTAAAAAGAGACGGCCGCCGCGTGCCGTTCGACCGCGACAAGCTCTCCCGCTCTATTGGCGTAGCACTCAGGAAGCGCCCCGTCAGCCAGGAGCGGATCGAGCAGCTTGTCAGCACCATCGTGCGCACACTTGAGAACCGCAATGAGGCCGAGATCGGCTCGCAGGACATTGGCAGTCTCGCCCTGGACACGCTCAAGGCTCTCGACGGCGTTGCCTACATCCGCTATGCGAGCGTCTATCGCGACTTTCGCGAGGCCAAGGATTTTCAACGCGTGCTGGGTGAGCTGGGCGATACCTTCCCTCGCGCCGCCGAAGACACATAAATGAAGGACACGCCCGCACATTCCTTGAGTTCCGCGAGTGGCGCAGGTGCGGGCATGCCGTTTCCGCCCGCACGCATGGCCGCCCGCATGCGGCGCGCGCTGTTCCTCGCGGAAGGAAATCTTGGCGCGACCTCGCCCAACCCATCGGTCGGCGCGGTCATCGCCGATGCGGCCACGGGCGAGATCGTTGCCAGCGCCGTCACCGCGCCGGGCGGCAGGCCGCATGCCGAAGTGCAGGCGCTTGGACAGGCAGGCGAACGGGCGCGCGGCTCGGTCCTATTCACCACGCTTGAGCCGTGCAGCCATTTCGGGGCGACGCCACCCTGCGCGCATGCCGTGGCCGAAGCCGGGGTCGCAACCGTGGTCTATGGCTCGTTCGACCCCGACATGCGGGTGGCCGGGCGCGGCTTGGCCTGGCTTGAATCGCACGGCGTGCAGGTCTTGCGCGGCGATTTCGCGAAAGAGGCGGACTGGCTCAATCTCGGGCACTCGCTGCGCGTCACGGAGCGGCGGCCCTTCGTCCAGATCAAGCTTGCCGTGGACGCGAACGGCCGTGTGCCGGCTGGCGGGGGCGGGCGCCCGGTCTGGGTTACTGGCGAGGCCGCGCGGGCGCACGCCCATCTGCTCCGGGCGAGAGCCGACGCGATCCTCGTTGGCAGGAAAACGGTCGAAACCGACGACCCAGAACTGACCTGCCGGCTGCCCGGCCTGGAAGACCGCTCGCCGGTCCGCGTGGTGCTGGCGCCGCGGTGCGGCATTCCGGCGCAGGCGCGGCTGTTCAGCAGCCCGCAGCCGCCCATGGGCAGTAAAATTAGCGGATGGTGTGACGAACGGGGGAATCTCCCCTCACCCCAGCCCTCTCCCCATGGGAGAGGGAGTTCGCTCGCAGCCGTTGAGAGGGCGTCCCCTCTCCCATGGGGAGAGGGACAGGGTGAGGGGAGTGACCCTCGTTATGTTAGCACCCATGAGCAGCCGCGGGTTTGGATCGTGTGCGGCGACTCTTCGAAATGCGGCGGGCTTATCGGGATGCCGGGCGTTAAAGTCTTCGACGTGGGAGCTTCAACCAGCGGAAGCCTCAACCTTCGCCTAGTCCTCATGCGGCTTGCGGCGGAAGGCATCACGCGCCTTCTCGTCGAAGGCGGCCCAACCACAGCGAGCACCTTCCTCGATGCCGGCCTCGCCGATGAAGTCGTTATCATGCAAAGCGAGGTGCTCCTTGACCCCAGCTCAAGCCTTCCTGCCTTTGCCGGCCAGGGTTTAGAGCTGGTAACATTCTCGTATTCCTATATATTGGCGGCTCGCTCGAAGGTTGGGCCCGACACAATCTACACCTACCGTTCCACCGCTCATTGGCAGGCATAATCCACGATGTTCACCGGTCTTGTACAAGCTAAGGGAAT
Source organism: Rhodomicrobium sp. (assembly GCA_052145975.1). GTDB lineage: Bacteria > Pseudomonadota > Alphaproteobacteria > Rhizobiales > Rhodomicrobiaceae > Rhodomicrobium. The sequence goes on along the minus strand of JBKQNN010000277.1, from coordinate 711 downwards.
CGTCACCGCAGCCGAAAACGGCCGCTTCGCCATCGCTTGCCCCTGGGACCCGGCGTCGATAGCGCTTGGCGCATCCGTCTGCTGCGATGGCTGCTGCCTTACCACGACAGAGGTACAGCCGGTTCCGGGCGGCGCGCAGTTCAAGCTCGACGTATCGAACGAAACCCTCAGCAAGACAACGCTCGGGGGTTGGCGGGAAGGCCGCGAGATCAATCTTGAGCGCTCGCTTAAGGCAGGCGATGAGATGGGCGGCCATATCGTCTCCGGCCACGTAGATGGCGTCGCCACCGTGCTCAGCATGACGCCCTCGGGCTTCTCCAGGATTTTCGAGATCGAGGTGCCGGACGCCCTTGCAAAATATATCGCGCCCAAAGGCTCGGTGGCGCTTAGCGGCGTGTCGCTGACGGTCAATGAAGTTGCGGGGCCGGTCTTCACCATCAACATCATTCCAACCACGCTTGAGGTTACGACTTTTGGCGGGCTCAAGCCGGGCGATAACCTCAACATGGAAGTGGACTTGATCGCCCGCTATGTGGCAAGGCTGTTGGGGCAATAGGCAAGGTGAGCCGCATTTGGTAGCGAACCGCGAAATTTCTGGCCGTCACGCCCCTCACCCCAGCCCTCTCCCCATGGGAGAGGGAGTCCGGCTGTGCCCGTTGAGATGGCGTCCCCTCTCCCAGGGGGAGAGGGACAGGGTGAGGGGCGTGACGG
>JBKQNN010000276.1:0-8991 GCA_052145975.1 Rhodomicrobium sp. | reverse complement strand
GCACCTCAAGAGGCTTGATCGATTACTTGGAGACGTCATTGAAACGCCACCGAATGACAGACAGATGGGATTCCAATGCTTGTAAAAACGAACCGGACAGGCGTGGGTCAAGCCCGGCCATGACAATGGAAGGCGTTTCGCTGCCGCAACTGCCGGATTTAGGGTAATAGGGGCAAAAGCCTGGGCAGGTAAGTAGTTCACCGCGTTAAGCCAAGCTGTATGCCGTCATTCCCGCCTTCGAGCGTGTGAAAAAATCGCCGGGAAGGGGCGAGAAGTCTGCAATTCGAGTCCAGAGCGTCCGATTCGCTCCCGTTTGAGTGAATCACAAGCCCAAAGCCATCGCCGGGATTTTTTCACACGCTCCTTCGCGAGAATGACGCTCGTGCCACCGCCATAGGTCCTCGAAACAGCAGCCCATCGATGGGGCTTTGCCCGGACTTTTGCCCCTCTTACGAAAGAGGTCTCTAAGTTTTTGTTTTATCGTGACTTTTCGGGGCGCACTCTAACGCAAGACGCCGCGGCGGCATCGCAGCGCCCGCCAAGGCGCCCAGAACGGAATTCTTGCATTTGTGAGGTCCGGTGCGGGATCGAAGCCGTGCGACCCCCACGGATTACAGCGCAGGATCCGCCAAACGGCGAGCCAGCTGCCAATCCAGGCGCCGTTCAAATCGATGGCATCGAGCGCGTATTGCGAGCAGGTGGGCAGGTGCCTGCAGCGTGGCCCGATCAGCGGCGAAATCGTATAGCGATAAAGATAGATTGGCGCCTTAACTGCAATTTTCAGGTATTTTTCCATTGACCGAGAAGGCGTCATTCATCGGTGGGCGGGAGCGATGCTAAGGCGATGGAGCCGCCCGGCACGGCGCTGTCAACATCCGCCGCGAACTGGCTCCGGGCATCGCTGCCGGGCGTCCCGAAGCTTATTTTGCCGTATTTTTGACGCTTGGGCTTGGACGGAGCGCTGGATAGCTCGGGTGCAGCGGCATCGAGCTGGGCGACCTTGATTTTCATCGTCTTGCGCTCGCCCGCGCGCAGGATGACGGCTTCCGCCTCCTCGCCAATCGCGGCTTGCGCGATGTAGCGCGGAAGCTGGCGGGCGTGCTTTACCTCGTGGCCCGCGAAGGAAAGAATGAGGTCGCCTTCCTCTAAGCCCGCAAGCTCGGCCGGCCCGCCTTTATCGACACGGGCGACGAGAGCGCCCTCCGCATTTGCCAGATGCTGCCCCGCCGCCCAATCCTCGCTCGGCGTTTGCAGCCGCACCCCGATCCAGCCCCAGCGCGTCTCGCCATAGCGTTCGAGCTGATCGACAATGCGCCGCACGATGTTCGAGGGGATCGCGAAGCCGAGGCCGATGCTTCCGCCCGAGGGCGAGAAAATCGCCGTGTTGATGCCAATCACCTCGCCAGAGGCGTTGAACAGCGGGCCGCCGGAGTTGCCGCGGTTGATCGCGGCATCGGTTTGCAGGAAATCGTCATAGGGGCCGGCATTGATGTCGCGGCCGCGGCCGGAAAGAATGCCCGCGGTCACGGTGCCTTCGAGCCCAAACGGATTGCCGATTGCAATTACCCAGTCGCCAACCCTCGTCATCGAGGAGTCTCCGAAAGCGACGGGGCGCAGTTGCGCCGGCTCCTTGGGCGTAACCTTCAGCACCGTGATGTCCGACTTGGGGTCGCGTCCGACGACCTTGTCGACCTTGAGCTCGGTTCCGTCCGCCAAGATCACGTAGATCGCGTTGCCGCCTTCGATAACGTGGTTGTTGGTGACGACGAGGCCGCTCGAATCGATCACGAAGCCGGAGCCGATGGATGTGAACTGGCGGGGAGGCTCGCCCGGCCTCTGCTTGGGCCGCGAGCGGCTGAAATCGTCTTGCGGCTCGCCTTCGCTGCTCTTGTCTTCTTCGGCGCCCTTTTTGCCCTTCATCGCAAGGGCATGCTTGTCGATCACGGCGGCGGCCACGGTGACGACAGAATTGCGGACGCGGCCTGCTACGTCGGCGAACGACTGACTGTAGTCCGCTCCCAGAGCCGCAGAGGGCACGCTCCCTGCAATGGAGCCGAGTGCTAGAAAGCCTGCGCTAAGTAAGAGCAGGCGGCTGTTTTGAACCGTCATTGGGCCTCAGCCAAAAAACATCATACGGGCCTGCGCACCGAAAACCGTAACGCAACCCGCTTTATAAAGTGAGGTCTCTTTGCGCTCCGCGCAATATTAACCTCACCTGAATCGAACGAAACTGGTGCCAAGGAACGCTTTAGGAAACCAATTTCGTTCGAAGCGATGTAAGAATGCCGGGCACCAGCGATGCGAGTGTCCGGCAAAACCGGTTGGCTTGGGTGAGAGGTAATGCGCTATGGCTGCGCCTCATCTCTCATACCGCCGGGCGTAATTGTTGCCCCTTCCTGCGTCGTCCCCGCGAAGGCGGGGACCCACCTTTCCGCAGGCTAGTGCATTGTTTACACATGGATTCCCGCCTTCGCGGGAATGACGTTATAGCGGTCAAAACTTTTGGCCGCTGGTATCGCTGGTAGCGAGCCTAACGGGCCGCGTCGGCTCCGGCTGCGCCAGGCTTTGCCGGGGTGGGGCCGGAGGGGGCGTTGAAATAGTGGAAAAACTCCGACGTTGGCGACAATACGATGCGCGTGTGCGAGCCTTTCAGCGCCTCGTCGTAGGCTTGCATCGACCTATAGAAGGCGAAGAAGTCCTTATCCTTGCTGAAAGCCTCCGCATAGATGCGGTTGCGTTCCTCGTCGCCATCGCCGCGTATCTGCTCGGACTCGCGGTTCGCGTTGGCGAGAAGCACCGTCACATCCTTATCGGCAGTCGCCTTGATGCGCTGCGATTGCTCGCTGCCTTGGGCGCGAAGCTCGGCTGCCTCGCGCTCGCGCTCGGTCCGCATGCGCTTGTAGATGGCTTGGCTGTTGGCCTCCGGAAGATCCGCCCGCCTAATGCGCACGTCGACCATCTCGACGCCGAAGTTTTGCATCTCGTCGTTGACTAGCACCTTCGTCTGCTTCATGAGCTCGGCCCGCTTGTTGCGGATCACGTCGATGAAGGCGGCCCGGCCGAGGACGTTGCGGATGGTCGAGTCGACGATGGTCGTGAGGCGCGGACGGGCGCCCTCCTCGGAGCGGAAGGCGCGATAGAACTGCAAGGGATCGACGATGCGGTAGCGTGCGAAAGCGTCGACCACAAGCCGCTTCTGGTCCGAAGCGATGACCTCCTGCTCCTCGGTTTCAAGGTCGAGGATGCGCTTGTCGAACTGAACGACGGTTTGCGCTAAGGGGTAACGCCAATAGAGCCCAGGCTCCGTTATCACCTGCACCGGCTCGCCGAATTGCAGAACGATCGCCCTGTGCGTTTGATCGACGATAAACGCCGAAAGCAGGACCGCTCCGGCGGCGCCGGCGACGACGATCAGTAAAAAACCCGTCAGCACGGCTCTCATCGCTGGCCTCCAGCTTGACCTGAATGTTGGAGATCGCCCAGCGGGAGATAAGGGATCACGCTTGAGGCATTGGATTTTTCGTCGAGAATGATCTTATCCATCCCGCCCAGCACGCGCTCCATCGTCTCGATGTACATGCGCCGGCGCGTCACGTCGGGCGCCTTCTGATATTCCTCGTATACTTTCAAGAAGCGCTGCGTGCGGCCCTTCGCTTCGGCAACCGCTTGCTCGCGATAACCTTGGGCATCCTGGAGGATTTGCTGCGACTTGCCGCGCGCCTCGGGGATGACGCGATTGGCGTAGGTTTCGGCCTCGTTGCGGGCCCGGTCCTGGTCCGCGCGCGCGGCCTGCACGTCGCGGAAGGCCGCGATCACGTCGCCGCCGCTGGGAGGGTCCACCTTTTGCAAATTGACCTGGGTGATTTGAATACCGGCCTTATAGCTGTCGAGCGTGCGCTGGATGAGCGCCTTGACAGATTCTTCGATTTCCTGGCGGCTCTTGGTCAGAATGGGCTGAATGTCGTTCTGGCCAATAACCTCGCGCATCGAGCTCTCCGAGACGGCCTTCACATTGGCGTTGGCGTCGGGATTGGTGCCAGGGTTGCGCACATTGAACAAATAGGCCGAGGCGTCCTTCACGTTCCAGAAAACGGCGAAGTTGACATCGACGATGTTCTCGTCGCCGGTCAGCATCAGGCTTTCCTCGGGCTTGTTCGGATTGCGTAACGACCCGTAAGGCCCGCTAGTCGCCGTGCTGAAGCCGACTTCAACCCGGTTTTGGCGGGTGAACGGAATGACGGTCACTTCCTCGACCGGATATGGCCAGCGGAAGTTTATGCCGTTCGATAACTCGCGATCGAACTTGCCAAAGCGCAGCACCACCGCGCGCTCATCCGGATTGATGCGCACGGTGAAGCCGAAATAGCCTATACCCGCTACCATAATCAGGAGGATTATGAGCGTTCCTAAATAGCCCACGCCTCCCGGCACCGCTTGGCGAAGCTTGTCCTGGCTGCGCCGTAAAATCTCTTCAAGATCGGGAGACGGGCCGCCGCCAGCGGGGCCTTGGCCCCAGGGCCCTCCCGCTCCGCCTTTCCAGCCGCCGCCGTTCTGACTCCAAGGCATCTCAGTGTTCCTTTGCAACCGGCACGGCTCGCGCCTCGATGCCGTCTCCTAGGTTATTCATCAAGATAGTAACAGGATGTCAATAACAGCAAGGACTTGCTACTTCGTATCCAACAACAAAGCGTGCAGCGTTTCCTTGGCCGCCGGCGGAATGAGCCCACCGTGAGTGTGACTGCCATATGAGCCGGTAAAATGGCGGCGTCAAGCGCGGGCACGCTCCAGGATCGTGTTCGTTACGGCGAATTCATCCTTGGCGCCGGCGGGCTGCTCCTCCTGCGACGTTACGGTCCATTCGCCGCCAAACTGCGCTCTCCAGTAAACGTCGCCTTCCGGTGAACCGTGCACCTGCGTGAAATAGATACGCCGTGCCAAAGGCAGGGCCTGCTCGAACAGGCGCGCTCCGCCGATTACAAAGGCCTCGGAGACGCCGCGTGCCTTGGCCAGCACTTCTGCCGTTTCGAGCGCGCTTTCAAGCGATGGCGCAGAATAAAGCCCCTCGCCCGCGGCCGCTGGCGCGCTGCTTGTGACCACGATTGAATCCCGGCCGTCGAGCGGTTTGCCGATGGATTCGAAGGTATGCCGTCCCATGATGAGCGGATGGCCCATAGTGAGCTTCCGGAAACGCTTGAGGTCGCTGCCAAGCCGCCAGGGCAGTGCGCCCCCCCGGCCGATCACGCCGTTGTCCGCAACCGCGACAATCAGCGAAAGCGTAAGGGTGAAATCCCGGTCCATTTATGCTGCATTCCCCGTCGCGATCGTAATACTTTCCAGCATCTCAGACCCTGCCGCGACCGCCTAGGCGATACGAACAATCCGCTAGGAGGCCGTCAGACCGCGATGGGCGCTTTGATTGCGGGATGCGGCTTGTAGCCGGCGAGCGTAAAATCCTCGTAGGCGAAATCGAAAATCGAGCGCACTGCGGGGTTGATCGCCATACGGGGAAGCGGCCCGGGCTCGCGGCCGAGCTGCTCGTCGGCCTGCTCTATATGATTGAGATAGAGATGCACGTCGCCGAAGGTATGAACGAACTCGCCCGGCTCAAGGTTTGTAACCTGCGCCATCATCATGGTGAGGAGCGCGTAGGAGGCAATGTTGAAGGGCACGCCAAGGAACACGTCGGCGGAGCGCTGATAAAGCTGGCAGGACAGGCGGCCCTCGCCCACGTAGAACTGGAACAGGCAGTGACAGGGGGCCAGCGCCATGCGCGGGAGATCGGCCGGATTCCAGGCGCTGACGATATGGCGGCGCGAATAAGGATCGGACTTGAGAGCGCGCTCCACCCCGGCGATCTGGTCGATGGTCCCGCCATCGCGCGTGGGCCAGGATCGCCACTGCGCGCCATAAACCGGGCCAAGATTGCCGGCCTCGTCCGCCCATTCGTCCCAAATCGAAACGCCGTTAGCCTTGAGGTAGGCGATGTTCGTATCGCCGGACAAAAACCACAGCAGCTCGTGGACGATCGACTTCAGATGCAGCTTCTTCGTGGTCAGGAGCGGGAAGCCCTTGGCCAAATCGAAGCGCATCTGATGGCCGAACAGGCTGAGCGTGCCCGTGCCCGTGCGGTCGCTGCGCTTCGCACCCTTTTCGCGCACCAGGCGCAGAAGATCGAGATAAGCTTGCATTGTTTGATCCGGTTTCAGGCTTGCGCCAGCGAAGGCGGAAATCGGTGCCTTTTGCGTCAGCGCAGCCTGTTAAATGGATACCCGCATGCGCGGGTATGACGGCACCGTCTTATACCCCGATTCTTGGCCGATTGCCGCGGACGTTATTTCCAGCCTTATGTAGCAAGGGAGCGGCGGGAAAGGTAAGGGGGCGGCGGCTTGTCTATGCAGAGTTTCTCAGCCCCGCCAACGGATGCCTGAGTGGAGAGGCGTTGCCGGATTTTGGAAGTGCCAGAACTCTTGCCGCAGCACTTGTTGAAACCTACGCGCAGGGCTCGGACAAAGCCTCTAAACCTGCTCGCCCTGGGCTTACGGCGCTCCACCAGGGGCCGGGCGTCCCGCCAAGTATGCGGACGATATATCGGTATGGATAAAGTCTTCGCCCTTGAACAGCAACGGCTCGCCGGACTGTTTTGCTAGAGCGTAGGCAAATGAGTCGCCGTAATTCAGGCTGGCCGGATGGCCTGAACCTTTGCCAAACTTCTCGTAAGCGTCGAGTGCGATGACAGCCTGTTCTTTGGTGACAGGCTCGATTTGGATCTGGAATGTCCGCATCAATTCGTCGAAGGCGCGTTTTCTCGCTCCGCTCGCGTCCCTGCGGACGACTATGCCCACTTCGACAAAATTGGCTGCCGAGAGGCGGCAAATCCCGGCTGCGGCTATCTCCGCTAAAAAGGCGCGGGCTTCAGGTTCGGCAAACAGGATGGCGGCAATCGCAGATGAATCGATGACCATTTTCAGCGCGGCAAACCGTTTTCGTCATACAGAAACGCTGTGCGGTCGCCTGCTTCATGGTTGCTGGGCGGCAAAGCAGCGATAACAGTCATCATGTGCTCGATCTTTGCAAGCTGAGCAGGCGTCAGCATAGGGGTTGGCTTCGCGCTGCGCTCAGTTTGGGCGCGCGCTAATTCGGCCCGAAGAGCGGCGCGCACCGCAGCTTCAATGGTCTGACCTCGCAGCGCCGCCAGATGGCGCGCGATGGTTTCCGTTTCCGCATCGACAGTGATTACCATTTTAAAAAAATCCTACGCCGCATCCACGGTATGGAACGCACAGCGTATCAACGCCGGTCTAGCGTTGATATGCTATTCCAGAACGTCTCAAGGGACAACCTCCTCGCGGGCTCCTCGTTGGGCGCGTTTGGGCGCAGGCATCGATTGGGCGGCAAGTCAGATATGCGCAGCGGGCTCAAGGCCGGGAAGAGACATTTTCGCCGGAAGCGGCCTCGTCCGCAGTCGGGGACGAGCTGAATTGAATTGTCTACTTAGTCAAGCTCCGGCTAGGAACAGAGTTTTCCCCCAAAATGTTTCGACGGCTTGAAGTGCGCCGCACAGTCCACGGGAGGCGTGAGCGCTACGCCCAGGTCGCAACCACATGCCATTGAATATGCATGCTTCCATTGCCAAGCCCTCCTCGCTTGATGGTATACTGGCTCCTCCGATTGAAGGAAAAGCTCTATGACAACCAAAACGACAACCGCTACCGTGAACGCAGCCAATGCGTACCGGCAGATCATCACTAATTTTTCTAATCCTTTGGAGTTTGTCCGCGAGGCTGTCAGTAACTCCATTGATGCTGCGGCAACCAGTTTGAGCATCACAGTCGAGCAAGCAACCGGACCGACAGGCCAGCCGGAAATTCGAATCGTTATTAAGGATGACGGCAAAGGAATGAACGAAGAAGCACTACAACGCTTCTTTAATTTGGGTGACTCGCAGAAGAGTGCGCTCAAGGATGATGCCAATGGCGAATCCGCTATTGCAGACCTCATTGGGGAGAAGGGTTTCGGCACTAAGATTTATCTTAATAGCCGGAGGGTCGAGGTCCGAACTAAAGATAAGGAATCTGGCGTAGTCCTTAAAGCCATAAGTCAAGGACACCTTGAGCGAATCCATGAAGGCTTATCTCCGCAATACGACGCAACTCAGCAGGCAAATGGACCTTCTGGGACCGAGATTAAAATCTTTGGTTACAATCATAATGATGGATCAAAACTCGGGCACGATCAGCTCAGGGATTATATTCTTTGGTTTACAAAATTCGGATCGATTGAAGCACTTCTGTGGGCCACCTTCCCCAGATATTCGTCGGCTAAAGGTCGATTAGACGGACTCAGACTGGATCTTTGCGGGCTTGGGTTCGATCCTTTAAAACATGCAGGCGACGCTTCGGCAAAAGCAGAAACGCTTCACTTTGGTCATGTCTTTCCTGACGAGTGCTTTGACGGGAAGGCACTGCGGGCAAAGGCAAAGGCCAAGAAGGCATACCCAACAGATTTCTACTGCCGCCGTTTCGTAAAAGAGGGAGTACTCAGGGGATTTCCTGGGCAGCGCTGGCAGGCTGTTTTTTCAATCGAAGGCAATCGCGTTAAGTACGAGAATCCCATGGTCCGCCGTCAGGGATACAAGGCGCCGCAGGGCGCCTACAAGGTTGCCGAACGATATGGCATCTGGGTTTGCAAGGATTTTATTCCAGCCGAGCGGGTAAATGTACTTCTACCAGGCAAGGGCTCTGAGTTCCTCAAATTTCACTCTTTCTTCAACTGCCAAGCCATCCAATTGTCAGCTGACAGGACTTCAATTGGCCCGACTCCGCCGGTCATTCGAGCGGCGATTGAGGAGCAGATTCTAGGATTGGCTCGCGAAATCTTCGAGGACGAGGGTGTTGCCGCGTTGCTGGAATCTTTGGATGAAGAAGAATTCGGCGAGAGGACGGAAGAACAAGAAAAGAAAGATTATGCGCGGCGTGTCAAACAGGCCAAGAA
>JBKQNN010000275.1:0-2868 GCA_052145975.1 Rhodomicrobium sp. | reverse complement strand
GGCACATCATAACGGTTCGGGGCGCGGGCTATGTTTTCGCAAAGGGACAGGGCTGATGCGGCGGCTCTATTTTCGCATTTACCTCGCGGTGCTGGGCAGCCTTGCGCTGTTCGCCGTGCTTGTGGCGTTGAGCGGCTGGCTGTTCCACGAGCTAAGAGAGCCGGACCTTGCCGGGCAGCAGCCTCCCTTCATGCAAGATGTCGCCGAGCATTTGCTACCGGCCGGCGCGAGCCCCGCGGCGCTCGGCCGGGAACTGCTGTTCTGGCACAAGCGGACGAAATTCGATCTGGCGCTGCTTTCGCCAGCGGGCGAGGCCGTCGCACGCGCCGGCTCGATCCCGGACGGCACGCTTGCCCAGTTTGCCGGCTCTGCTGAAACCAAGGGCGTTCACTGGCACCCGCACGGCGCATTCGCGATTAGACTCGACGACGGGCGGCTGCTGATCGCCTCCTCGCCCTTGCCCAGATACCGCTTCCTGTTCCCCTTGCGCTGGCTTGCCCTTGTCTTCGCAATCGCCCTTGCGGTGGCAATCGGCGCATACCCCGTCGTCCGCCGGCTGACGAGGAACCTTGAGCAATTGCAGCGAAGCGTCGCGGCGTTCGGCCGTGGCGATCTGAAGGCACGCGTAGCCGTGCTCAGCCGCGACGAGGTTGGAAAGCTGGCTCAGACCTTCAACGCATCCGCGGACCGGATCGAGGCGCTCGTCAACGCGCAAAAACGGCTGCTCGCAAACGCCTCCCATGAGCTGCGTTCTCCGCTTGCGCGGCTCAGGATGGCGGCCGAGTCGATCGGCGGGTCCGCGCCCAAGCAGCAGCAGGAGGAAATCGCCCGGAATATTGCCGAGCTCGACGGGCTTGTGGACGAAATTCTGCTGGCCAGCCGTCTCGATGCCGGAGGGGACGAAACGGGCGCGCGGCAGCGGATCGACCTAATCGGACTGCTCGCCGAGGAATGTGCACCCTTCGAAGCGGACCTCAGCGCCGTTCCGGGCCAGCCCGCCTTTGTAGAAGGCGATGCCCGGCTCTTGCACCGGCTCTTCCGCAACCTTCTCGAAAACGCGCGCCGCCATGGCGGGCAAGGCCCTATCGAGGTCTCGGTAAAATGCCAGGGCCCCCAAGCGGTTGTCATGGTGTGCGATCGCGGGCCTGGCATCCCCGAGTCCGAACGCGCCCGCGTTTTCGAGCCCTTCTATCGCCTGCCCGGCCACGCCGGACATGCCGGCAGCACCGGCCTCGGCCTCTCGCTCGTGCGCCAGATCGCGGAGAAGCATCGCGGAGAGGTTCGATACGTGCCCCGCGAAGGCGGCGGCGCCTGTTTTCAGGTGACGCTGCCGCTTGATCCTTCCGTAGGCAGCCAGGAGTGACTGAGGTCCGCGATCCACACCGCGCGCAATACCCCTCACCCTGTCCCTCTCCCAATGGGAGAGGGAGTTCCACTGTGCCCGTTGTTCGGGCGTCCCCTCTCCCACGGGGAGAGGGACAGGGTGAGGGGCGTGACGGTAGTGCTATACCTCAGCCTTCCAAGCCTGCACGGCTGGCTCCAGCTCGTTCAAGTGCGGGACGGCGAATCCTAACGCTCTGGCGGTATTCAGCACGTCGAAGAAATAGCGCTTCATTTCCTCCGGACTATGGTCGAAATGACTGGCCTCCAGGGTTCTTTTCCCGTGTTCGGTGCAGTTAAGCATGTAGGCATAAAAGGGTATGCCTAGCCAAGCCGGCCATTTCATGAATATCCGCGCCTGCTCGAAGCGGTTCAGGTCCACGCCCTTCTTCTCCGCGACACGCAGGGCATCTCTACCCGCCGCCCCTGCCGTTTTCAGCCATCGCCAGCTGCGCGCCATGGGCCGGAGCCCGCCCGCCGCGATGGTGGCGCCGAGAGTGCCGCCGTTGATGGCGTGATGCACCCAAAGCCAATGGATGATGTTCTCCTGGATTTCGACCCTCATTCCGGCCTTCGTGAAAAGGTCGGCAGTCTCAGTCAAGCGAGAGCTTTCCCCTCCCTTGCACTCGCCCAGCTGGACGCGGCCAAGCATGCTGGCCATGAGCGTTTCGCCCTCGTAGCCGCCGGAGGCAACGGGATAACCCCAAAGGTGGCGGCCTGGGATCAGGCTTTCGATTTCTCCCGGCCCGTCCCAATTCGCGCAGAACATCAGGAAGAGTGCGTGCGGAAGTAGATCCTTAAGCTGGGCTACCGCCGCCGCGGCTTGGTAATGCTTTGTGGCTACCAGGACCAAGCCGAAGGAGCGGCCATCTGGGAGGCTCTCAAGGGCCTCGGGATAATAGATGGTAGCCCGCCGGTGCGGGTGGTTCTTGCGCATGTCGAGGACATCCAGGCGGATACCTTGACTAAGGCCGGCTTTCCGCCCGGGGCGCACCCAATGGGCCACGTTCAGCCCGGCTTCCTTGAAAGCCCAGCCGTAAATCGTCCCGATGATGCCTGTGCCAACAATCAGAATGTCCATAGCGCCGCCCCCCGGAACTACATATAAGAATATCCATAGGGGCTTTCCAGGGGAAACATCGCCGCGGGCTAGAACCCGAACATATGGTCGAGGCTGAACGCGGTCTCCCCGCGGACGAGGCCGTGATAGCCGAACAGCCGGCAGGTGGTGTCGCGGATCGTGACGTAAGCGCCTTCGCCTGCCGCTTCGAGCGCCTTGGCCTCGAATGTTTCGCTCACTCGCCAATGATAGGAGCCGCTGCAGGGGATGGCGGCACGCGCCCGCGCGATTTCCTCGCCCTTGCTGGAGGTCAGGATCAGGGCGGTATCCGATTTTGCATGCCAGGGCGTGGAGGCAGGATAGATGAGGTGGCAAAGCGTATCGTAAGGCTTCTGGCCGATGCGCAGGAACAGCCGCGTGGTGAGCCC
>JBKQNN010000274.1:0-10336 GCA_052145975.1 Rhodomicrobium sp. | reverse complement strand
AAAAACCGGAAAAAATTCAAGTCGATAACGCCGGTAAATGGCTGTTATCCATGCCTCATCAATGACTTATATCGTCACAATCAGAGAACGTTGGGACACTAGTGAACCCGCCGATATATAAAAGAGTTTCTAGAAGGCCCTCTAATAGATAACAATCTTCGCGGTTATTGGTTGGAGGCGTTGCTAGCCGAAGCGCTCGGCCCTGCATGCAGTCTTGTGAGTAGTGGCTGGCATCCTTGGGATCTGCAATTTGGTCCTGTCAATAGGCCTTTGCCAGATCGAATAAGAATCCAAGTAAAAAACACCGCAGCGCTTCAAACCTGGTCCAAGGCCGGTCATAAGTCAGAACGGCAATGGGTTCTGGCCTGCAAACCGGTCCCACCTTATTTTCGGGAAGCTAACCCCGATATTCCATGTGAGGGTAAAGGATATCTATGTGATGTCTTTATCCTTGCAGATCATCCTGAACACCTGCCGGAACAAGCCAATCACCTTGACCCATATCAGTGGCGCTTTTTCGTAGTGCCTGTAACGGAGATACATAATCTATTTCCGCTCGATATTGCCCATGGCGCAGGAAAAGATCGCTGGTCCTACGTCGTCCGCCCGGAAAGTCTTGAGCGAGGGATCCGCGGTCGTCCCCCGGTTCGCGGTGTAGGAATCGGCGAACTCACGGAGCCGTACATTAGAGAACAACTATCGAGGCAAGAGTTCCTAAGACCCCAAAGTTAGATTGATTTTGGGCATCAAGCGCGGCGGCGGCCGAGTTCGGCGCGGGCGGCTTCGGCGAGCAAGCCTGAGCGTTGTTGCTGATCTGGCCGATTGCCTTGATCTGTGGTTCGTCAGGTTGCCGTCTGGCCAAATTATCTCACTTGAGTTATGTTCCAGACATGGAACACATCGTCAATCTGCATATCGAAAAGCTGCCAGAAGGCGTTTATCTCGCCACGTCCGATGACGTGCAAGGCTTGGTAGCCCAAGGCCGCACGATAGCCGAAACCATTGAAATCGCTCGCGATATCGCGAAGAAGCTGATCGAAGCGCAGGGCGAGGATGCGGCGAGGGCAGCGCTTGCACCTGCCAAAGAAGAATTCGACTATCCGATGCTGCTTGCGCTCTGATGGGCAGGCTCGCCGGCTTCCGTTATCGCGAAATCGTGCGGCGGCTCAAACTAATTCGGGGTTCGAGTTTCACCGGCAAGGTGCTGGCTCGCACGAAATCTGGCGGAATCCTTCGACGCTCAGGTACACGGCAATCCCAAATCATCCGGGCAATTTGCCCGAAGGCACTCTTCGCGCGATCTTGAAACAGGCTGGCATCTCGTCCGATGAGTTTCTAGCAATACGCTGAGCGCCCGTGAGGTGCCGAGCCGTGCCTATTGCGGCTGATTCAACTTAAAGGGACCGGAGCAAAGGCGATTTCCATACCTGCGAGGACGAAAGCGCCGCCGTCCCGGCGGCACCGCGCTCGATGCGGCGAAGTTCGCTCGCTTCGCGCGGGGGAAGGCATGTGTGCCAAAATTGACGCTTGACAGAGTCATGGGCCTAACTTATTCAGCAAGGTGATTTGCCGTTTTGGAACAAAACGATGCCGCTCTGCGTTGGATTGCGTCAATGGATCGGACCTTATACGTAAGGCGGCAACTCAGTTTCACATGTTTGTTATCCATTCTGCGCTATCTAACCCTAACCATCGCGGCCAAAGGAGAGGTGTTAGCAAGGCAAATCGGTCATGGCGATTTAATCGGTGATATCGATAAGGACTCTATAGATTAGGATGATAGGCCTGTTGAGCTTAATCGCCCACTTCCTGAGAGATGTAACGAACCTGATGAGAGGCAATACCGCCGCTCAAGTAAGCCGGCGGTTTTCAAAAGCTTCCGCTGGATCGGATGGCGGTAAAGTGTTTGCAGCGCAGCTATCTGTATAATCTTCACCAGATATGAGGTTGAATAGATATGAAACACATCGTCAATCTGCACATCGAAAAGTTGCCCGAGGGCTTTTACATCGGAACATCGGATGACGTGCCCGGCCTCGCCGTGCAAGGCTGCACGATCGCCGAAACAATGGAAATTGCACGGGATGCCGCTCGGCAACTGGTTGAAGTGCAAGACGAGGACGCCGTACAGATCGCGCTCGCATCCAACGAGCCTCGCGCGAGATTGTGCTCATGATCGACGGGGAGCCGGACGTCAATTTTGAACGGGTCCAGCGCGGGCCGCACGAACGGCAGCCGGATGCCGCCGGAATGCCTGCGCTCATTGAGCAGCAGGATAGCAGCCCGTTTGAATTGACGGACGGGCAGCTCGCCGAAGCGCGCCGCAGGCGCACGGACACGAACCTGGCACGCGCAACCTAAGCAGAGTTCGCAAAAGTGGCCTTCCCGCTTAGCGCAGCCAGGGCGCTATAATCTCGGCCTTCAGCATTTCCTCGTATGACGGACGGGGGCGCACGACGGCGTAGTCCGCGCCGTGGACCAGCACCTCGGGCACGAGCCGGCGCGAATTATAGGCCGAAGCCTGCACCGCGCCGTAAGCGCCGGAGGTCATGATCGCGAGCAGGTCGCCGGAAGCGAGTTCGGGCAGCGGCCGGTCCTTGGCGATGAAATCGCCGGTCTCGCAAACGGGGCCAACTAAGTCAGCGCGGGACATGCTGCCGTGCCGCAGTGCCTCCTGCACGGGCCAGATATCGTGGTAGGCGTCGTAGAGCGTGGGCCGCACGAGGTCGTTCATGCCGGCGTCGGCGATGACGAAGCGCTTGCCCGCGCCCTGCTTTATGTAAATCACCCGTGTCACGAGTAGCCCGGCGTTGCCCATGATGACGCGGCCCGGCTCGAACAGCAGCTTCGCCCCGAGCCGCTGGGCCACCGTGACGGTCACTTCGGCGTAGTGTTCGGGCAGCGGCGGGCCGTCCTGGTCCCAGCGATAGGGGATGCCGAGGCCCCCGCCCAAATTCACGAAGGAGATTGTGTGCCCGTCGCGGCGCAGCTCCTCGACGAGGCTCGCGAGCAGCCCGAACGCATCCCGGAACGGCTCAATGCTGGTGATTTGGCTGCCGATGTGCATGTGCACGCCTTCGACCGAAAGCCCCGGCATCGTCCGGGCGAGCGCATAAAGCGCCGGGGCCTCGCGCCAGCCGATGCCGAATTTATGCTCGGCTTTGCCCGTGGAGATCTTGGCGTGGGTCTTCGCGTCGACATCCGGGTTGATGCGAAAGGCGATCCGGGCGGTTGCTCCGCGCGAGGACGCAACCTCGCTTAAGCTCCGAAGTTCGGCCTCGGACTCGACGTTGAAGCCGAAAATGCCGGCATCGAGCGCGAAGGCCATCTCGCCGCGGGTCTTGCCGACGCCGGAAAACACGATCTTTTCCGGCGGAATTCCAGCGGCAAGCGCGCGGTGGATTTCGCCCTCGGAAACCACGTCCGCGCCGGAACCGAGCCTGGCCAGTGTCCGGATGACGGAAAGGTTGGAGTTCGCCTTGATGGAGTAGCAGACGAGCGCATCGCAGGCCGCGAACGCTCCGGCGAAGACTTGGTAATGCCGCTCTATGGTTGCCGAGGAATAGCAATAGAAAGGCGTGCCAATAGCGCGCGCGATTGCGTCCAGCGCCACGTCCTCGGCATGCAGGATGCCGTTGCGATAGTCGAAATAATGCATACGAGCAACGGCCCGTTATCTCTAGCGAATGAGCGAGTCCAAAACGAACGGGCGCTCCGGATTCGCCGCCTTCGGGTTTTTCGGGTCCGTCTGCATATCTGGAGGCGGAGCTGGCCTTTGCAACTCCCCCTGCTTGCCGCAAGCGGCTAGGAGCACAGCGACGCTCAATGCCAGAATCAAATTACGCGCGATGCGAGCCATATCATCCCCGTTGCGGCGTAGCCGGAACTTCGCCATAGATACACTTTCTTAGCCCGAACTTTCGTCCAACTCCAGCGTCTTCAGCCAAATTTTCGCGGCATCGCGCACATTTTCCGGTGCTGTGCCCCCAAAGCTGCGCCTGCTGGCGGCAGATTTTTCGATATTCAGCACCTCGAAGACGTGCGCATCGATGCGGGGTTCGATCTTTTTCATGGCGGCGAGCGGCAGATGGGCGAGATCGACGCCAGCCTTCTCCGCGGCCTTGACGATGCGGCCCGTAACGTGATGGGCTTCGCGGAACGGCAGCTTGGCGTGCAGTACGAGCCAGTCCGCGAGATCGGTTGCAGTCGAAAAGCCAAGCGAGGCTGCCGCGTGCATTTTCTGCGCGTCTGGTTGCATATCCTCGATCATGCCCGCCATAGCTGCGAGCCCGAGCGACAGCGCATCGACGGCTGAGAACACGGCCTCCTTATCTTCCTGCATGTCCTTCGAGTAGGCGAGCGGCAGGCCCTTCATCACCATAAGTAGCCCGGCGAAGGCCCCGGCGATACGCCCAGCCTTCGCGCGCACCAGCTCGGCGGCATCGGGGTTCCGCTTTTGCGGCATAATCGAGGAGCCGGTCGTAAAGCTGTCCGAGAGCTTGATGAAGCCGAAACCGGCACTGAACCAGATCACGATCTCCTCGGCGAGCCGCGATAGATGCACCGCACAGATCGAGGCCGCCGCCAGCGTTTCGAGGGCGAAATCGCGCGCAGACACCGCGTCCAGCGAGTTGGCCATGGGCCGCTCGAAGCCAAGCTCGGCCGCAGTCATATGCCGGTCGATGGGGAAGGACGTGCCGGCCAGCGCCGCGGCGCCGAGCGGCGATTCGTTCACCCGCTTTCTCGCATCGGCGAACCGGCCGCGGTCGCGCGCCAGCATCTCTACGTATGCGAGGCAATGATGGCCGAAGGTGACCGGCTGCGCGGTTTGCAAATGTGTGAAGCCCGGCATGAGCGTGCCCGCATGGGCTTCCGCCTTGCGTGCCAGCGCGAGCTGAAGGCCGGCGATTTGGCTGTCGAGGCGATCGATGGCCCCACGGATATAGAGCCTGAAATCGGTGGCGACCTGATCGTTGCGTGAGCGCGCGGTGTGAAGCTTGCCCGCAACCGGGCCGATCAGCTCCTTGAGGCGCGCCTCCACCGCCATGTGGATGTCCTCATATTCGCGGCGGAACTCGAAGCGGCCTTCCTCGATCCCGGCACGGACGGCATCGAGCCCGCCGGCGATGGCTTCGGCCTCCTCATCGGTGAGAATGCCGCAGGCGCAGAGCATATTGGCGTGGGCCTGACTTGCGCGAATGTCCTCGGCGTAAAGGCGCCGGTCGAACGAGATGGAGGCATTGATTTCCTCCATAATCTCGGCGGGCTTCGTTTCGAAACGCCCGCCCCACATTTTGTTGGCCATCTTGGTTTTCGTTTGAGGTGGCTTAAAGCGAAGCATTAGCGCGCAATTTCGCGCTGCACAAGAGCGGAACTCCCGCATAAGGGCACGTTTGCGGCTGGCCAAAATTATTTAATCTGGCGCGATAGCCTCGATGGAAGCCAGTCATACCGGAACCGGCTTTGCGGCTATCCGGGATGACGCGCTTCCATCAAATCCGCCCGTTCGAGGGTTTTATGTGCCTGGCTTTCTTATTCAAAATATTATAATATCCTTTTCCTACTTTTATTACAACTTACCGGCTGGCGCTCTAGCTCACGTCCGGTATAATTTATGAACGAGTAATGGGAGGCGTAATGGATCAGAGTGTCCTGGTTAGGGGGAGCAATCGAGCCCCAGGCAGAGGCCGTATCTACGATTCGATAGCGGATACGATAGGAGATACGCCCCTAGTCCGCCTCGATAAACTTGCCCGTATGTACCGGGTTGGGGCCAATTTGCTTGCAAAGCTCGAATTTTTTAACCCGATCGCAAGCGTGAAAGACCGTATTGGCCTCCACATGATCCAGGCGATGGAGCGGGAAGGAAAGATCCAGCCCGGAAAGACCGTTCTCATCGAGCCCACTTCGGGCAACACCGGTATCGCACTGGCCTTTGTGGCCGCGGCACTTGGCTACCGCTTGATCCTGGTCATGCCTGAATCGATGTCTATCGAGCGCCGCAAAATGCTGGCACTGCTTGGCGCCAAGGTGGTTTTAACCCCCGCCGCTCAGGGCATGAGAGGTACGATTCTCAAAGCGGAGGAACTGCTCACAACCATACCCTACTCCGTCATGCCCCAGCAATTCGAGAACCCCGCCAACCCTGAGATCCACCGGCTGACAACGGCCGAGGAAATCTGGAACGACACCGAAGGCACCGTGGACGCGGTTGTTTGCGGAGTGGGCACAGGCGGCACGATCACAGGCATAGGATGGGGGCTCAAGCCACGCAAGCCGGGACTGAGAATGATCGCTGTCGAGCCGGCGGAATCTCCGGTGCTCTCGGGCGGCCGCCCGGGGGTTCATAAAATTCAAGGCATCGGCACGGGCTTTCTCCCTCGCGTTCTCGACATCCAGGTGATCGACGAGGTCGTGCGAGTGCATAGCCAGAGCGCTGTCGAGATGGCCCGCCAAGTGGCGCGGCTGGAGGGCATCCCGGTTGGCATCTCTTCTGGCGCGGCTATCGCGGCCGGGATCGAGGCCGGCTCACGCCCCGAGAACGAGGGCAAGAACATCGTGATTATCGTCCCTTCTTTCGCCGAGCGCTATCTGTCGACAGCGCTCTTCGAAGGGCTTTGACGCAAACCCCGCCGATTGCTTCGCAGCGTCCGGCGCTCCAGCGCGTCCAGCAACGATGGCATTCCATGTTTGCCGCAAGGGTAGCCACCCGGCGGAAGCGGGGCAATCCCTGCGAATGGCCTGCTTGACCTAGATCAAACTTCGCTTCTCATCGCGCCCATTCTGTTGTTAACATACGCTGGTGTTCCCCGGTGAGGCAGACAGCGCCGCGAGTGAGGAGAAGTCTTTGTCCTACGTCGAGAATGCACCGCGCTGCTGCGCCTGCACGATCCGGAATAGAGCGATTTGCGACGCGCTCAGCGCGGACGAAATAAACGCTCTGAACCGCCTATCGAGGCGGCGTTTGGTAGCGGCGGGGCAAACGATCCTGGGCGAAGGCGAGGCTCACACCATTTTCGCCAACATTGTTTCGGGGGTGGTGAAGCTCACCAAGACGCTCGACGACGGACGGCAGCATATCATCGGCTTGCTTTTTGCCTCGGATTTTTTGGGCAGGGCTTTCCGTGAAGACAATCCCTACTTCGCGGAGGCAGCCACCGACGTTGAGCTTTGCGCGTTCCCGGCGGCCGGCTTCGAGAAACTGCTGCCGGATCATCACGGGCTGGAGCACCGTCTTTTCCAGTTCACGCTTACCGAACTCGATGCCTGCCAGGAATGGATGCTCCTGCTTGCGCGCAAAAAGGCGGAGGAACGCGTTGCCAGCTTTCTGCTCATGATCGCCAAACGCGTGCCGAATATGGAATGCCCGCACACGAAAAGTACGAGCGGCATACGTTTTCAATTGCCGCTATCGCGGGCCGAAATCTCCGATTGCCTCGGGCTCACGATCGAAACCGTCAGCCGCCAGATGACGCGGCTGAAAACGAAGGGCGTCATCGAGCTCGTCAACTACCGCGAAATCGTCATTCCCGACGTTCGCGCCCTGCGAGAGGCAGCATACGACGCTTCGGCAGCGTAGCTTTGCCAGGCGATATTATACCGAATCCGATTGAGTAGTTCACGAAGCCCCCCTCACTCTGTCTCTCTCCCCAATGGGAGAGGGACTCCGCTCGCAGCCGTTGAGAGGGCGTCCCCGCGCCCCCATCCGAATTCGCTTGCGAATGCGGACACTCTAAGCTGCAAGCTCGCCAAGGCGAGCTTGCCGAGAGGGACAGGGTGAGGGGTCTTTTGCGGGCGCTATGCGAAGCGATCAGCCGGATCCGGTATTACACACCGAACCCCAGGGACATACGCAGCAGAGCGCCGTGCCGGGCCGCCGCCGCCCCGTCTACGAGCAGATCCTGCGCGATTGGATAAAGGATGTTCGTCTCCCAAGCCCGATGCCGGCGGCAGTTCTCAAAAAAGGAGCGGAGCGAAAAGCCAAGCACGCAGGCATCGGGTTTCGCTTCGCCGCTGGGGCCGTTGAGAAACGCCGAGGTTATCTCATGCACCGAGCCATGGTCGGAGGCGTGTTCGTATTCGAGCTGAGCGAGAATAGGTTCAATGCCCGCCCTCGTTCCGGCAAGGCTCCTAACGAGCGGAAATAGACACTTTTCGTGCAGGAAAATGTGCCTGTCGTAGGCGCTATCCATAAATGCGAGCAGGCGGGCGGTTTTCGGGCTGGCGCAGCTTTGCGGCAGCCCGTCGGCGAGCTTTTCAAGCGCGGCGCATAGACGCATTAGACGCCGCTGGTCGCGATCGAGCATCGCGAGGAAGGCCTCCCCCAAGGGCTGCAGTCCGGTTGCGCCGCGATCCCTGTATTTTCCGGCCTTCGCTTCCACCATCTACCCGATTCGCCACTTCCCCGGATGTTCAGCATGCCCCCGGGAGCGCGTCCCGCTTTGATCGAGATCAAGGGCGCGCGGCAATTTACCCCTCCGCCGTAGGCTCATGCGACAATGGGGCCTCTTCTTCCCAAGCGAATGGCCCGCTAGGGTCGCGCCGGGGAGCCCGCACCCGGACTTGATCAAGATCAACGAGCCCATATTCTGGGCCGTCGCAATGGTCCCGGCGATGGGATGAGGGCAACCCCGGCTGCCGGTTTCGATAACGGGAGAAGAATCAATGGAAGTCGCGAGCAGAAAAGGGGGGGGCGCCGCTCTCTTCGATTGGGTGGCGTTGCTCGTCACCCTCGGGGGTGTAGCCCTCGGATCATTCGTAGTATTAAAATCGCCAGATCCAGTGTTCCAGTTACACTTCGGTATCATTGCTGTTTTTTCTTTGCTCGGCGCCATTTTCATGGCCGGCAAAGTGTTCAGCAGCACTGAAACAATGGATCTTAAGTCGTATTCCGACAATGTCGTGAAGTACGCCACGATCGCCACGGTGCTTTGGGGCGTCGTAGGCATGCTTGTCGGCGCTATCATCGCATGGCAGCTTGCCTTCCCTGCGCTGAACCTCGACTTGCCCTGGACCACCTTTGGGCGGCTTCGTCCGCTCCATACGAACGCGGTGATCTTCGCTTTCGGCGGTAGCGCACTTTTTGCAACGTCTTTCTACATCGTGCAGCGCACCAACCGGACGCGCCTGTTCGGCCGCTGGCTGCCCTGGTTTGTATTCTGGGGCTGGCAGATCATGATCCTCCAGGCCGCCACCAGCTACATCTTCGGCGTCACTCAGGCTAGAGAGTACGCGGAGCCGGAATGGCATACCGACCTCTGGATCACGGTCGTGTGGGTCGCGTACCTGCTTGTGTACCTTGGCACGCTCATGAAGCGCAAGGAATCGCACATCTACGTCGCGAACTGGTTCTACCTGGCCTTCATCGTCACGATTGCGGTGCTGCACATTGGGAACAACTTGGCTGTCCCGGTCTCGTTCCTGGGCACGAAGAGCTACAGTGCGTTCTCGGGCGTTCAAGACGCGATGACGGAATGGTGGTACGGCCACAACGCGGTGGGCTTCTTCCTGACCGCGGCCTTCCTTGGCATGATGTACTACTTCGTGCCGAAGCGCGCGGAGCGGCCAGTTTACTCCTACAGGCTCTCCATCGTCCACTTCTGGGCGCTGGTCTTCACCTACATCTGGGCAGGCCCGCACCATCTGCATTATACGGCTCTGCCGGACTGGGCGCAGACGCTTGGCATGACCTTCTCGGTCATCCTGTGGATGCCTTCCTGGGGCGGCATGATCAACGGCCTTATGACCCTGTCGGGCGCGTGGGATAAGCTCCGCACCGATCCTGTGATGCGCTTCCTTGTCGTGTCGGTTGCCTTCTACGGCATGTCGACCTTCGAAGGGCCGCTGATGAGCATACGCGCAGTGAACTCGCTGTCGCACTACACCGACTGGACCATCGGCCACGTGCACTCCGGTGCGCTCGGCTGGGTTGGCATGATCTCGATGGGCGCCGTCTACTGCCTCGTTCCGTGGCTGTGGAAGCGTCAGGGCCTTTATTCACAAAGGCTGGTTGAATGGCACTTCTGGATCTCGACGCTCGGCATCCTGCTTTACATCACCGCGATGTGGGTGTCCGGCATCATGCAAGGCCTGATGTGGCGTGCAACCGACAGCCTCGGCATTCTTCAATACTCCTTCGTGGAGAGCGTCGATGCGATGCATCCCTACTACATCATCCGTGCTACCGGCGGCTCGATCTTCCTGCTCGGTATGCTAATCATGGCCTATAACGTCATCCGGACCATCCGTGGCGATGAGCCGGTGGATGTGGCCGATCAACCCAGGATTGCCGCCGCGCCCGAATTGCGCGGAGCGCAAGCCCTTCCGGCCGAGTAGG
>JBKQNN010000273.1:0-12506 GCA_052145975.1 Rhodomicrobium sp. | reverse complement strand
TTCGACAGCCACGCCACATAGGCCTGTGCATCGTTCCAATTCACGCAGACAACCGGATGCGATCCCGTTTGCGCGAAGCCCGGCGAGCGGAACGATTTGGCACTATCCTGCTTCCATTCGCTTCCGGTCCAAACATAACAGCCGCCGTCCAGACTATGGCCGCTGTCCTTCACGAAGGCCTCGAACTCGTCCCGCGTCTCCGCGAACCGGCCAACCGCAAAAGGCTCACCGATCCTGACTACATGCTGCGGACTCTCATTGCTTTGTTGCTCCGGCTCGCTCCCGGGCGAGCCCATGGAGAAGCTGCCCGCCGGGGCAATCACCATCTCCGGGCAATCGGGGCAATCCTGGAAGCTCTTGCCCGAGCCCGGCTTGATGCACGGGCTTTTCCCTGACGCCACTGCCACGAGCAGCCCGTCGCACGCCGGTTCGGCCGGGACCGCTGGGGCGGGCAGCGGCGCAACAACGGCCACCTGCGTGTCCTTCGGCGCAAGCGCCGGCTCTGCGGGCGCGGCGGGTGCCTGCGCGTCTTGGGGTTTCCCGGCCTCTGCCGGCTTGCCCGCTGACCACGGCCACCAGGACGTAGGCTTATTGGCCTTCAGCTCCTCCAACCGCGCCTTTGCAAACCCTGCATAGACGCTATCGGGGAAGCGGCGGATGTACTCCTCCAGCACGGCCTCGCTGCCGGAATTCTGCACCAGGCTCCATGCCTGCGCGTCGGCGGGCAGCGGCCCTGCGGGCGCCGCCTGCTCGCGGCCGGCAAGGTAGACCGGCGCCAGCGATGGAAACGACAGCCACGGGTCCTGCCCAATCGTTTGCTTCACCCGGATCTGCACATGGCGGAACATTTCGACGGCCTCGACGCCGGGCTTCAGAAGTTCCTCGGCCAGTACCTTGGCGTAAGGCCCGCCGCCGTCTCCAGCGTCGGATGCGGTCTGGTTTGGCGCCGTCGCGTAGGCGATCAGCAAGCCGGGCGTACTCGCAACCGGCACAAAGCCTTTCTCCGCCCCAATCGCTTTCGCCGCGGGGGCGGATAGGTGCAGTTCGTTGCGGCAGGCGTCGAACACCACGAATTGCGTGGCCTGTTTGGCTTGGCTGCTCAGCATGCCGATGATCTGGTGCTGCTGGAAGGATTGATCCCAGATGCTGTTGTCTTCGGCGCTCGCCACGTCGGTTGGAATGAGATAGTTGATCTGCGTCTCGGCATTGGCCGCACCGTGGCCGGAATAGTAGAAAAAGCCGAGCGCGCCCGGTCCCGCGCCCCGCAGTTCGCGGACATAGCGCTTCAAGGCGATGTCCATGGCGCGGTAATCGGCGTCGCGCAAGACCGTGACCGTGAAGCCCAGCTTTTTAAGCGACGCCTCGATCAGCGCCACGTCCTGGTGAGGGTTTTTGAGCGGGCCGACCGTGGCGCTGTAGTTCTGATTGCCGATGAGCAGCGCCAGCCGCGTATCGGCATGCGCGGCTAAAGCGCTGCCAAGCAGCAAAAAGCATATAAAAACCTGGATAACCGTCCGCAGCATGCCGCGCCCCAACAAACCGGACTGTCCAATTTCCGGACAATGCAACAAGGCTCACGCCTGCGCAAGCGGCAGAAATAGCCCCCTCACCCCGGATCCAGTTGATTGCTTCGCGAAGACCCCCTCACCCTTTCCCTCTCCCCAAGGGGCGAGGGGACGCCTTCTCAACGGGCATGCCGTGCTCCCTCTCCCCTTGGGGAGAGGGTTGGGGTGAGGGGGTCTTCCAACGGCGCAACATCGCTATGGTTTAAAGGACGGTTAAGCCCCGTAAGGCGCCTATCTTGGTAAATGCGCGGATGGTAAACGCGCTCGCCGCATATTTTCCGCCGCCGTCTTTCTGCGAATCTTTTGCCACTTTAGGTCGATTTCTACGACTCCAAAATACTATAAAATATATTCGCAGATTTGAAATTAACCATGCGACGGTGCATTTTGCGCGGGCAAGCAGCGCGAAGCAAGTTATGTTTCCCATGTGTTATCAATGCGTTAGCTGGTGGCTTCATAATTTGAAAAGATGTTGCTGCTATAATGGCCGCTGAAGCAAACCGGAAGGATTTCGGCATGCCGGCCAAGAAAACCGCAAGAATGAGGTTAACGGATACTTTATCCGGGCTGAGCCGCGGCGGCGGAATATCAAGCCGCGGCGGCGCGCTTCTGCCGGCGGCGGGAGGCGGAGGAGGGGATGCGCAGCGCCTCGCGGTATTTGGCGACCGTGCGCCGCGCGATTTCGATACCCTCGGTTTTCAGCAGCGTCACGATCCGGTCGTCCGACAGGATTTCCTCCGCCTGCTCGTTCAAAATGAGCTCCTTGATGCGGTCGCGGACGGCTTCGGACGAGTGCGCCTCGGCTGACGCGGTGACGGAAGCGATGGCGCTTGTAAAGAAATACTTCATTTCGAAAATGCCGCGCGGCGTCGCAATCGCCTTGTTGGAGGTGACGCGGCTGACGGTGGATTCGTGCATGCCGATTTTGGTGGCGATCTGACGCAGGTTCAGGGGCTTCAAATGCCGCACGCCGCGATCGAAAAAGGCCGATTGCTCCTCGACGACGGCGGTTGCCACCTTGAGGATGGTCGAAAGGCGCTGCTCCAGGCTTTTGACGAGCCAGTTGGCCGAGCTGAGCCGGTCGCTCAAATAGGAGCGGTCGGCATCGGAGCGGCAGCGCTTCTTGAGGCTGGCGTAATAGGCGCGATCCACGGCGAGCGAGGGGGCGGCGTTCGGGTTCAGATCCGCCTTCCAGGCGCCATCGGGGCCGCGCTTGACGATCACGTCCGGCACCAGCGTTTCGACCTCGGCCGTCTCGAAGCCCGCACCCGGCTTCGGGTTGAGCTGGCGCAGTTCGGCGATCATTTCGCGCATATCGTCCTGGTCCACGCCGCAGAGTTTTCGCAGGCGCTGGAAATCGCAGGCCGCAATGAGATCGAGATTGTCTAGGAGGCGCTCCATGAACGGGTCGTAGCGGTTTTTCTCTTTGAGCTGCAGCGCCAGGCACTCGGCCAGATCCCGCGCGCAAATGCCGGGCGGGTCGAAGCTTTGCAGCACCCCAAGAACGCGCTCCACCTCCTCCATCTCAATTGAGAGGGCGGCCGCGACCTCTTCAAGCGGTGTGCGGATATAGCCGCCGGCATCCACGAGGTCGATCAGGTAGGAGGCAACGAATTTGTCTTGCGGGCTCGAGAACGCGAGGTGAGCCTGCTCGTTCAAATAGCTGGCGAGCGAGACGCTGGGTGTAGCCGTCGCCAGCGGGTCGTATTCTTCGCCGGAGGGAGCGGGGCCGGACAGGGCGCCCCACTCGCCGCCCGCATCGTACGAGAAGGCGGGGGCTTCCGCTTCGTAAACCGCGTCGCCGGGGCTTTGCGGTTCATAGTCCTGATTGATCTCAATTGCCGCTTTGTTGTCGCGGGTGTCGAAGGCGGGAACATCGGCCTCGCCATTCCCGTTTACAGCGATCTCAGGGACATCGCCAGGAGCCGCGGCGTCTTCGGTGGCGGCGGAAAGCAGCGGATTCTCGCGAATCTCGTTCTCGATGTAGGACTGCAGCTCCAACGCCGAAAACTGCAGAAGCTTGATGGCCTGCCGCAGCTGCGGCGTAATGACCAGCTTCTGAGTTTGACGCGGCTCAAGCCTTAGATGCAGCACCTGTGTCCCACCGGAATAACGAACGCCCTATGGCCCGGCATCGCGCTTCGAGAACATATCGCCAAGGTAGACGCGCTTCACGTCCTCGTTCGCGACGACCTCGGCAGGGGTGCCCTCGGTCAGCACCTGGCCATCGTAGATGATATATGCACGGTCAATTAAGTCCAGGGTTTCGCGCACATTATGGTCCGTTATGAGAACGCCGATGCCAAGATCGGTTAAGTGGCGCACGAGGGTTCTGATATCATTTATGGCAAGAGGATCGATGCCCGCGAAGGGCTCGTCGAGGAGCATATAGGCCGGCCGGCTCGCAAGCGCGCGCGCAATTTCGCAGCGCCGGCGCTCGCCGCCCGACAAGGCTATCGAGGGAGATTTCCGCAGGCGCCCGATTTTGAACTCTTCCAGAAGCTCGTCCAGGCGCCGTTTCCTCTCTCTTCTATTCGGCTCCGTCACCTCGAGGACTGCCAGGATGTTGTCCTCGACGGAAAGGCCGCGGAAAATGGACGCCTCTTGCGGCAGATAGCCGATGCCAAGCCTGGCGCGCCGGTACATCGGCAATCTGGTGACGTTGTAGCCATCGATGTGAACCGAGCCTTCGTCAGGTTTGATGAGGCCGGTAATCATATAAAAAACGGTCGTCTTACCCGCGCCGTTAGGGCCCAGCAGGCCGACGGATTCGCCGCGTTTTAGGTTTATGCTTACACCTTTGACAACCATGCGCTTTTTGAAGGTCTTCTTGACCCCCTGGACGGTAAGCCATTCGCGCTTGCTGCCCGTAGCCTGCGGGGTGCCTTGGGCTTCGGCCAGGGGCTGAGCGCGCAACCTCGCCGGGCTTGGTGCTTGGCCAGGCTTTGATGTGCGTCTATCGAGAAGCGTCATATGAGTTAACTTTCAAACCTTTAGCGGCTTTGCGTTTGCCAACCGGGCCCGGGTGCGGCGTCTTGTTTAGGCGGTGCAGCCTTGTGAGCGGGCTGCGAGGCGTCATTTTTCTTTGGCTCGCCGGACAAGAGCGGTTTACCATCCGTCCCCGTCTGCTGCTGGAAAACAGCACTTATGCGGTGTTTGCCCGGCGTGACGGTCGCCTTGCCAGTTGAAAGATCGATGACAAGCTTGACACCTTTCACTTTGTTCAGGCCTTGCGTGAGCACAACTTCGTTGCCAGTCATGGTGACAAGCTGCGCTTTGACGTCGTAAATGGCGTCGTCCCCTGCCGCTTCCTGCTCATCCTTCGTGCTCGTTACCACGACTCTTCCACCCATGGCATGGATGAACTTGATTTGGCCGCCCGACATCGGATCTCCCGGCGCGCTTGCGCTAGCGGCCGCAGTTTTCACGGGCTTGGCCGCTTTGGAGGCTTGCCCGCCCTTATCCGCCGCCGCCAGTTGATCGGCGTTCTCGTAGAAAACCTCCAGCCGCGGCGCTTTGAGATTATTGTCCCCCTGGGTTGCCGAGACATTGCCGATGAAGATCGCTATGTGCTTCTTGTCGTCGACCTCCAGTCTGTCGGACTCGATATCGATGGGCTTTTTGGAGTCGGCGCCATTGTTAAGGCTGCTAAAGCCGCTGGTGGGCGTCTGCGCCCAAGCGGCGGGGGCGGACAGCGCGAGTGCCGCGGCAAACGCGCCGGCGGCGGCTCCGAAAGCCAATCTCTGCCGCGCTTCTCTGTTACGCTGTCTACCGCATGCCATTTGAGTTGCTCGTAAATCCTATTGTTACGTCACCGCGTACGGCGCCGGCCCCATTTGCCGGCTGTACCGGCGCCGCCGTAGCCGGTTCGCGCTCGATATGGGTGCGGACGTTTCCCACAAAAATGGCGCGGTTCTCGCCCCAATACAGCGTCATAGTCTCTGCATTAATCGTGCTCTCATGAAGGCGGACCACAACAGGCGTTTTGGAGATCAGGGTTTGGAGCTTCATGTAAGCAGTCGCCTTTTCAAAGGTTGCGCTCATGCCCCCATCGCGTGTCACCACCATGCCGTTGTCGAATGCGATCTCCTCCGCCTTGCTATTGTGCGTGGCGTCCGGCGCGGTTAGCGTCGATATCTTGCCATCGGAGCCGCTCAGCTTTCCGTGCACCACTTCGAGATACATGAGATCGGGGGTGCCTGCGGCCTGCGTGGCCGTATCGGCGGTAATGTCGTAGGGCTCTCCTTTTTCGCTTACGCCCCTGACATGGGCCTCGAGCATCTTAAGCGCGCCTGGCGTGACCGTAATGCCCCCTGCCGTTGCTGTTCCCCGCCCATTGTCGATGGAAGTTTGCAAGAAGGACGGCAGCGCAAAGAGGCCAAGCATCAAGGCGGCCATGAGCGGAAGCGCGGCCTTGAGAACGAACACGGTCTTGCTGTGCGCGCGTGCTCGGCGGAATTCCATTTCCCTCCGGGCGTCGCGAGGTAGCGCCCTAGAGGCGCGCGCGGGCCTGCCATTCCCAAGTTCCGGCGTTGCCGCATATGCCATGGCCGCGTTCTTTCAGTCCCCAGGCGCGATTCTAATGATTGAAAACATCGGAATCGTCATGCCATCCTTTTAAGTCCAGCTCGGCCCTGTAAGGCAGGAAGCCGAAGCACGCTTGCGCAAGTCCGGTCCGGCCTTCGCGCTCCAAGAGCGCATCGAGCTTACCTTTGAGCGCATGCAAATGAAGCACATCGGAAGCGGCGTAGCTCAGCTGTTCCGGCGTGAGTGCCGACTGGCCCCAATCGGAGGTCTGCTGCTGCTTCGAAATCTCCACCCCCAACAGCTCGCGGCACAAATCCTTTAAGCCATGCCGGTCGGTAAAGGTACGCACGAGCTTTGCGGCAATTTTTGTGCAGTAAACTGGGCGCGTGTCCGCTCCCATATAGTGCTTGAGAACGGCGATATCGAAACGGCCGAAATGGAATATCTTCAAAACTTGCGGATTTTCCAGGAGCGCCTTGAGGTTCGGCGCGTCGTAGCGGCCTTTCTCAAATTGCACCAAATGCGCGTTGCCATCGCCAGCCGATAGCTGGACGACGCACAGCCGGTCGCGATGCGGGCTAAGGCCCAGTGTCTCGGTGTCGATTGCGACGGCGCTGCCAAAGCGGGCATCAGCCGGCAGATCGTTCAAATGGACGGATACGGTCATGCGGCCCCGATCATTCTCATGGAGGTTCTTCTTTGGAAGAAGGAGCCACAAGAAGCCTGGCCGTGCAACACTAAGTTCAATACCATGCGGCCGCACCGGCTGCGGTATTCGCTAGCGGAGCCCATCGGGCAGGCTCGCCGTTTGCTGGAGGCCTAGGAGTTACCGGGCCTTTCCGATCCGATACGCAACATCTCGGTGGAAACCCAGCGCAGGACAATCGCCAGCGCATCTTCTGGCGGTATGCCCTGATCGAGCGCGGTTTCGAACCCATTGATTAAATGCGACTGCAATTTGTCGGCAGCCTTTTTGGGGATCATCGGTTCCGGATGACCAGGGAAAAGCGCTTCGATATCGCTTCGTATAGCATGCTCATTGTGTACTAGCATTTGCCTATCCTGACTAGTGTGGCGGGGCTTGAAGGGACCCGATATCTTCAGGTTCCTTCATAGCGGCTA
Source organism: Rhodomicrobium sp. (assembly GCA_052145975.1). Taxonomy (GTDB): domain Bacteria; phylum Pseudomonadota; class Alphaproteobacteria; order Rhizobiales; family Rhodomicrobiaceae; genus Rhodomicrobium. The sequence goes on along the minus strand of JBKQNN010000273.1, from coordinate 5,292 downwards.
GCCATTCCTGCGATGTACCGGCCGCACTGCACGGCCGCATCCTCTAAGGTGATCGCAAGCTCCGTAAGCCCAGCGCCCTCGGCTTCGAGACTAAGATAACGCAAAGCCATTAGGATGCCTTCTACGTTACCAGCGTCACCACCTCTCTCCATTCTTGAATAACGGCCTCTGCTGCATTCGTAATTAGGCCGCGCGCAAAACCCTGAGTCTTTCGTCATAGCTGGGTACATTCTCTCCATAATTGAGGATAGTTTCATGGATGCCAGTCTTCTCCCTGACCTTCTTCAGCACCGCTTCGGATACAGGTAGCGATCCGGCTACGATTTTATGGCCTTCTTCACTTTTGGAAACATCGCCGATCCATTCGACATCCCAGCCATTGCCAGTAAAAATATTTCGCCAGTACGCCGGATACATGACGCCGACAATGCTGGTAACGCCCTGGTCAAGCCCGAACTCCAAATAACCGATAATAATCTCCTGGACGATCCGCTTGCGTGTCTCCGGCTTCAGACTGGCGTCGACGCAAAAGCGGCTGCCCTCCCAAACTTCGTAACTCTTGGGCAGCGAAATTTTGCTTACGAGCTGAGGAAAAATTTCCTGCAGCATATAAGGCCGGTCGGTCGGATAAAGCCGCGACGAGCCCCGTGCAATTCCAGCTCTATCCCTCGAAACAAGGTAATAAGCCGCGGGATTATCGTATTGGTCATATTCCATATTCCGAATTGCCGGAACATTCCAAGACTGTCTTTGCACGATGCAATCGTACCGTAGCCGATGTTGCTCGTAGATGGGATTGCCGCCGAATAAGTGGCTGGTGCTGATGGATACGCAGTCGATCATTCGTCCACCTCGGTACTAACTGGTCACCGAGGTAGTAAAGCGGCTTTGGGCCGCACATATCAGCTAACAACCTTGATAGGGTGTTCAACCCACGTATGACGGAAGAATAAGCCCGTGCCGGATGGCTTTGACCGTGGCTAAGGTGCGCTCGTTCGCGTCCAATTTCTTGAATATGTTATTCATATGGAAGCGGATTGTTGCATGGGAAACGCCGAGGATTTCGGCTATAACAGAATCGCTTTTACCTTCCGCAGCCCACAGCAAGATTTCCTTTTCCCGCTCGGTCAAACGAACAGTCCGGCTAATATTATCCGGGCCGGGACACTCTTTTTTTCGTAGTTCAGTATACACCAGATGGAACTGGTAAGCTAAGGCGCGTATCTTGCTCAACAAGTTTATATCGGGGCGAATGCCTCCGGTGCTACTTGCCATTCCAACGCCCGCCAATTCGCCCTTAGGACCGCAGATGGGAATGGCTATGCCGTCCAGAAGGAGAGCCTCCTTGGCTTCATTCATGATTTTTCTCTGTTCTGGCTTTAGCTCGCAGCTCTGGACAAGCTGTTCCCAGGTGAAAGGCCGGCTGGTGGCAAAGCAATGCAGAGGCACCGGGTCTTTCTTCTCATAGCGATTGGCTTCGTAATGCGCCATCCACTCGTCAGGGTAGTTTTTTACAATGCCATGTCCGGCATCCAAGCCAAGCGATGGATGTGCGGTAATCAAGCTATAGCAAAACCGGTCGTATCCTAACTTTCTTAGTGCATTCCCAAAAAGAGTCGAAACATCTCTTGAGGATTTGGCCCGATTCGTTTCTTCAATGAAGACTTCGATTGAACAGCTTACCATACGAGATCACGCCTGTAGCTGCCGTGAACGCAGCGGGCGGTCCCGCATACGTGGAGCACAGTTTATTCGTCCTGTATAGCAGGAGATACACCATGCTTGCGTTGACGATTGTTGCATAGCCGATCTAAGTCCCTTACGAAACCGGTACGAATGTTTCGCTTGAAACTACTTGTAAGTGCACGTCCATGCGTACAACTTTGGTCCAACATTCTTATACTGTTTTATTGTTCTGGCAATGGCGGCTTTGCGGCCAATGCGAGGCGCTGGCAGCAGCTGCGCGGATGCGCAGTCCCCGGGGTTCCCGGCCAGCCCGCCGGCGGCGGTCCGGTTTGGGCTGGACGGCCGTCCGCGAGCGGATCGATTTAGCGGTTCGTTAGCCACGTTCGATAGGGTATGGCCCGGCGATCCGGCGGTTCGCAGCGGCTGAGCGCAGGCCAGCGCATTTACCTTTTGGCCGAGAGGACGCTCGCCGGGAACCGGACCGGCCGCCGCTACACGGCCTTGCGCGCAGCGTCCCCGTGCCCGCCCCGGACTCGTTATCAATTCCCCGCAATACGCCATGGCAGAAGCTCCCGAACGGCGCCGACGCTTTCCCAAGGCTCTATCGTGGACCATAGCACCTCTCGGATGCGTTAACACCGCGGCCGTCAATCGTTCTGCCCTTCCCGGCAGGCACCAAGGTACAGAATTGCCGCGTGGCATTGTATACAAATTGGCGCGATTTGGCAGCCCTTGCTTGCAATTGGCTAGCCGCGGCGTCCCTTGGAGCGCGCGATGCGGATATTTCCGAGCCAGTTTTTCTCCCTATGCACTACATTAACCGCGCTTTTTAAGGAGCCGTCAATCGCTATATTCTAGATAATACGCAAGCCTGCGCGCCTCTTTCTCCATCCCCTGGAAGTACAACCGAGTAAAAGTTTTTCCAGCAAATCCAGGCCGAGGCAACTATGGTTAAGCCATTGAATCACAACGAGAATCCTACGATTGCCGTTAACTGTTTTCGCAACCCAGGGTTTGGCTTTATAGTTAGCGCGCGCAATAATCTAATATTAACGGGTATTTTGGAGTCGTGAAATTCAACCCAAAGTGGCAAAAGATTCACAGAAAGACGGCGGCGGAAAATATGAGACCTGCACGTTAACCAAACCGAAATTTACCATGGTACGGGCCTACGGAAGCGGTGACGGGCTGTAGAAGGAGAAAGACTGTGGCCGGTAGTGGCGCCGGCGCGGCAATCAAGTTCCAGCGAGCTCAGGCGCCGGACTTATGTTCCTAAATCCCGCAGTTAAACTTGCTCCGGGCCGGAAAGCGCCCGCAAAAGCAATGGGCTTTGCGCTTTTCCGTAAGCACCCGCTGGGTGATACGAAGTCCGGTTGATCGCTTCGGCGAAAGACCCCCTCACCCCAGCCCTCTCCCCAAGGGGAGAGGGAGAAGGCTGCGGCCCTCCGTTCAAGGGAGGTGGCAGTTCTAGCGTCCGTTCTCCCCTTGGGGAGAAGGGCAGGATGAGGGGGTCTTTCGCCGAGCCGATCAACCGGATTCGGTATGACGCAGTGGCGATGGGTTTTCCGCAGCGTCATTCCCGCGAAGGCGGGAATCCATTTCTGACACTAGAACAAGACCTTAGCATGGGTCCCCGCCCTCGCGGGGACGACGCTGCGGAGACGCTCGCCAGCGTTTGGCTTGGCTTCAACTGCCGGACTTATGATAAGCCTCAGACTCCGGCGTTGGAGGGCCATTCATGAAGATTGTCATCGGCGTCACGGGGGCCTCGGGCGCGGCCCTTGCGGCGGAAACGCTGCGCCAGCTCCGCGAGGCCGGCGCGGAAACCCATTTGGTCCTGACCGGCGGTGCGCAGATTACCATTGCGCACGAGCTTGGCGCTTCGGGCGTGGCGGCGATGCGGGAGGCCGCCTCCTTCGCCTACGAAGCGCGCGAACTTGGTGCGCCGATAGCGAGCGGCTCCTTCGGGGCGGACGCGATGGCGGTGGTGCCCTGCTCGATGCGCTCGCTCGCCGCAATTGCCCACGGCTTCGGCGATAACCTCCTCACGCGGGCGGCGGATGTGACGCTGAAGGAGCGGCGCCGGCTGGTGCTCGTCCCGCGCGAGGCGCCGCTGCACGAGGGCCACCTCAAGTCCATGCTCGCGCTCGCGCGGATGGGCGCAATCGTGGCGCCTCCGGTGCCGCATTTCTATACCAAGCCGCAGTCGGTGGAGGATATCGTGCGCGAGATCGCCGCGCGGGTGCTGGTTTGGCTGGGGCTCGAGCCGGGCGAGGCGATGACGCGCTGGCAGGGCGCTCCCGGCGTCAGCCACGATGGCGATTGACCGTTTCGCGATAGCAACCGGAATGCGCGTGGCGCTTAAGGCTTTGTCCGGAAATAAGTGCGTCATATGGCGCCGGAATTTTGTTCGCCCGCAAGGCACGGAAAGGGGCGCATACCCAAGGTATGTAACCCTTTCCGGAACGCGGCGGGCGGACAAAAGGACAAGCCAGATGGCGCAGTTATTTCTGGGCATAGCCTTAAGGCCCAAGTCCGTCCTTCCGCGGAAAAAACGGCGCTCTATGCTTTCCGACACACCGCCGCCCCGGCGCCCTCCACGTCATCTGCTCAAGGCGGGGAGAATCGTTGATATACGGATTGAATCCGTATAAAATGGCCGCACATATAAGGAGGCGATCGATGCCACGCACGCTAACCGATAATGGCCGCGTTGAATTGCGCCTGCGGCCAGAGGACAAGGCCAGACTTTGCAGAGCCGCCGCTCTCAAGCGGCTTGATTTGACCAGCTACATTTTAAGCGCCGCGCTGCCAAAAGCCGACGCCGATATCGCCGAAGCCGAACGCCTCGTTCTCTCTGAACGCGATTCTTTGCGTGTCTTAAGCTTGCTTGAAAATCCGCCGCCGCCGTCTGAAAAACTTGTGCGGGCGGCTAAGGCTGGCTTCCGGCTACCATGACGAGGCTCGATTGGGAAGAAGCGGCTATCGCAAAAAAACACGGCGGTGGCGCCTTCGATTGCGGCAATGCCGATCTCAATCTATACCTGCAACGCTACGCACGCCAGAACCACGAGAGCGGTGGCGCCAAGTGTTTCGTCGCTGTGCCGTCGAACAAACCATCGCACATCTTAGGATTCTATACGCTGAGCCCTGCCTCGCTCGAATATGCCAGAACGCCAGCCTTGGCCAAGAAAGGCCTTGGCCGCTACGATGTTCCAGTCTTTAGGCTGGGCCGCCTCGCCGTTGACATGAGCGTGCAGGCCCGGGGTCTTGGCGGCGCTCTTCTGCTGCGCGCAGCCGGGCGCTGTATCCGCGTCGCTCAGGATGTTGGAGGCGTCGCCTTCCTGATCGATGCTAAAGATGACCGCGCAGCGCTTTGGTATGAAGGCTACGGTGCTCTACGCCTCGACGATGCGCCGCTGTCGCTTGTCCTGCCGCTGGCTGTGGTTGCCGGTGCCGCTGAGCGTGCAAATAAAGCTCCTTATACCAACGGCCCGAAGTCTTGACTCGGCGAGGGGGGATTCCCTTCCGCCCCGTTTTGTGAATCGATGCTGTTTGCATTGATTCGCGGGGGTGGGAGATGGCTGAGGTTGCGATTACTCGAAT
>JBKQNN010000272.1:0-7576 GCA_052145975.1 Rhodomicrobium sp. | reverse complement strand
GTTATCGGCTCGTCGTTTACGATAACAACGATGGTTTGAGCGTACCCCACGCTGGGCGCCCATAGCGCCCCGGGCAAGAGGGAGGCGAGCAAGAGAGTTATCAGGCGTTTGTTCAATGTGGCGATTCGCATGCTTGAAGGTTGGCTTGGATTTGCGGCAACAGTTAGCCGCTCCGCTCAGTCTTTCCGGCCGCTTCCGGCACGTAAGGTGCCGCCTGGCGGGGATAAGACGGCCACACGCCATTGTAGCGCCTGCAGGTTGAACCGGAATTTTAGCGGTATGCAGCGGCTTCCGGCGATAAATCGTAAATGGAGCTTGGAGCGGTCTGCAAACCGAAGCCCTTTATGCCCAGTTTGAACAAGTAGGTGGTGTCGGGCTTGATGTCCTGAAATGTAACATTGGTCTGCTGATAGCCAACCGAAACCGTGACACATTCGTCGGTGTACTGGACCCCCGCACTGTTGCGAATGAACATTCCATAGACGAAATCGTACCGCAAGTCGCCAAAAATGGACCACTCGTCGGTTAGCTTGAGCGCGCCGAACCCGGACACTTCTTGCCGCGCTGTCGCGAGGCCCAAGGTTGGCTGAGCCTGCATGGCCTCGTAGCCCACGCCCGCCTGCAAGAACCCTAGTTTTGTCTGCAGCGTGTACGACTGACTACCTACGCTAAGGTCCTTCTCGTCGAAGCGGATCTGGGCGATGCCCCGGAACATGTTCTTGTAATCGACATACGTTCCAAGCACATAGTCCGAGAGGGCATTCTCCAGGCCGGAACCCTGGTAGATCGTGTTGAGCGCGTATGCGTTCGGCCCTGCCACTTGAATGCTCTCGCCCGCGATGGTACGGACGGTAACGCCGTTATTGGCCTGCAACGTATACTGCAGACCGTAATTCACCCTCGTTCCAGTCTCGATCTGATCGTAGCCAGAGAACTTATTGATGTCAAACAGCAAGGTGTCGTCGAAGATAAGGCTTTGGGCGTCTGTGATCGGCACCAGGTTGTTGTTTGCCTGGCCGCCGCGCGCGATGATCTGCGCCACCGGCTCGATCACCTGAGAAATACTGCCTGTGTTGACGATGAAGGGGTAGCGGTAATCGAGACCCACTCCGCCGATATCGCGTGTGAACGTTTCCCCCGGGCCGCCGGTGTTGTTTTCCGTGAAGGACGACACGTTGTAGACGTCGCCCCGCACAAAAACGAACGGTGTATAAACCTGCCCCAGATCGTCCTTGAACGTGCGCCGCCATTGGGCATCGGCCGCTATATGGTCGGTTGTCCCCTGGGCGATGTTATTACCAGTCAGATTCGGGAGTACGATATTGCCGGTCGGATCGTTGATGGAAAGTGCAACCGCGTTCACGTCGAAGCTGAACTCGCCGCCTAACACCGGCTTGTTGTGAACGTAGTTATAATCGATAACAGGATATGCGGTGCTGGTCACCGTCTTGTCGTACACCCCGGTTGCTTGATCGTAGACGTCACTGCCAGTTAGATTTCCGTAGCGGCTCACAGAGATGTTGAAATAGTTCCGGTCTTCCATGCCGGTCAGATACATCGTGGAGACACGCTCATAGGCGTATATACTATCGATATTATAATAGCGCCGGAAGGTTTCGTCGCTCTCGATGATAGCATTCCAGCCGAAATGCCAATATTTATTGAGCTCAAAGTCGCCTTTGGATTCAGCACTGCCGCGCCAGTTTCTGTCGCCCCAGAAGTCGTTCGCGGTCGGGTCGTAGGCGCCGTAAAGCTTAACCTCGTAGGCGCCGTTCCAGAGCTTCTGGCGCCAATCGGTCTCCAGCATGTAGCCGGCTTGCGTGGTAAATGTTGGCGTCAGCGTCAGGTCGTAATTCGGGGACGCGGCGTAATAGTACGGTATCGCGAGCGAGAATCCGGTGGTCGAAGAATTGTAAGCGGGGACCGGCGGCAGGAAACCGGAGCGCTGCTGCACCGTGTTGTCCGGCGTGTAGAAATAGGGAATCCACGCGACGGGAAGGCCGTACAATTCGAACTGGGAATTCTCGTAGTAGTAATTGTGATCGATATCGTCGTGGATGATGCGGGTTGCCTTGACGCGCCAAATCGGCGGGATTTCGGGGTGTTCCTCGCACGGTTTGCAGGACGTTAAGACGCCCTTTTCGTAGATAGTCTGATTATCCTTCTTGTATGCGTTCGCTGCGGCGACGCGGGTATCGTCCTGCGTCAATGCGTGCAGGGAACGCGCAAACCCGTCGCGGAAATCGCTCTTGAGCGTCATCCGCTCGGCGTTCGACACCGATCCACCGGCCTCCTTGAGCCGGACATTGCCCACCGCGCTCAAGGTGTTTGCGGTTTTGTCGTAGATGACCTCGTCGGCGAACAGAACGTTCTCGTCCTGGTAAATCTCCACGTTGCCGCGGGCGATGACCCGATTGTTCCGGTTGTCGTAGATGAGGTCGTCGGCCTGCAGCAGCAACGGCGCTGCCTTGCTCGGGGCGACCTGTTTCGCAACTGAGCTTTCTCCGCCCGGCACCTGCTGCGCGGGCTGCTGCTGCGCGAAGGCCGTGCCTGCCAAGCACGGCAGGCACGCCAGGAGCGCTATGACACCCTTGCTAAGCATGCGCCGATTTATCCCTACAGCCGCCCATCTCACTCAACGCCGAGCCCCCTCGTCCCCTAAGCCAGTCTAGCCATCCTCTTGATACAAGAGAACTGTAGCCGAAAGAAGGAGCGCTACGAACGCCGGGCACCATGCCGCCACGGTAACCGGAACCAAACCCGAATCGCCGACCTTCCGAGAAAACTCCGAAAAGAGGAAGAAAGCAAATCCCCCGCCTAACCCCGCTAGAACCATAGTTTGAATTTTGCCAAAACGGAAGGGTTTCAACGAGCTGGTTGCAGCGATGAGCACCATCGCGGCCATAAGAATAGGGCGTGCCAAAAAAAGCTGATATTGCAGATCGTAACGTGTAGCTTTTATTCCAGCCTTTTTTGCAAAACTAATAAAGTCGGGCAACTGCCAAAATGAGATCGTCTCGAGGGAGCCTATACTGTCCATGACCTGGGCCGGGCTCAAATAAGTGCTCACGAAATACTCATCATAGTGGCGTGGAGCTTCGCCAGCAGCTTGAGCTACGGCATTTTCGAGCCGCCAATAACCTTGCCGCAGTTCCGCCTTGTTCGCTTGGACCTGCTCATAAAATCTATTGTTGAGGTCAAATTGCAACAGGGTCACGCCGCCGAGTGTGAGACCGCGGTTGGCGGCTGTCTTCGCACGGAGAACGGTTGGCCCGTCCAGCCCCTCCTGCCTGAGCCAGGAGCCCGTGCCCCGCGTGGCAGCGAAGCTCTTCCTGACATTGAAAAGCTCGGTCTGCATGCGTTCGGACTCCGCTTTCCCAGCAGACGCAAGGGGGTTGTAAACGACGACGGAGAGCACGCCAAAGATGAGTGTTACGGCAAGCGCTGGCTGCAAGAACTGCCAAACCGAGAGCCCGGCCGCTCTCACGATGGTGAGTTCCGAGCTTCTGCTCAGGCCCAGGAAGGCGCCCAAGATGCCGAAAAGCACAGCAAAGGGGAGGGCGATCTCGGCAAAAATAGGAACGCGCAAAGCCGAGATCAGCACAAGCGCGCCGGTGCCCGCGGCCTCGTTCCCGGCCCCCATCCGCATGACCTCGATAAAATCTATAAAGAAAATCAGCAGCAGAAACAGAAAAAACACGCCTAATATGGTGACGGCAAAGCGCTTGGCCATGTAAAGCCCGAGCGTGCTGAAAGTGGTCTTCATGCTGCGCCTCCCGCAGCGCCTTTGGCGCCGGCAAACCGGAATGGCAGCCGCAATCGGGGCAGTGAGATGACGGGAGCTGGGATTTCGAAATGAAGCATTAGGGCGCAAATGAGAGCTAATCCCGTAGGCGCGCCGTAAACCAGCCAAAGCGCGCTTACTTGCGTTCCGGCGAGGTTGATACTGGCGATCCCAACGCCAATGAGCAGAGCACCGATCATGAAACCGGTGAAGAGGGGACCCATCCGGCCTTCGCGGGTTGTCCGCGGCCGGCCGAGATAAACAACCGCGAGCAGCGCATATACCAAGGAATAGAGCGGCGTGGAAAGCCGCTGATGAATATCGGACGTGATCGCGGCCCCATTCCTTTTGTAATAGTCGCTCTTTTTATCCACATGCAGAAGCTCGGACATCGAAAGCTCGCCGACCCTTGGCTCCCGCTTGCCAGCCTTGGCCGAGAAGTCGCCCATATCGAAGGAATATGTGTCGAAATGGATGAATTGCACATTAGGATTATTCGCTTGCTGCCTCACGATCTCTCCGTCGTGAAGGTCCATCTGCGCCCGGCCGCCATCGCTCCAGATTTGGCCCCGCTCCGCAACGATTGTGTTTATGGTCGTCTTGTCGCGCTCGTCACGAACGACCACGCCGAGGAGATCGCCATTTTCGGCCCTTGCGCGCATGTGGAAAGCGAGCCCAGCGTCGAGGTCAGTGAACTCTCTTGGCTGGAGCACCTGGGCGAGCACGTCGGCTCTTGCTTGGGAGAATAGGTCGTTGAATAGTTTCTCCGAGGGTGGCAGCACATATAGGTTCGCAGCGAGGACAGCGGCGAAAACGATCGTTGCAAGCGCAAAATAAGGTGCTAGCAGCCGCCATGCCGACGATCCCGAGGCCGAAAGCACGATCAACTCGCTATCTCCGTTGAGACGGTTTAGGGTGTGCAGGCTGGCGATGAGAAAGGCGACTGGCGCCACGAAAGCGAGAAGCTTAGGGATAGCGAGAGCGGTAATCTCCAGGAATAGAAGGAAGGTTTGGCCTTGCGAGGTCAGCAGCCTGATATCGCGAAGCATCCCGTTAAGCCAAACGATGAGCGTCAGCGAAACAAGGATCATGATCAGCGCGGACAGCGTTTGCCGGAAAATATATCGCGCGATGAGCATGCGGGCGGACTCCTGCCGGGCTTGGCTCTCACGGTCCCGGCGCCGCTTGAATTTCCACGCATTCGTGGCGCATTTCAGGCCGGTTGCCTACTAAAGCGGCCTATGCAATAGCGGGGCTTTCCAGTAGTCTGCCTGCCGCCCATATGCATTCAAGCTCTCCCTTTCCAGCCTGGTCGCCCCATCTCATGACAAAGCTTCCCAGTATCTCGTTCGCTTCTCTTGCTGCCGAGCCGCAAGCAGGCACCGTGGTCTATTTCGCAAGCGAAGGCGAAGACCTTCCGGCTAGCCTCCAGAAGCTCGACGAGGCATCGGGCGGCGCCATTTCCAAGGCAATGCAAGTCAGCGATTTCAAACGAAAAAGAAAGAGCGCGATCGAGATTCTGGCACCCCATGGGCTTGCTGCCGGACGGGTTCTGATCGCAGGCTTGGGAGACCAGAAAACGCTGAACGCGCGGGAATGGATGGACATCGGCGGCGCGGTTCGCGGCAAGCTGCACGCGAAGGTCCAGGAAGCCGATGTGGTGTTTTCGGGACTTGAACCGCTGACGGGGGAAGCGCCGCTTGCCTTCGCCTTGGGCTTTGGCTTGAGGAGCTATGCGTTCAAGAAATACAAATCCAAGTCGCCATCCAAGAACGATGAGCAGGAGACGCCCGGTGAAAATAATGCCGCGGTGCCCGGCCTGAATATTTATTCGCAATGGGGCGAGAGCCTTGAGCAGACGTTTCAAAGCCAGCTGGCTGTGTGCGAGAGCGTCTACTTCGCGCGCGACCTTGTGAATGAGCCCGCCAATGTTCTAACGCCGCCTGAGTTTACCGGGCGGCTCAGGGCGCTGGAGGCCGAAGGGCTCAAGGTGGAAGTGCTCGATGAGCGCGAGCTGAAATCCCTTGGCATGAACGCGCTGCTTTCGGTGGGGCAGGGCAGTTCGCAGCCTTCTTCCGCGGTGATTTTGCGCTGGGAGGGGGCGGCGCGCCAAGCGCAGTCTGGAAACCTTGTGTTTGTGGGCAAGGGCGTCTGCTTCGACTCTGGCGGCATTTCGCTCAAGCCTGGTCCGGGTATGGAGGACATGAAGGGCGACATGGCCGGGGCTGCGGCGGTCGCTGGCGCCTTGCTCGCTTTGGCGCGCAGAAAGGCGCCGGTTAGAGCGGTGGGGCTCGTCGGCCTGGTTGAGAACATGCCAAGCGGGACGGCTTCCCGCCCAGGCGACATCGTTACCTCCGCCTCGGGGCAAACCATTGAAATCCTTAATACCGATGCCGAAGGCCGGCTCGTGCTGGCGGACCTGATCTGGTACGCCCAGGCGCACCTTGAGCCGAAGTTCGTGATTACACTGGCGACGCTTACGGGCGCGATCCTGGTTGCGCTGGGCAAGGAGAATGCCGGCCTATTTGCCAATGACGACGCGCTCGCAACGCAGCTTACGGAGGCGGGCCTCGATACCGGAGAGACGGTCTGGCGCATGCCGCTCTCGAAGAAATACAACAAGGCGCTCGATTCCAAGACCGCGGATATGAAGAATATCGGCGGCCGGGACGCAGGTTCGATTACCGCGGCGCAGTTCCTGCAACGTTTCGTGAACAGCGGCACGCTGTGGGCGCATCTGGACATCGCCGGCACCGCGATGGGTTCTCCGGCTAGCGATATAAATCACAGCTGGGGCTCGGGTTTTGGCGTGCGCTTGCTCAACCGGCTGGCGGGGAAATTTTACGAGGGCTAGACGCCCTCCCCGAGCCTGAGTTTCCATAATGCATCTTATGCGAATCACCGCCATGCGGTGATTTTTCGTTTTTGGGCGGCTTCAAACCGGTGCTATTTGCACCCGGAACGGCATTTTTGAGCCATTCACAAACAAAATCCTCCCCGTCGCCTGTTCGCACCTCCTTTGGCGCGGGCGTCAAGGCACAACCTTTTCCCTGCTCGCTTTCGCGGGCCGATTAAGGCTCAAATTTTCATTTTTAGAGGAATGTAGCTGCGGTGGCGTCCGGTCCGCTCATTCCTGAAGCCGGAAAACTTCAGAAGCGCATTCGCGCTGCTTCTTGGTCCGCATCATCGCGCCAAATTTCGGGGCATCCTGCCCTGCCCTTTTGGCTGCGATGGGAAAACGCTGGCTAATGCTCAGATCGATGGGCGTGCCAAAGCTTTCCTGGTTTGGGGCCGGTTAAGGAGGTCCGTTGGCATAAGGCCCAATGCGGAAGCGCGAAAGCAAGGATGGAGCCGCAAAATTTGGCTCAAGCACCGCACGCGCCAGCAACGGCTGAAGCTTGAATGCCCCAGCTCCGCGGAGCATGGTGTGCGATGGTGCGCTGGAAAGGATGCTTGCACTGCCCACCGGCCGTAACAAAACCGGCAGCGGGAACGCCGCGAGGAAAAGCCTGGGAATGTATTTGAATAGGAACATCGCTTGGGCCTCGGGCAGGCAAGCCTCCTGTATAGCAAGAGACAACTTTAAGGCGATTTGCACAAGGACCGCAACGCAATTGCAACGAAGGCTATCGCCAAGCGGCGCCAGGCGGCTATAGTCGCCCAGCTTTTGTGCGAATCTGTTGAAGCTATGGCCAGGAACGGTTAAGGCTTCGTTAACGCTGGCCGCTTTGCCGGTCCAGGAGGAGAAAATAGTGCGGCAAGGAGCGGCGGCATGAGCCAGGACGGGAAAAA
>JBKQNN010000271.1:0-5818 GCA_052145975.1 Rhodomicrobium sp. | reverse complement strand
CATAGGCAACGCCGCGGTTGACCGTGTCGCAACACATCACAGGAATCACGGACGGATCTTGCTTCGGCTCATATTTCCAAATGATCTTGCCCTCGTTGTTCAAGTCGAGCGCATAAACCGTGTTCGGAAATGGGGCGTGGACGTACATGATGTCGCCGATCACCAGGGGGCCGCCCTCGTGTCCGCGGAGAACGCCTGTCGAGAACGTCCACACGGGCTCAAGCTTGTTCACATTCTCATTTGTGATCTGCTTCAGCTTGGAGAACCGCTGATTGTAATAGTCCCCGGATTGCATGACCCAGTCGTTCGGGTTCTGCTGCATTTTCAGCAGTTCCTCATTTGCCGAGGCAGGTGCCGACAGCCCTGCCAGCAACGCGCAAAGCGATGCCGTCAGAAGTAATTTCTGCACTGTTTTCCTCCCTAGATACTAAGAGTTTAAACATTCGCCCGCCGGCAGGCCGGCTGGCGACGTTTTATCCCTTACGCTCGCTCTTATAATTCTCGCGCACAAGGTAAGCTTGAGGTAACGAGCATAACTTCTTCAGTTATCAAATCTTTACCTTGTGCGCACACTCTTATAGGCTCCCGCTCATTTTATTTCGAGAATGAGCGCAATGGTGCGTGCGACAAAGAGTAGTCAAACATCCCGTAAACTGCAAGGTCTATTATGGGTAGAACGGATGATGTAATACGATGCGTAACGTAGACGTGATGGTTGCGTCGCCGGACAAGTACGCGCTCACGGTATGCTTATTTGCAATCCTACGCTACGTGCGTCTCTATGTTTCTGCTGGAAGCGCGTCTTGAAAAGAACCGCTAGGCTATCAAGCGAGGCTAGCTATGCCCTATCAATTACGGTGATCATCTTGTAACTCAGATGTGATATAGCGTGATATTTTGCGAGCGCGACGCCAGATTAAGGGATAAAGTCCGATCCGTTCTGTTAGGAGCTCTTCACGATGCTTTTTAGTGCCGCTGTTCCTCGTGTTATATGAGTTATAGGATTGACATAATGCGAACTATCCATGCAGACTTCAGATCTGCGCATTCAGAACCTTTTTGGCGCGTGCCCGTGAGCGGGCCCAACGTTACGCCGGCGTTCTGACGGCGCAGCCGATAATAACGTTAGGGTGAAGGCGGAAACGATCCATGAAGACGCGCGCTGCTGTGGCCTGGAAGGCTGGTGAACCTCTTTCCATCGAGACTGTAGACATCGACGGGCCAAAGGCCGGCGAAGCCCTGATCGAGATAAAGGCGACGGGCATCTGCCATACGGACGCCTATACGCTGTCGGGGGCCGATCCGGAGGGGCTGTTCCCCTCGATCCTGGGACACGAGGGTGCGGGCATTGTCCGCGAAGTGGGCCCGGACGTGCGCACGCTTAAGGTTGGCGATCACGTGATCCCGCTCTACACGCCCGAGTGCCGCAACTGCAAGACCTGCCTATCGCGCCGCTCCAACCTCTGCACGGCGATCCGCGCCACTCAGGGCAAGGGCGTGATGCCCGACGGCACCTCGCGCTTCTCCCAGGACGGCAAGCCGCTCTACCACTACATGGGCTGCTCGACCTTTTCCAATTACACTGTGCTGCCGGAAATCGCGCTCGCAAAGGTTCGCGAGGACGCGCCGTTCGACAAGATCTGCTATATCGGCTGCGGTGTTACGACCGGCATTGGCGCCGTCATTTTCACGGCCAAGGTCTGGCCCGGAGCGAATGTCGTGGTCTTCGGCCTTGGCGGCATCGGGCTTAACGTCATCCAGGGCGCCAAGATGGTGGGCGCGGACAAGATCGTTGGCGTGGACCTCAACCCGTCGAAGCGGGCCATGGCCGAGAAATTCGGCATGACGCATTTCGTCAATCCCGATGAGGTAGGCCGCGATAAGGTGGTTCAGGCGATTGCCGACCTGACAGGCGGTGGCGCGGACTTTTCCTTCGAAGCCATCGGCAATGTCCACACCATGCGCCAGGCGCTCGAATGCTGCCATCGCGGCTGGGGCGAGAGCATCATTATCGGTGTTGCTGCCTCAGGCCAGGAAATCTCAACACGCCCGTTCCAGCTTGTCACCGGCCGCGTCTGGAAAGGCACCGCTTTCGGCGGCGCCAGGGGCCGTACCGACGTGCCCAAGATTGTCGATTGGTACATGGAGAAGAAGATCAACATCGACGATCTCATCACCCACACCATGCCGCTCGACAAGATCAACGAGGCTTTCGACCTCATGCACGAAGGCAAATCGATCCGCTCGGTCGTGATTTACTAGAGGAAGTGTGCCGTGACCAGGCCTCAGATCGTTTCGCAAAACAAGAGCTTCGGCGGAACGCAATATGTGTACCGCCATCGCTCCGCCGAGACCCGGACTGACATGCGCTTTGCCGTGTTCGTGCCACCAGGCGCGAGCGCGGGACACCGTTCGCCGATCCTGTGGTATCTCTCGGGTCTGACCTGCACGGAGGAGAATTTCACTGTCAAAGCGGGTGCGCAACGCGTGGCCTCTGCCCTTGGGCTGATGGTGGTGGCTCCAGACACCAGCCCGCGCGGGGAAGGCGTTCCCGGCGATCCCCAAGGGGCTTACGATTTCGGCCTGGGCGCCGGCTTTTACGTGGACGCGGTCAAGCAGCCGTGGGCCAAGAATTACCGTATGAAGTCCTATATCGAGCGCGAGCTGCCAGAGCTGATCGCGCTCGATTTCCCTGCCGATATGGCGAGGCAAGCCATCACTGGCCACTCGATGGGCGGTCACGGCGCGCTGACCATTGCCTTGCGCAATCCAGGCCGCTTCAAATCCGTGTCCGCGTTCGCGCCGATCTCTTCGCCTATGAACTGCCCTTGGGGCCAGAAGGCTTTGAGCGGCTACATCGGAGAAGACCGCAAAGCCTGGCGCGCCTACGATGCCTGCGCGCTCATCGAGGATGGCGCACGCTTGCCCGAACTGCTCGTGGACCAAGGCACGGCGGATAACTTCCTGAAGGAGCAGCTCAAGCCGGAGCTCTTGCAAGACGCGTGCGCCAAAGCCGGGATACCGCTCACACTAAGGCGGCAAGAGGGTTACGACCATTCTTACTACTTTATCGCGACCTTCATGGAAGATCACCTGCGCTGGCACGCCCAGCGCTTGAATGCCTGAGAACGATCGCTGGGACGGCAAACTTCGCCGCCTTTTGGGAGGACGTTATGAAGCGCTGGTGCTGGGGGCTTGCGGCTTTGGCGATCCTGTGCGGCGCCGTTTGTCCGGTGGCGGCGCAGGATATGCTTCAGCATCTCGACCTGCAGTCGCCAGCGATGACGCAAGCGGAGATGACCCGCGGGCAAATCGAAGCCCTTTTGAGCAGCCAGGCGGGCCGCCCCCTGGACCTGTCGGGCAAAGCATTGAACGGCCTAGATCTTTCCGGCCTCGACCTGTCGCATGCCATCCTTCGCAACGCGCGCCTCAACAAGGCGAGCCTCCAGGGCGCGAAGCTCGATGGCGCGGTCCTGGACCAGGCTTGGGGCCTCGACGCCAATTTCAGCGGGGCTAGCCTCAAGGGCGCCAGCCTGTTTGCGAGCCAGCTGCAAGGGGCAAATTTGGACGCAGCGAACCAACCCGTCTCCCGCGGCGCCAGTGGATGCGCCGCCCAGCGCTGCAATCACGGCGACGAACACGAAGGCGCCCGCCAGTAACGCTGTGCCCACGCCCGCCAACAGCACTGTGCTCCCGCCGGGCGCGAGCCCCGGGCGCGCACCGTGCGTCCGGGGCCTCGCTGTCGCGGAGTTCGCGCTCACGGGCGGTCGGGGCCGAGCTGACGTTTGCGCCGAGCCGCGACCTCACGCGCGTCGCGCATGATGCTCGACTCGGGCCCGCTGCCATGCCCCCGTGCGGGGCGCGCGGCGGCTCGCGGGCGCTCCCTGTGCGAACTGCTCCTGGCGCGATCGGGCTGCGGGCCTGCAGAGTGCGCTACAGGCACCCGGGCGGTCTCGCCGAGCTCGCGGCGCAATGTCAGCTCGCGGTCCACCTCCAGACGCACAGCCCGACGCGCCGGCGGGTCGAGCTGTTCGTACTCGCGCCTGGCGAGCCCAGCCAGACCGGCGAGCGCTGCATAGTCGCGTCGCCGCAAATCATCCCGTCCCGCGGCCCGCCGGCTTGGGGTGCCGGCGCCCGGCAGCCCCGCCTGCTCGTCAAGGAAGAGCGCCCGGTCGTGGGCCTGCTCGGCCGTGCGTGCGGAAACCGCACCGCGCCACGCGTGCGTGTCGTCGGCGGCCAAGCGCCGGGTGGCAATCAGCGCCCCCCGCTCGCGCTCGAGCTCGTCCGCGACGCGCGCGCGGCGATCGCCCAGTTCGAGCGCCCGTCGGCTGTCTCCTGCCGAGAGCGCAATGGCGCGCTCGCGATCGATGCGCTCCAGGCGCGCGCGCTTGGCGGCGAGTTGCCGCTCAATCCGTGGCGCCGTCTGCATGCGGATGCGCGCGTCGCGACGCTCGTGTTCGAGAACCCTCGCGGCCTGCTCGTCTCCCGTGCGCCTCGCACGCCCGGTCGTCGCGCGCATGCGCGGACCGCGACGCTCGACGCCCGGGGCCCAGCCCCCCAGCCTGCTCATCGTCCAGCGCGCCGCGCCGACCGCCTTGCGCGGGGACTCCAGCGCGTCGCCCACACGCCGCACGATTGACCGTCCCCCGCCGTGGTGCTCGCGCCCGACCACGCCGCCGGCGACCTCGAGCGCCTGGTGTCGGCGCGCGTAGGCGCCCCACCAGAAGGCCGACATCATCAGCCACTGCGTCCACCATCCGAGCGCTTCGAGCTCGCTCAGGATCGCGAGTACCGCCAGCACGGCCCCCAACAGGAACGAGAAGAGCAGCTTCGAAACGACGGCGGCGAGCAACTGCGCGGCCCAACGGCGAAACACGGCTCGTCCCCCCTCGCCAAGCGCCGGCGCGAGGACCATCGCGGGTGCCAGCAGCAGGTACAGCAGGCTGAAGATCGCCGCCGCCAGCAGCCGCAGCGCGATGAAGCCGAGTAGCAGGCCCATGCCGAGAACACCGGCCGCGATCAGCATCAGGCCGCCCAAGCGCCACCACGTGCCTCCATTGGTGCGGAACTCCGCCTCGGCCGCAGTCGGCCCCCGGCAGCTCGTGGCTTCGCTGCTCCCGCAGATGGTCCGCAGCAACGAGCCCTGTTCATTGATCGAGTTGCGCGCCGGGCCGTTTGCAGGAAGTGCGAGGAAGACTGCGCCGTTGCTGCGAGCCGCGCGGAGCAGCTCGGCGCTGTGTTCGAGCGTCTCGGCTTGGGCGCTGCCGCGCGTCGTGCAGGGTGTAGGCGCTTGCGGGCCGAGCTTGCAGCCGATCAGCGACGTCTCTTCCGCTGCGATCTTCAGCCCGGCCGCATGCACCCGGGGGTCAAGCCGCGCAGGATCGCGACACCAGCCGACGTCGCCGAACTCGAGGTAGCACCACGGCACTTCGATCGCAGCTGCGAAGACCTCCTCAAGGCTGCTCGCAAGCGCGGTGCCGGGACCGGCGGGCGAGCCGCGGGCAGCGACAGCGAGTGTTCCCAGACTCGCCCGGTTGGCCCATCCGCCGAGCGCGCCGACCGTACCGGCCGGGTCGGCGATCACCCACATCCCCCCGACCATCATCGTTCCCGTGAGCAGCACCTGGCCAACGGTCTCCCCGACGCGCCGGCGAATGAGCCCGTTGTAGAGCGCGAGCACGGACGCTACGGCGAGCACGAGCGCAAGCCACGGCTGCGTGAACGCGGCCTGCATCTGGCGCAGGCCGCGTCCGATGCCGCTCGCAGCCGAGCTATCCAGGAGATCGATCGAGAAGCTCCACTCGAGCGTCACGACCAA
>JBKQNN010000270.1:0-5021 GCA_052145975.1 Rhodomicrobium sp. | reverse complement strand
CGTCCATTCCAGAGCTTTCCGGCGAGGTTAAATACCACCGGCACCTCGCCGGGGGACGAAGCGTTATGCTCGTCCCTCCTGGCGTCCGCGGCGGCCCGAGCCTCAGTACGGTCCATCTCCTGGCCGGTACTGTGTTCGAGCTGCCGGCTTTAGCTACCCCACATGCTGGGCTGGTGGCCGCGGGCGCCGGGATTTGCGGCCATGAGCAGGGCGCTACGATCTTGCGGCAAGGACAAGCCTTCATGGCGGCCGGGCTGCGGTGCTTTTATCAGGCATGCTGGGCTCACAGCGTGACACTCATACTCTACGAGCCCTCGCGGCCGCCAGAGAGCGGGCCCGCCGAGGTTTTGCAAACCCCACGGGAAGAACGGCCGGACAGGCGGGTACGGTTGCTATGGGAAGCTTAAATTCCGGCTGGCGAGGGGCGTAGTGGAACAGTTGGCGGCGTTAATGGCCCTGGGCGCCATCGCGGGATTGTTTTCGGGTTTGCTGGGCATTGGCGGCGGCTTCATCATCGTGCCAGCGATGGTCTTTATGATGCCGCATTTTGGAATGGCGGGGCCTGACCTGGTAAGAGTTGCGATAGCCACAACGATGGCTACGACAGTCGTGGCAACGTTTTCAGGTGTTCAGTCGCATCTCGCACGCGGTGCGGTCGATTGGAGCATCATGTGGCGATTGACGCCAGGTGTCATGGTTGGCGCTTTCGCTGGGCCGCTGATTTCCGAAGCAATAAGTGCCCAATTGCTGACCATTCTTTTTGTTGGGTTTTTGCTTTTCGCTGCACGGTCAATGGTGAGGCGCCGTGCCGCCCATCAGACTGCTAGACAGCTTCCGGGCGTCGTCGGGCTTTTAATTGTGGGGATCGTTACTGGCGCGATTTGCAGTCTGCTGGGCATCAGCACGGCGGCGATAACGGTGCCTCTTCTGGCCTCTCACCTCCCCATCCAGCGATCTATTGGAACATCGAGTGCGCTGAGCCTGCCGTTGGCCGTCATCGGAGCCGCTGGCTATCTTCTTGCGGACACTCCGGGCGCGACATGTTCCAGTGGTGGAGGTGGACCCCGTCGGTTGGACAGGAAATGGGCGGACTTAAGAGAGAGGTCGCCAGTTAATTTTTTCCGGCTATGCAGCCAGAAGAGTATTGCTGCAGGCTACCACTTTTTCTTCGTAAATTGAATCTTTCTCTGTTTTTTGCTGTTGCTCCTGTGGATATGTGGTCAACGTCCTTCCGTTGTCCACATATCCACAGGTCTGGGCCGCCGCGAAAATTTCGCCCGGCGTGCGATAGCCGTGGGATTGATGCTTGCGCTCATCGTTGTAAAACGCCAGCCACGCGCCAATGCCGAGCCGCGCTTCCGCCACCGAGGCGTAGGCTTTGATGAAGACCTCTTCGTATTTCAGGCTACGCCAGAGACGTTCGATAAAGATGTTGTCCAGAAACCGTCCCTTGCCGTCCATGCTGACCTGTACTTCTTGCGCCGTAAGCGTTTCGATGAACGCCACCGCTGTGAACTGAACTCCCTGATCGGTGTTGAATATTTCAGGTTTGCCGTACCGGCTCATGGCTTCTTGCAACGCCTCGACGCAGAAGTCTGTCTCCATGCCGATCGAAATCCGCCACGCCAGCACGCGCCGGCTGTACCAGTCCATGACGGCCACTAGATAAACAAAGCCATGAGCCATCGGGATATAAGTAATGTCCGCGCACCAGACCTGATTGGCGCGGTCTATCGTCAAATCCCTTAGCAAATACGGGTATATCTTGTGGCTTGGATGCTTGCGGCTCGTGTTGGGTTTCTGGTAAATCGCCTCGATCCCCATCAGCCGCATCAGCCGCCGCACATGTTTGCGGTTCACCCCGTGCCCCTCACCCCGCAATTCCGCCACCAGGCGCCGCGAGCCGTAAAACGGCCACTTCAGATACAGCTCGTCGATCCGCCGCATCAGCGCGAGATCCCCATCATTGGCGGGTTTGCGTTTGTAGTACAGCGTCGAACGCGGCACTTTCAGCAACTGGCATTGCTGTACAATGGAATAGTGTGGATGAGGGCGAGCAATCATCGCCAATCGAGAGGCCGGGCTCATCTCCCAGACCTTTCCCGAAAAAAATCTCGCTCCATTGTCAGTTGCCCGATCTTGGCGTGTAACTCGGTCAACTTGGTTTTGTCAGCTGCCTCGGCGCGAGCTGCTTTTTCGCCGCCCTCGAACAAGGCCGTCACGCCATCCTGCACCGCCTTCTTCCATGTATGGATCTGGCTCGGATGCACCCCGTACTTGCTCGCCAGCTCCGCCACGGTCCCTTCCTCCCGGATCGCGGCCATGGCCACCTTCGCCTTAAATTCCGCGCTGTGTTTCTTTCGCGTATTCGCCATCTATTGCCCCCCGGTGAACCACCGTTTTAGGGGCGACGCTCTCGCTTAGCTACCTGTCCAGCTTTTGGGGGCCAGCTCACTGCTGTATCAGGCCCAGGGCCGCTATGGCGAGGCCGAACCGCTCCACAAGCGCGCGATCGCGGCCTTTGAGCGCGTGCTTGGGAAGGAGCGTTCCGAAACGCTTACCAGCGTGAACAATCTGGCGTCGCTGTATCACGAGCAAGGACGTTACGGTGAGGCCGAGTCCCTTTACAGGCGCGTGCTAGAGGCAAGCGAGCGCACGCTCGGCAGGGAGCATCCCGACACGCTTCGCTCCCTTTATAACTTGGCGGCACTGTATGACAACCAGGGCCGCTCCGACGAGGCCGAACCGCTCTATCGTCGGCTGCTGGCTGCTGCTGAAAGGGTGCTCGGCAGAGAGCACCCCAAAACGCTGACCACCATGAACAATCTCGCGTTCTTATATCAGGGGCAGCGACGCTATAGCGAGGCCGAGCCACTTTATCGACGCGTTCTTGAGGCCAGGGAGCGAGTGCTCGGCAAGCAGCATCCAGAAACGCTTATCAGCTTAGCCAATCTGGCAACGCTGTATGATGACCAGGGCCGCTACAATGAGGCCGAGCCGCTTTATCGACGCGTTCTTGAGGCCCGTGAGCGCACACTCGGCAGGGAGCATCCCGATACGCTAACCAGCGCGAACAATCTGGCGGCGTTTTATTTCCAGAGGAGTGACTGGGGCCACGCAGCTGAATTTTGGCGGCGCAGTACCGCCGCGCTTGCCGTGCGCGTCCAGCGCGACGCGCAGGATGCTACTCAAGTACTTTTGGGAAAGAAGAAAAGCGAAGCCGAGCGGAAGAGCGGAGAATTCTTGGGGCTTGTTAAGGTGATGTATCGTCTGACGCCGGAAGGCCGCGCGCTGCATGTAGAGGCCTCTCGTGAAATGTTTGAGACCGCGCAATGGGCGCAAAGTTCGGAAGCGGCGGCTTCCTTGGTTCAGATGGCGGCCCGCGGCGCCAAGGGCGATCAGGCGCTGGCGGCGCTGACACGCGAGCGCCAGGATCTGGTCGCGGAATGGCAGAAGCGCGATGGGCTGCGCAATGCCACCCTTGGCCAAGAGTCCGCTAGGCGCAATCCACAAGCTGAGGCAGAGAACAATACAAGGCTTGCCGTCATCGATGCGCGGATCAAGGAGATCGACAAAGAGCTGGCGGTGAAGTTCCCGGATTACGCCGCGCTGACTAGCCCGGCGCCTCTTGCCGCGGAGGAGGTGCAGGCGCAGCTTGGCGCAGATGAGGCGCTTGTGCTTTTCCTCGATACGCCAGAAGCGAAGCCAACGCCCGAGGAGACCTTCATCTGGGTTGTGACCAAGACGGAATTGCGCTGGGTGCGCTCCGATCTGGGCACGAAGGCGCTCGCCCGCGAACTGCAAGCGCTGCGCTGTGGGCTCGATGCCGAAGCGTGGGCGGATCGGCCCTGTGCGGACCTCACGGGCCAAAGTTATACGGACGCGGACCGGAAGGCCGGCAAACCGCTGCCTTTCGATCACGCCCGCGCCTACCGGCTTTACCAGGCTCTGTTCGGCCAAGCGGAAGACCTCATCAAGGGCAAGCAGCTCCTGATCGTACCCTCCGGCGCGCTGACGCAGCTGCCATTCCAGGTGCTGGTGACGGCGGCGCCGACAAACGGCGATCAGAGATCGGCCGCCTGGCTTGTGCGCGAGCATGGGCTAACCGTGCTGCCCGCGGTCTCTTCGTTGAAGGCTCTGCGGCGGGTATCGCGGCCCAGCGCTGCGAACAACCCGATGATAGGCTTTGGCAATCCGCTGCTGGACGGCAGACAGAATGACCCGGAGTTCGGCGCGTATTATAAGAAGCTTGCGCAGAGCGCCCGCGACAAGCAGCGCTGCCCGGAAACGCCTTGGCAGCGTATTGCCTCGCTTGCCGGCTTGCGGCGGGGGGTAACGCCGGTGCAAACGCGCGGCGGGTTTGCGGACCGGGACTTTATCCTCTTTCAGACGCCACTGCCCGAAACGGCGGACGAGCTCTGCGCCGTGGCGCGGGACATCGGCGCCGATATGAGCCAGATCCGGCTGGGCGCCCGCGCCACCGAAGGCGAGGTGAAGCGTTTGAGCGAAAGCGGCCAGCTTGCGCAATACCGCATCGTGCATTTCGCGACCCATGGCGCGCTGGCTGGCCAGATCCGGGGCAATGCCGAGCCGGGCCTGCTGCTGACGCCGCCGGACACACCAACCGAAGAGGACGACGGCTATCTCACAGCGTCCGAGATTGCAGCTTTGAAGCTCGACGCGGACTGGGTGGTCTTGTCGGCCTGCAACACAGCGGCCGGCGGCGCGCAGGGCGCGGAAGCGCTCTCGGGTCTCGCGCGCGCCTTCATCTATGCGCAAGCCCGCGCGCTGCTCGTCTCGCATTGGGAGGTGAACTCGGACGCCACGGTGAAGCTCGTCACCGGCGCCATGAGCCGACTCGCGGCCAACAAATCCATCGGGCGCGCCGAGGCGCTGCGCCAGTCCATGCTCGCGCTCATCGATAAGGGCGAGCCGCGCGAGGCGCACCCCGCCTATTGGGCGCCGTTCGTCCTGGTGGGCGAGGGCGGCGCTGGGAGATAGTTCACTTCCGCTGTTGTCCG
>JBKQNN010000269.1:0-8436 GCA_052145975.1 Rhodomicrobium sp. | reverse complement strand
CCCAAAGGAGATCGTCTGACCACCCAGTTTTGAGGCTCATATCAGTCCCTTCTCCTCCGCCAGCCATCGCGGCATAGTCACCGTGCCATCGTCGTTAGCCTCAGCATATTTTTTCGGTAGCCAGAACAGTTTCTCGCGAACCTCGCCGTTGATAGTTTCGTCCGTACCATCTGCAACGCCAAGGCCCAGATCGCTCTCACGCCGGACTGTGCATTCGATATCGACGAGATTAGATTTCATATTTTTCAGCCCTTCAAATCCGGCCGCACATCGAGGCCCTTGTCTGCGCTATCCAGCGTTTGCAACGCCGCCGTCAGCCAAGACAAATGCATCGCGCTACCTTTCGCAGTCGCCTTTTGTTGCGCAATTCGCGCTGGATAGGTCTCCTTCAAGATATCGACGGCACGCAGTACAGCCAGCTTTTGCTGAGTGAGTGAGATAGGCGCTGGCGTTGCGGGTTCGTCCGGCATGGCGTGCTCGGTCATATCTCAGCCCCAGCGCGCGTATCGTTTGTCTCTGGATGCTTCCGTTTCCGGCGGCGATGAATCGTTGCCAAGCTCGCATGGTGATCGCAATAGGGCACGTGCGCCGCTTTGGCCCGCCCGCAGAAATGAAAGCCGGCCATTCTTGGATCGCCGCTCGGCCAGCGGCAGCTTCGGGCGGTCAGCGCCAGAACCGCTGCCAACGAGCAAGATGGACCAGGTTTTACCAATATCGAAGTCTGCTTTGGCATCGCATGAAGTAAAGTTGGCACTTTAGGCTGGATGCGTGGCCGTTCTATGCGGAACATGCAGGCGGGTTTTTGTCTGCGGTGTCCTGTCCGCCGTGGGGCAAGGCCAAGGCGCTGCGTCTTGCCGATGACGGCACTGCTCGTGATGCCGCCCAATCTCGCCGCGATCACGCTTGCAGTGAGGCCATCATTCCAGAGACGAGTTAGCGTCTCGACACGATCTGGTGTCCAGCCCGGACAGCTCGAAACCTGCGTTTCGCTCTGTCCGGGCAGCACTGCGCTCCTCCGCCGTCTTGGCGCTGCATTGAAGGCAATCGCCGCGTGGTGAGAGCAATAGGGGTGGCCGTCCACCTTCTGCCGGCCGCAAAAGTGAAAGTCCGGCCGCTTGGGATCGCCGTATGGCCAGCGGCAATGCGAGGCCTTCAGCGTCTGCACTGAGACAAGCTCGCCAAGGGGCAGCTCAGGCTGAAATGGCACCGGCAGGAAGGTTACGGCGGCGGGCGCCGGTGTCCGCGGCGGGCGAGGTGCTGGCGCGCGGCGCAGGATCGGCTTGCTTGCCGGGCGGTATCCACGCGGGCGCCCCGTCTTGCCGCGCAATGGCAGGCCTAGCCGGTGCACCTTGCCGATGACGGCGTTACGCGAGACCTCGCCCAGCCTATTGGCAATCTGGCTTGCGCTGAGGCCGTCATTCCAGAGACGGGTTAGCGTCTCGACACGATCTGGTGTCCAGCCAAGTGCGGCATATTCGTCTTCAGACAATCTCACGGCCGGTCTCCTTGGAATTATGCTTATTGCGTAATTTCGGCCTTGGCTGCACTGCTGTGGCGGCCAGCAGCGCGATGGTGATTCGCCGGTTGCCCTTGCGGCGCGCAAGCGCACGGAGATTGCCCCATTGCCAACGGGGAATCGAATCGCGCATCTCCCATGACTGCACGGTGGAATAGGGGCAGCCAAGTTCGCGGGCCAGGATTGAGCGGGTGCCCAATCCCTTTAAAATCTCTTTATGAGATAGCAGTTTAGGGTTCATGGCGGGAAATTACGCAAGGCGCGTACTTGCCGTCAACGCCTTTTGCGTAGTAAATGCTGCTATGCAGATTCTATGGCTAATAAAGGTGAAATGGCCAAGGCACCCAACTTACGTTTGAAACAAGCGCGCCGGAAGTTTTTCGGTACGGCGCGTGAAGCCGCAGCTGCACTTGGAATCCCGCAAAGTACCTACTATGGATATGAGAATGGCAGCCGCTCGTTCGACCCAGACGTAGCTACTCTGCTCGCCCGCCGCTTTAAGGTGAGTCCAGAATATTTGTTGTATGGACGCTATTCGCCAGAAAAAGTTGATGCCACGGGGAATAAATCCCGCACAATTAGCCTGTTCTTAACAGTGGATTTGGTATATTTTAGTCAAATCCGAAGCGGTGCCTCTCCAGTTTCGTTAAAAACAATGCCGGTATTAGAACCCTCTCTCCCTCTCAGGTTGTACTGCGTGCATCAGAATGACCGCAGTATGGTCATCGGTGGTAATGACGGCCTTATTGCTAGGTATCCTGCAATCGCCCAGGATGCGGTGGTTTTTCTCGATCCGGACGCAGTTTTCGGCCCCGATGAGATCGTCCATGCCGTGATTCCGCGGTTGCAAATTTCCGTGATCCGGCTTCTGACCCGGTTCCGTGGCGGCGATGGCGTTGTGCACAATAAGCTCGTCGCTTTCAACCATGCGTTTGAGGACATTGTGCTCGATGCCGATGGCGGCGATTACATTTTAGGAAAATATCTGGGCCAACTCCAGCTCGAGGGACTGCGGGTCCACGCCTAAAATTAGCCGAATCTTCACACTCCTACAAAATGCCTAAAATTGGTATTGACCTCTGGATTACGCAGGCGCATAAATTACGCGTGATGCATAATTCTAACGAGGTCAGACATGACGTACATCTTTCTATCTGTTATGAATTCATCCCTCTCCCGTTATCCTGCCGCAGCCACGGCTTTGGAGAAGGAGGCTCGCGCCTTTTTCGGCCGGCTGCCGCTTTCGGCAAGCTGCCGCTTCCAGCGGTTGCCGCTGAATAGAGCCGCGCAGAAATCTAAGGCAAACGGCGGGCAATCGTAATGGCCACACAACCTTCAGCCCTCGCAGAACTGCAACGGATCGTCCGCACGGCGACCGAAGAACTCTGCCAGCATACTGACCGGCTTCAAAGATGCCTCAGCGTCCGCGACGCCCGCGTCATCCTCTTGGAGAAAACGCTACGCAGTATCGAGATGCAGGTGGCCGCCTTGTTGAGCCGCAGAGATGTAACTCCCGCCGAAGTTTTCGATCTGCTCGCCATTATCAAGGCCGCCGCACTTTCAGTGCTTACTAAAAGGGAGGGATGATTATGGATAATATCACAGAACACAACAAACAGCCGTGGTCAGCCGGACCATGGACAATTCAACGAGACGATAGCGATACCGGTCAAGCCGCCGAATCGTGGGAAACAACTGGCTATCGTATCGACGCGCCGGGCTTTACACACATCGCCTATTTCTGGGACGCATACACATATTCGACTAACGGCAATATGATCCCAATTCTAGGCGCCCGTGAAGCCCAGGCGAACGCACAGCTCTGCATCGCCGCGCTGGACCTCTATAACGCCGCTGCACCCATCCGCAATCTCATGGCCCGCGCTGTAGGGGCCTTAGACGCAAACGGGATCTGCGGCCTCGCAGATGAGCTTCGGCAGCACGCAAAAGCCCTGGAGGCCGCTCTGGCCAAAGCCCGCGGCGAGGAGGTGCAATCGTGACTCACTCCACCGTTTACCTCCTCAACTTGGCTGCCAAGCAGGCGGAACGTTTTTTCATCGCGGAAACAAAGGAATTCGGCATTACCTTGCCGCAATATGCCATCCTGGCGGCGCTGGCCACATCCAACGGCCTGCGCCTCACCGATCTCGTCAAGATCACCGGCATCGACCGGTCGACCATGTCTGAGGTAGCCGAGCGCCTTGTGCGGCGCAAACTAATCACGCGCTATACTGCCATCTTAGACAAGCGCGCCTATACGGTCACCTTATCTTCTGAAGGCCGGCGAATTTTCGAAGCCATGAAACCGCATGTGCAGCATGCCGACAAGGCCATTGGAGCCTGTTTCGGTCCAACGCATGGAAAGATCGTGATATTCGCCCTGGATTTGCTATTGCGGCATTTCCCTGAGAAGAAGGAGGCAAAATAATGGCCGTTCGTATCCGGAAGAAAACCAGTCGCGAGGAATGGCTGAACTGGCGTCGCGAAAACGTCAACGCGTCGGAAGCTGCCGCGCTCATTGGCGCCGATAAATACCGCACCAAGCTGCAGCTCTATCATGAAAAGCGGGGCGCCTTCGCACAGGAACAGACCAAAGCGATGGCGCGCGGCCTTCACATGGAGGCCGCCATTCTATCCATGTTGCAGGAAGAAAGGCCGGACTGGAAGATCGAGCCCTGCCATCATTATTATGACGATCCGGACCTGCGTATCGGCTGCTCGCCGGACGCCTTTGCTTGGTCCCCGGAATGGGAGGGACACGCCAACGTCCAGCTCAAAACCGTCGCCCGGCCGGTCTTCGAACAAGATTGGCTGGATGAGGACGGCGCCGTCACGGTGCCGCTTTACTATCAAATCCAGACCGTTATCGAGGCAACGCAAACCGGCGCGGCACTGAATTTTATCGTCCCCTATGTCGTCGAGACATTTGCGAGGGACGATAAGCGCGATCTCTACATCGAACAGGTGCCAATTCATCAGGGAGCCTGGAATCGCATTGTGCAAGAGACAAAGCTGTTCTGGCACCGGTTCGAGCAGGGTATCGAACCGCCAATTGAGCCCGAGCGCGACGGCGATTTCATCAAGCGGCTTTATCCGACACCGGACGGCCGCATCCTCGACCTCACCGGCGACAACGAATTGCCGGGACTATGCGCAAACTATCTCGCCCTCAGTACCGAACTATCCGCACTGAACAAGCCGGTGCGCGAGATGGAAAAGACGCGCAAAATCTTTGCCACGCAGATACAGGCCAAGATCGGCGCTGCCAGCGGTGCCGTGTTGCCAGGATTGGAGATCGAATGGAAAGAAATGAACCGCAAAGCCTGCCAGTACCGGCAGATGTCCATCAGGGAGGCGCGCTGATGTCGACTTATCAGGATCGCACCGGTACGGAAGTGGCTGTACAATTTCAAAAGCCGCGGCTGCCTTATGACCCGCGCGTCGGCGAAAGGCTTGGCATCGACCGGCCGGGCTG
This sequence comes from Rhodomicrobium sp., assembly GCA_052145975.1. GTDB lineage: Bacteria > Pseudomonadota > Alphaproteobacteria > Rhizobiales > Rhodomicrobiaceae > Rhodomicrobium. The sequence continues at coordinate 3,445 of JBKQNN010000269.1, read as the reverse complement.
GAAAGTGCTTGTCGAGGCAATCTTTCCCTTGGCGAAATCGCCTGACGCTATTGTGCTCGCCTTGTCCTATTGCAAGGCCCGCGGCCTCGACATCTTCAAGAAGCCGGTTCACATCGTGCCGATGTGGGATGCCCAAAAAAAGAGCTATATCGATACAATCTGGCCCTCGATCGCAGAGCTGAGGATCACCGCCCATCGCACCGGGGAATATGGCGGCTGCGATGAGACTGAATTCGGCCCGGAAGTTACGCGCGAGTTTAGCGGCGAAGTCGTCGACTGGGAGAATGGTAATAAAACTAAAAAGATAATCAAGAAGACTGTCAGTTTTCCGGAATGGGCGCGTGTGACCGTTTATCGCTTTCACAACGGCACCATGCTGAAATTTGTCGGCCCTCGCGTCAAATGGCTGGAATCCTATGCAGCTATGGGAAAGTCCGATGTTCCCAACGAGATGTGGGAGAGTCGCCCAGACGGTCAACTTGAAAAGTGCGCAGAAGCTGGCGCAATCCGCAAAGCGTTTCCAGAGGAAACGGGGAATACCTACACTGCGGAAGAAATGCAGGGCAAAAGCCTGCCGCTGGAATTGACAGCTGTGACTCAAGACCCAACGCCACCGCAATTGTCCGCCGTGAAACGCAAAACCCTCGACGATATCGCTGCTGGCCCCACCGCCCTTCAGCAATCCGCCCCGCCCTCAGAAGAGATGGAGAAGCACCCCCCTCAACAAGAGCAAGAGACTGCACTTGGCACTCCTACTGCGGAAAGGGCGTACACCGATGGCCGCACCGCATTCGCTGCTGGCCTTACTTCGCGAGCAATTCCGGCCCAGTACAAACGGTACCGGCTCCTAAACGAAGCGTGGCTAAACGGTCTTGCTGATGCTGCTATGGAAAACGCAAAGGCCGAAGATCAAGGAGCAAGCTATGAGTGAACACGGCGCAGAATACGCTTTGGAGGTATCGCAGGCCATCATTGTTGCCTATAGCGCGCTAAGAATCAAGCTCAAGCACGCTATTGGCGGTTCGGTGGTTGCTTATTATCTCCTCAACAGTATCGCCAAACATTCAACATACTCGGTCAAGGAGCATGTTAAAGATCTCGGCTTCGACGACAACAAGAATATCTCTTATAGTTTGGTGAAAGTGCTTGTTGGTGGCGGATTGATCGAACGATGGCGGCCATCCGCCCCCGACGAAGGCAAGATGGCCGGCGACGAGAGGAATGCCTATTACCGGCTGACCAGGAAGGGCACCGCCTCTATTGGCGCCTTACGCGATGAAGCGGCGCATGCAGTCTCAGAACTTTTGCGCGGCGCAGAGATCAAGAAACTGCGTAGCGCGCTAATGGTGGAGACTTCTTCTGCCCAGTAATTGGGCTCTTATAGAAAGGAATCGCGGCATGAGTGATCTGGTGGCAGCATGACCGAGGAGATCAACATTTTTATTGCCGGCAGTCCGGCACCCCAGGGCAGCAAACGCCATGTCGGTGGCGGCGTGATGATCGAGAGCTGCAAGGCCCTAAAGCCATGGCGCGAGAGCATCCGCTACGCCTTAAGGGGCGCCGATGGACGGCCTTGCCACCATTTCGATCAAGCCGTTTCCTGCGCTCTGGAATTCATTCTGCCGCGTCCCAAAACGGCTCCGAAACGATCCACGCCCGCCGCAGTCAAAAAGCCGGATGTCGACAAATTGACGCGCGCCGTATTCGACGCGATCACGTCGGCCGGCGTAATCCGCGACGATTCCCAAATCATTGAAGTTTACAGCAGGAAGCGTCTCGCGCAGATCGGCGAGACGCCAAGACTGCGGCTAAGACTTCGCGCCGAGGCCCAAGACACAAAGCAAGCGGCATAACGTCTGCATCGAACGGAGGCAAAAATGAAACGGCAGGAAAAATCCCGGCGCGGATTCGCGGCGATGCCGGCGGAGCGGCAGCGTGCTATCGCATCCAAGGGGGGCGCGGCAGTCAAGCCGAAAGATAGATCCTTCTCGCAGGATCGTCAGCTTGCCGCCGCTGCGGGCCAAAAGGGTGGAGCTGCCATTCCTGCGGAAAAGCGGTCTTTTAGCAAAAATCGCGAGTTAGCCGCCAGTGCTGGCCGGAAGGGTGGCTGCGCAAACAGGAGAAAGGGAAACGCACAGTGACCCCGGATTTTACTTTGCAGCCGCTTCTCAAAGAAGTCCGGCGGCACTGGCGGTACGTTTTGACGGACACCTCGCCGGTTGAACAAGACCGTGCGGCAGCCTTTGCGCAAGCCCTTTGTCTGCTGGGCAGGCAAAGAACTTGCATTGTAAAGTTCTTGGAATCTCCCAAGCAAGCGCTCCAATATCTCGCCGGTCTTCCGAACGCGCAAGCTGGCGATTCTGCGCTGTGGCTGGCCAGCCTTCGCCGCAAAGAGCTTTTCGATGCTTTTGAGGCGCAGCTTTCCGAAGATATGCAGGCCCACATTGCAGAAGAATTGTATTGTAACTTGGATTGGCTGCGGCCAGGCGCTTATCTTTCCGGTCTGAACTGCAATTTTGTGCTGAACGGTGCCGAGCCCTGTATCCCTCAAGAGCCCGCACTACTAGGCGGACAAGATGCATATTGGCTCGCGGCCTATGACTTCGCCCAGCGCGGCGGGTTTCTCCGGCTATCGCCGCCGCTAGACGCATGGTTCGCAGCATATAAGCTCTACGCGCAAGATTGTGGCTGGATGTTTACCCGCGAAGACGTTGTCATCTTCTGCAATCGTCCCATCTTGCTACGCCTCGATCACAACGGCCGGCTGCATAATCCGGCTGGGCCAGCAATAAAGTGGAGCGACGGTTCTGGGCTTTATGCCTGGACCGGCTGCTTGATCCCGTCCTGGGCAGTTGAGGAGCCGGAACGGCTTGGTGCCGATTCCATCGCCGCACAAAAGGACCCACTAATCCGGCGGGCGCTGTTTGAGATTTGGGCCGGCAGAGGTATGGGGCAAAGATCGTGAAATTTTCTCCGGCTATTCTTCTTGCCAATCTAATCGGGCACGCCGCGAGGCTTTCCGACACGCCCGAAAAGTGGGCCACGACGATTGCGCTCTTGAGAGCACATGGTGTCGATCCGCAGGGATACGAAGGCTTTGCCGATGGACGCCTCGCAAATGAGCGGCCTGCGGCTGGGAACCAGCGCGCCAACCTGGACACGGAATTGCTCGCGTCCATGAAGGCGGAGCGCGACGACGCTGACCGCCGGGCCGGAGCAGCAGAGCGAACTCTTGAGGTTTACCGGGAAGAATCGCGCTCGCGCAATCTATGGCTCAGTAAGGCAAAAGAAGCGGCAGGCTACGACGATAGCATATCGTTCGATAAAGTCTGGGCGGAAGCGCTCGCCGCGTTAGAAGAGAAGCGCGCCGCGGAGCAACCCGAATGAAAAACCGCGCCCTCCTAAAATCAACCAGCGATGGAGAATGCCGCATGACGTCGCGGAC
>JBKQNN010000268.1:0-10549 GCA_052145975.1 Rhodomicrobium sp. | reverse complement strand
AAGTTGCGGCAGCGATAGCGCTTCTATCGCCACCAGCAATTTGTGGAAGTCCTCGTCTGTCACCGCTACCTCCGCAGGAACTGCGCTGGATAACAGCGTACACCAACATCATGGCCGAACAGCGCCTATATTTTTCTTGTGCAGCAGCGGCCGGCAATGGCGAGAGGCAGCCGTTGGTTTATCGCTTAGATCGGCCCCTTTTCTGGATTGAGGTTTGCCTGGGTGCCATTTGCGAGGAGGGCGCGCGCAGACCGGCGGCTGAGGTTCTACGGCTCCGCACAAGGTGAAGCGCAAATCATTCCGCCGGGGATTCTCGACCGGGGGACTTAGATGGCGGCGGCTGGCGATCAACTGGAACGGCTTTGGACAAGCCTGATCGGCCTTGGACCCCAGCGTCTTGCTGCGCTGGGCGCCGTCGGCATTGCCATTTTCGCGTTCGTCGGGTTTGGCAGCTACTATCTCAGCAGGCCCGACCTCGAAGTCCTTTATATTGGCCTTTCCCCTTCGGATATAGCCCGCGTGGGCGCCGTGCTGCATGAAGCGGGCATCTCTTTCGACGCAAATGCCGAGGGCACAAAGGTCTTTGTGAAGCGCGGCGAGGCCGCAAAAGCGAGAATGCTCCTGGCCGAAAGGGGCCTGCCCAACAGCTCCACCGCGGGATACGAGCTTTTCGATAAGCTGGGGTCGATGGGCCTGACCTCTTTCATGCAAAATATAACCCACGTTAGAGCCTTGGAAGGTGAAATTGCGCGGTCGATTCAGGCCATGAAGGGCGTCCAGGCCGCACGCGTGCATCTTGTCTTGCCCGATCCGGGGTCTTTCCGGCAGGCCCCTCAACTGCCTTCTGCCTCCGTCGTCATCCGGGCCAATTCCGGCCAGCTTGCCTCCGCGGCCGCGATCCGCCAGCTCGTCTCCTCCGCAATCCCCGGAATGACGCCAGAGCGTGTCGCCGTGCTCAGCACCGACGGAACTATCCTCGCCGCGGGCGGTGAAACTGGCGGCGTGTCGAGCGGAAAGGCGCTTGAGCTCGAAAAGGAGGTGAGCCGGGAAATCGACGAAAACATTCGAAAAACGCTGGTTCCGTTCCTGGGAATGGGCAATTTCGAAGCTAGCGTTTCCACTCGGCTTAACCTGGATAAGAAGCAGATCAGCGAAACAGCCTTCGATCCCGAATCGAAGGTGGAACGTTCAACCAAGACGATAAAGGAAAGCGGAAGCTCGCAGAATTCGAACGGCAAGTGGAATGTCAGCGTCGAGCAGAACGTTCCCGGCAGCGAAGCAAACACCGGCACCAACAAACCCTCCGATCAAAACCGCCGCAGCAACGAGCGGAAGGAAGAGATCACAAATTTCGAGGTAAGTTCGAAAACCACTTCAACGGTGAGCGATGGCTATCGCATTGAGAATATCGCGGTGGCGGTGGTCGTCAATCGCAAGCATCTTCTTTCTGCTGCCGCGGATAAGAATACCGGCGTTCCGGTCGAAGAGCAGATCAAATCGGTGGAGAGGCTCGTGGCCTCCGCCGCGGGAATCGTCCCGGCCCGCGGAGACAAGGTCACGGTGGCGGCGGTCGATTTCGCGGCTGGAAACGAACTTGAGCCGGTGCCGGCTCCCTCGGTTTGGGAACAGCTTGCTGGGCAGGCGGGCAGCTACGTGGTCGGTGCCGCCATTCTTCTCTCGACAATCATCTTCATTTCGCTGGGCCTGCGTCCGGCGTTGCGCCTCCTTCTTGACAACAAGCAGCCCGCAATCGACCTGCAAGCGCCTCAACTCGCGGCGGAAGGCGCGCCCGCGCTCTCAATCGAAGGTTCAGAGGCGGCGTTGGCACTGCAAAAGCTGCAGCCGCCGGATGCTATTGCCACTGCTTCATCCAAGAAGCAGTCGCTTATGAAACAAGTTGAAAAAGCGATTGCCGCAAATGAACAGCAGGCGATCGAAGTTCTGAAAGAATGGATCAAAGAGAGCTAGTATGGCAGGCGTCCCCATCGCGAAACACCTTGAGCGCAAGAGCCGCGAAAGCGCTGGACTTTCCGGCGACCCAACTCTGCTTGGCATTCAGACGGCCACCGAGATTTGGTACGAGAAAGGCTTCAGGGAGGGAATGGAGCACGCCAAAGCCGCCTGCGACGCCAAGCTGGCGGCGCGGGAGGACCAGTGCAAACTGTGGGTGGAGGCTGCAAGAAAAGCCTGGACGGAGACCGAAAGCGCCCTGCTGGCCCAGCAATTCGCAAATGCGGCGTCCACTATCGAGACCGATATCGCGGACGCTGTTGCACGCATTCTTAGGCCTCTGGCAAAACAAGTGCTCGTGGAGGAAGCTTTAGCTAAACTTGCACACGAAATCGAAAAGCTACTTTCATTCGAGGATGCGATACATCTTAAGATATCGGGTCCCGCAGATCTTGTGTTCGAGCTACGTAAGAACATACCTTCGGATGCAATCGTGACGGTTCTGGCTGGGGACAAGCCTGAAGTTGCAGTCATCGCAAACAAGACTGTGATCGAGACAAGGCTGAGCGAGTGGCTTGCGCGTATAGGGGTAAATAGCAATGGCCGGGAAGGGGAACCCCAAGGAGCAGAAGCACCCAGCCCCGATTGTTAAGAAGAAATTGCACCTCGAAGAAGGAGGGCATCATGGAGGAGTCTGGAAAATAGCCTACGCCGATTTCATGACGGCGATGATGACCTTTTTCCTCGTCATGTGGCTTGTCAACTCGTCATCCAAGGCAAAGATTACCCAACTAGCCAGTTATTTTAATCCCGTGAAGTTAAACGACCGCTCGCCCCATGTTAAAGGCATTGTCGATCCCAAGCAGACCGAGGCGGGGGACGAAAAAGGGCCCGCGGAAAAAGTAGAGAAAGAGAAAGAGAAAGAGAAAGCCAGCAAAGAGGCTGGCAAAGACGCTGGCAAGCCCGGCGAAAAACCCGATACGCCTCGGCGGCATGCCGAAGAGGACAATATTCTCGGCAATCCTTTCGGCGCGCTCGGACAACTTGCTTCACAAGCAGAGGGAGCGATGGCAGCCGCGACAGCCCAGGGGGGGCCGGACAGGCTTCCCGCAGGTGGTTCATCCCACGACCCTTTTGTTACCGATCCCCTAACGAGCCAGCTCGTCAACCGGACTGCCGGGCCCGGGGAGCGCCAGGGGCCCGGTTTGGAATTGGGCGCGTCTAATCCTCCGCCTGCAAAGCCCGAAGCTAACCCTCCCAAAGAGGAGAGGCCCGCGGATGCCAAAACAGAGCCCAGCGCTCTAGAAAAGCAACCGAAAGAAAAGCAAGCGAAGCTGGAGAGTCTGGAAAAGGCTGCACAGCTCGAAAAGGAGCTTACTCACTTAATCGGATCCCTGCCGCAATCGTTCAGGCCGAATGTCCTAACAAAAGCGACAGATGAAGGCATTCTCGTTAGTCTGACTGACGATGCCAATTTCAACATGTTCAAGCTTTCTTCGTCCGAACCTTCGCCTCAGCTCGTACTTTTTCTGGAGAAGGCGGGAGGTATAATCAACAAATATCCAGGCAAGATCGTCATAAGGGGACACACCGACGGCCGCCCATATGCCGGAGACCGCTATGGCAATTGGCGTCTCTCGGTCAATCGCGCCACGATGACTTATTACATGCTCTTGAGGGGAAAGGTCGACGAAAGCAGGTTCCTCGCGCTTGAAGGCTACGCCGACCGCAGACTCAAGAACAGGACGGACCCCTTCGCCGGAGAAAACCGCCGCATCGAGATTCTCATAAGAGGTCCAGAGGCGTCATGAAATGGATGTGGGCAGCAGCTGCAATGCTCGCGGCGCTATGCCTGCAGCCCGCCGGCGTGTTCGGGGCCGGCGATGCCGAGGAACCGCTGGTAAGGCAGATTCGCGCCGTCGCACGGCAATACGACAACATCGCTGACCGGGGTGACCCCCGGGCGCCCGATCTGGCGCAAGTGCGCGATCGATATCTAAGCATTTTACGCCAGGCCGCCGAATCGGGAAGCCCCGGGCAAACAATGAGGGAGATGGCGGAGGTCTTCGTGTTAAGCGGCGGCGAGTCCAGAGTTCTGGGGCACTGGAAGGACGGGCTCGATCCAAAGAGTGAGGAACAGAAAATCCTCGATGGAGTGATCGCCTACGCCGAGGGAAGAACCTTGGAGGCCGAAGTAAAACTGCTTGGGTTGGATGCGACAAGCATGACCCCTTGGCGCGGCGGGCATCTGGCTCTTGCGCAGGCTTTGCTCACGGCGCGGAACAATCCAAAACAGGCATTCAGCTATTTGAAGATTGCGGGGCGGCTGCTTCCCGGAACGCTCGTCGAAGAAGCCGCCTTGAGGCAAACCGCCACTCTCGCCGCCAGGACAAGCGACGCGGCTGAGTTTTCCTCGGCGGTAACCACTTATTTTTTCCGCTTTCCCAATTCCGCTAACCTCGCGGACTTCGAGGCGAAAGTTGCGTTTCAGATTGTTTGCTTCGATGGCAGCGATGGCGTGCGCATTTTGCGAGAGATTCTTAGCGCTCTGCCTGAGGGATGGGGACAGTGCCTAACCTGTTTTCTCACCGCGATAGCAGAGAGAGCCGTTCTGATGGGCAAGGTGGAACTGGCTAGCACGGCCACGGCTGCGGCTCTGCCGCTGGTTTCGAACGACAGCGGCACGCGGCAGCGCCTATCGCTGTATTCGGGCGCGGCAGCCATCCTAACCGATAGGTACCAAGATGGCGTGACACTGTTGCACTCCGTGCAGGAAGCGAAGCTTGGCGATTACGACCGGAAGCTGCTCGCCGCCTCGCTCGCGGTAGCCGGCAAGCTTCGGAAAACCCCAGTGCGGTTTACTCAGCTCGAGCGTAACGCTTCCCCCGGCCCGGTGAAAGGGAATCGCGTTTTTCCCTCCAGCGTCCAGGAAGAAGCCGCACAACGCGCTCTCGCCGATGCCGACGCCATTCTGAAGAATGCGAAGTGATGGTTCAAACCCCGCACGTCTCTTACAAACCTGGCTTGACGCCGCTCCCGCCGGCCGCTGGTAAGGTGTCAAAAAAACAGACGGTCGATGACGGAACTTTCGCAAGCTTATTGGACGCGCAAAGCGCGAATGTGGCGGAGGCCGTTCCAAATCATACCGCGGACGCTGCCCGCGCCGTGCAGATAGCGGGCGCAGCGCTTCAGGGGCGGCCTGCAAGCGCGGGGCAGCAGGCGCAGCCCGCAGCGGACGGGAGCTCCGGCAAGCCTCCCAGCGCACCCGATGTGGCGCAAGCCATAGGATCGCCGCCCTTTAAAGGCGAATATTCCCCGTTTCCCTCGGGCGATCTTGCCTTCTTCCCGCCCGCCTACCGCGCAAAAGGCAATCCAGCGACTGCGTCCACCAAACAAAACGCGCAGCCAGCCAAGGATGCAAATGCGCCCGTGGCGAGCGCTAATACCAAGAATGACAAGAGTGAAAACTCCCCTGAAACGGTCACGCCAGCCCCCCAAATTAACGCAAGCGTAGACGCCAGTCCCGCCGCCGTTCTTGCGGAACAGCTCCAAATCGCACCGAAGGCCCAGGCCCCGGCGGGTGTCAAAAGTGCTGGCGGCGCTCCTGTTGGCCATGCTCAAGTGGCGAGCGCTAATACCAAGAATGACAAGAGTGAAAACCCCCCTGAAACGGTCGCGCCAGCCCCCCAAATCAACGCAAGCGTAGACGCCAGCCCCGCCGCCGTTCTTGCGGAACAGGTCCAAATCGCACCGAAGGCCCCGGCTCCGGCGGGTGTCAAAAGTGCTGGCGGCGCTCCTGTTGGCCAAGCTCAAGTGGCGGCTTCCCCAACGCCACCGCCCCTTGATCTCGTTCAAGGAATGGGAAAGATGCCCGCGCTGCCCGAAGGGGCACCGACCCCTGGTGCCGCCGCACAGGAGATCGCATCAAGCCCTGGCGCATCCGCGAAGCCGAATGTGGAAAGTGCTGCGCCCGGTTTGACCGTTACGGATGTTCAGACGCATTTCACTCCGGAGATGCAGACCGCAAAAACTCAAGCGCTGGCGAGCGCATCATCCGGTACGGAACCCTCTCCACCAGCGGACCGTGGCGCCTCGGAAGCCGCTTCGAACGCGGCGCCGGGCGCTGGCCCTGGCTCTCATCGCGATAGCTCTGGCGGGGAGACGCCCGAGCCGGCGCCGGCAGACAAGCAGGCGGCCCAATCTTCGGAGGTGAAAGCCGCGCCGGCAGTTGCCTCGTCCGGTCAGACCGCACCATCCAGTGCGCCATCTCCGGTGCAGCAAGTCTTCAATGCGATTCAGTCTGCGATGCCGGCGGCTGCCGAAGGCGAACCTCCAGCGGCAGCAGGTGGCGCATCCGCACCGGCCAGCTACCAGCCGTTGAAAACCATCACCATCGCATTCCAGCCCGATGGCCTCGGAACCGTTGCCATTCAGCTTTCGCTGAAGGACAGCCAGCTCGGCGTAAAGCTTGAAACAAGCGAAACCAGCACCGCGCAGATCCTCCGTCAGCACGGCGCGGACCTAACGGAGCTGCTGCGTGCGGCAGGTTATGACGTAGGCAGCATTGCGGTTCAGGCTGCCTCCCAACAACCCGCGCCGGCGGACACGCCAGCGCAGGCCCCGGCTGGTGGCCAAAACGCCTCCAACATGTCCGATACCGGCGGTAGCGGGACCGGTGGAAGCAGCACGGGCACCGATGGCGAAGCCAGGCGCCAGCCTAGCAATCGCAACGAGCAGAGGGAAAGCGGATATGGGGGCCCGGAAACGGCTAATCGCGATAGCTCTCTCTATGTTTAGCCTCCTGCCGCTAGCGCGGGGCCAAGAGGCGAATCTTTGCGAGAGGGAAATGACCCAAGCCGCAGCCAAGTATCGGGTTCCGCTCGGGATCCTTTTTGCTGTTGGATTGACCGAGACCGGGAGCAATGGAAATCTCCACGCATACGCGCTCAACCTGAAAGGCAACACCGTATTCTCGCTCAATAAAGAGAAAGCCATCGAGCGTTTCAATGCGGCCAAGGCCGCTGGCGTGAAATGGATAGATGTGGGCTGCATGCAGCTCAATTATTACTTCCACGGCGAGCGCTTTTCCTCCGTCGCCGAGATGCTCGATCCGCATCGCAACGTCGATTACGCGGCCAGGTTCTTGAGCGAATTGAGGGAGCGCGAGGGAAGCTGGACTTTAGCCGTCGCCCGCTACAATGCGGGGAAGAACAACGATCCAGCTCAAAAGCGCTATGTCTGCCGGGTTCTTGAGCGCCTCGTACAAAGCGGGTTCGGCGCCTGGACCGCTAAAGCCTCGGCATTCTGCGAAGAGGAGTTGCGGACGCTCAACGGCCCCTCACCAAAACGCTCAAGCCCTGGCGAAAACAGTCTCGCGCAAGTTCACTGAGACAACCTTCAACCAGCGTTGCGAGTGCGTTCACTTCTCCGTGTTCAGAGCGTCGGGCATTCAAGGAGCTCAAAAGCCAATGGCCTCGAATTTAAAGATCCTCGTTGTTGACGATTACAACACAATGGTCCGTATCGTCCGTAAGCTTCTAAAACAAATCGGCTACGAGGATGTCGATGAAGCTTCAAACGGCGAGATGGCTTTTGGGATGATTCAGAAACAGCAATATGGGCTTATCATCTCCTATTGGAACATGGAACCCATGACGGGCTTCGAGCTGCTGCAAAAAGTCAGGGCAGCGGAAGCGACCGCAAAAACGCCGTTTATACTCGTGACGGCCGAATCCCGGCCGGACAACATTATAGCCGCGCAAAAATGCGGAGCGAACGAGTACCTGGTGAAGCCCTTCACTGCGCCAGTTCTCAAAGAAAAGATCGAAAAGGCGCTCGCGGGGGTCGCTGCATAGAGCGCCGCTCGCTGCCGTTTGCGCGGCTGCGCCCGGTGAGAGTCTGTGAAGCAGCTTCCGAGTGCGCCCTCGCAACGCCGGCGGAGATTTGAAATGCAAACAAGCTTGTATGTCGCCCTATCGGCACAGCTTGCGCTCCAGGATCGCCTCGACACGATCGCGCAGAACGTCGCGAACGGCAATACGGCCGGCTATCGCGGCACCGAGGTCAAATTCGATTCCATACTCCAGGACCTGGGCACAACCCCGGTCGCATTCGCTTCCTCAACCTCCAAGGTCATCCGGCTGGCGCCCGCGGAGCTCGTTAAGACCGGCAACGCGCTCGATGTGGGCGTAAAGGGAGATGGATGGCTTTCTGTGGGAACGCCGCAAGGTCCGGTTTACACACGCGATGGCCGGATGCAGATGGATTCGGCCGGGAGCCTCGTTTCCATGAGCGGCGCGCCGGTGCTCGATCCCGGGGGGGCGCCGATACAACTCGATGCCACGGCGGGCCAACCCGAAATCGCCCCGGACGGAACCGTCAGCCAAGGCGGGAAAAGAGCCGCTACTCTCGGTCTGTTCATTCTTCCAAGCGACGCCACGCTTTCCCGCGCACAGGGGGGCGTCACCTCCAGCATTCCGGGAACCCCGGTTACAAACTTCGCTGCTAACGGCGTCGTGCAAGGCTATATGGAGCAGTCGAACGTGAATCCGATCTCGGAGATTACCCGGCTGGTGTATGTCCAGCGCGCATTCGAAGGCGTTAGCGCCGCGGTGCAATCCGCGGAGGCGAGCTTCAAGAACGCGATCCAGACGCTCGGATCGTCAACTTGATGGCAGGCCCGCTTATCGAAGCCGAAGCAGATCCGCACGCGTCATTCCCGCGAAGGCGGGACGGCGTAATGAACTGGCGAATCTCCCCTCACCCCCGCCCTCTCCCCATGGGAGAGGGAGTTCGCTCGCACCCGTCGAGAGGGCGTCCCCTCTCCCATCCGCATCCGCAAGCGGATGGGGAAACTCGAGCAGCAAGCTCGCCAAGGCGAGCTTGCTGGGAGAGGGACAGGGTAAGGGGCGGAAGCTTCGAACATGGCGCGACCGGGAATGACGGCCGGGCGCGCTATTCCGCGGGACATTCCACGCATCGGGGCCGGTTCCAACCGCCGGATTTGAGATGAATTCCCTCGAAAGCCTGGCGGCTGGGCTTGAAGCTGTGGCCGGTAGAACAATGCTTTCCATCTGGGGCAGCGTGACGGAACTGACCGCAAGTCATGTTCGCGTCGCGGGCTTGTCGCAATTCACCAAGCTCGGCGATTGGGTTTCCATCGAAACCGAATTGGGCGAACAGATTGGGGAGGCTATCCGCGTCGACTCCGAAACCATTTCGGTTCGGACCTTCGAAGACAGGGTCCGGGCTGCCATCGGCGCCAAAGCCAGGATTACAACCGCCCTTGAGCTTCGCCCGCATGAGTCATGGAAAGGACGCGTAATCGATGCGCTGGCCCGGCCGGTGGATGGCGGCCCTCCGCTGACACAAGGCCCTTGCCCCATGGCGCTCGATCGCCCCCCTCCTCCGGCCTTTCATCGCGAACGGCTGAACACTCCGGTATTGACGGGCACGCGGGCAATCGACGTGTTCACCCCTCTATGCGCCGGGCAGCGCATTGGCGTTTTTGCCGGCTCGGGCGTTGGCAAATCGACGCTGCTTTCGATGCTTGCGAGGGGAAACACGTTCGACACGGCGGTTTTTGCCGCAATCGGGGAACGCGGGCGCGAAGTGAAGGAGTTCGTCGAGGACGCTCTGGCTGGCGGCATGCAAAAGGCGATTGTCGTCGTCTCGACGAGCGATGAAAGCCCGATGATGCGCCGGCTCGCCGCGAAGACCGCGCTGGCAACCGCCGAATATTTCCGGGATGTGGGCGAGCGGGTTTTGCTCATATTCGACTCGATCACCCGCTACGCACAGGCGGCCCGTGAAATCGCGCTTGCCGCGGGGGAACCGCCTGTGTCGAGGGGTTTTCCTCCGAGCGTTTTCACGGAACTGCCGAAACTCCTGGAGCGCGCGGGCTGTGATGCGCACGGAGGATCGATCACCGGCGTCTTTTCAGTCCTCGTCGAAGGCGACGACCATAACGATCCCATCGGCGATACGATAAGGGGCATTCTCGACGGGCACATCGTGCTCGACCGGGGCATTGCGGATCAGGGACGCTTTCCAGCCATCGATATTCTTGGCTCCGTTTCGAGGCTCGCAATGCGTGTGTGGACTCCGCCCCAACGCGTGGCCGTGCGGGAGCTCAAGAGCCTCATCGCCAAATACGAAGAAACACGCGATATCCGGTTGATTGGCGGGTACAAACCCGGCAACGACACCGAGCTCGATAAAGCGATGCTCATTGTGCCGCCTCTTTATCAGTACCTCAGTCAAGGCCCCGAGGACATCCAGCACGGTGCGACCATCGACAGCATGCTTAGGGTAATGACGATGAAAGGCTAAAGCCCCCTCACCCCAACCCTCTCCCCATGGGAGAGGGAGTTCGCTTGCGACCGTTGAGGGGACGTCCCCTCTCCCATGGGGAGAGGGACAGGGTGAGGGGCGTGAGCGCTTTGTGGATCGCTGATTCCTGGGACTGATTAACAGGCCGTTCGTTTCGCGTATGGGCCTACTATGGTAAATGCGCCGATGGTAAACGCCCGTGTCGCATATTTTCCGCCGCCGTCTTTCTGCGAATCTTTTCGCGCTTTAGGTCGATTTCTGCGACTCC
>JBKQNN010000267.1:0-10172 GCA_052145975.1 Rhodomicrobium sp. | reverse complement strand
GCCTCGAGTTTGGTGATCCGCTTTCGACGGCCGTTCTCGGTGACATCCACGCGCTCGGCAAGCGTCGAGGCGACGACCGTGGCGAGGTTGCGGGCGCCCTTGGGCCGGCCGCGCGGATTGCCGGATGTTCCTGGGCGGAACCGCGTCGCCAGCGGCGGATGACGATAGCCGGCTTTATAGCCGTCGCCGGGCTTTGACGGATCGTCGCTCATTGTGCCTCCTCCGCCGCGCGGGCGGCCTCGTCGAATATCGCGCCGGTGACGGCGTGACGGGCGGCCGCGCCAGTGTAGGCTTGCCAGCGGCGCACGATCACGTCGACGTAAAGAGGATCGAGTTCGAGCCCACGGCATTGCCGGCCGGTGCGTTCTGCGGCCATCAGCGTCGTGCCGCTGCCCAAGAAGGAATCGAGGACGATATCGCCGCGCCGCGAACTGTCGAGAATGGCGTCAGCGACCATCGCGACGGGTTTGACTGTCGGGTGGAGCGCGGCGAGATGGCCTTCCTCGCCCGCGCGTCCAAATGCCGGCCCGGCGGCATAAGCCCAGACATTGGTGCGATTACGCCCCTGGCGGCCGAGTTGCACATTATTCTGATGCCTTCCCGAACCGGCCTTAAAGACGAACACGAGCTCGTGCTGGGAACGATAGAGGCTGCCCATCCCGGCGTTGGGCTTTGTCCAGACGCAGAGGTTGAGCATGCCCAAGCCTGCCGCGCGCGACGCGGTGAGCAGCTCGGCCGCGTGCCGCCAGTCCATGCAGACGTAATGCACGGCGCCCGAGCGGCTGAAGGCAGCCATGTGGCGCATCGAGGTCTCGAGAAATTTCGTGAAGGCGGCGGAATCCATCTCGCCGGCCGCCATCGGGAATTCCCGATGGCGGGTTTGTCCAAGTCCACTGACGTGGCCATTGACCGGCACGTTACAGGGCGGAGCGGTGAAGCCGGTGACGGCGGTCTCCGAGCCAAGGAGCGTGCGATAGGCTTCGGCGTCCAGCGCGTCGCCGCACAAAACTTTGTGACGTCCAAGCAGCCAGAGATCGCCGGTCTGGGAGACGGCGGGCCCCGGCACGGCGGGAATAGGCCGTTCGGCAGGTTCACGTTCGTTTTGCGGCAGCGCCTCGATGCGCAGATCGATTTCGCCGGCGTCAAATCCGGTCGCCTCGAGAGCAAAATCGAGGTCGGCGCATGCAAGCTCCTGCAACGTTTCGCCGAGCAGCCGGCCGTCCCAGGAGGCGATTTCGGTGAGGCGATTGTCGGCGATCGCAAAGGCCCGGCGCTGGGCGGGGGTCAAATGATCGAGACGAACGGTCGGAACCTCAGCCAGCCCAAGAAGTTTCGCGGCGAGGATGCGCCCATGGCCGGCGACGACATGGTTCTCGCCGTCGACGAGAATGGGCACATTGAACCCGAAACTCCCGATGCTGGCGGCGATTTGCCGGACTTGCTTCTTTGTGTGAACGCGGGCGTTCAGGGGATCGGGCTTCAATTGCCCGATCGGGAGATAGCAAACGGACAAAAGGGTTCGATTAGCGGAACGCTTTGTGGCGATCGGTTCTTGCATGTTGCCTCCTGCACACCGCCCAGCGGGCAGAGGGCGGCCCCGGCTCAGGCGGTACGGCGAAGATCGCAGGGCGCGCCGCGCCGGTCGAGTTCAGGAAGCGAAAGAAAAAATGACCCCAGTTAGACCATGCGAACCTTGATCAGCTCGTCGGCTTTGACCGGGAAGGCCGGATCGCGGGCGATAAGCTCCTCATAGGCCTGCGCCCGTTGAACAATCAGTTCGACGAGTTCGCGGCAAATAAGCAGGTGCTCAAAGCAAAGCGGGACGCCGGCTTTTTTAAGCGCCTGTCCAATGACCGCCGCCGAGGCAGCGAGATGAATGACCGGGCGGCTTGGCGCCCAATAGCGCCGCTTTACGTTGCCGGCATCGCTTTGACCGGCGTCGTCGAGCACAAATACCGCCATTTTGTTAAGCGACAATGGTTTAATGGCCTTGGGAAGTGTGGGCGCCTCGCCCAATTCCGATTTTTGGAAAAAGGGGATCGCCATTCGGGCCGCGACCAGCCGTTCACCGAGGCGCTTCGCCGTAAATTTCGTTTCGCGCCCGGCGGTTTTGGCGTCGCGGAACACATAGGGGAGCTTAACCGGCTTGGGCCTCCAATCATCCGGATTGCTCAGATATTGGAATTCGATCGCGTACCGGCAAAGCGACGCGTGGATATCCGCCCGGCGGTTGTCGTTCTTGTCATCAACGGGGTGCGCAAGCACGGCAAGGAGCTGTGCTCCACATTCGTAAACCTCGTTGTTCTGAAAACTGATCCCGATCGATTGCCGGCCCATTCCATCTACCTACCGCGTTCCGTTTCGCAAAACCAATGCGCGGAATGGGGCATTTGGTTTTCGATCAATCGCGCCTGGCCTTGATCCCTTCTTCAGTCCGATCGACGTAATTTATTCGCTGCGGGCGCAATTTAAATCCCTGTTCTGATTTTTTAGGGAATACATCCCGCAAGTTATTGAAATAAACGGGTGCTGTTGCCGCGCATTAGCACGAAGATGGATCGAAATTGAAGGAGTCCCTGTAAATTTCGCTGTTAGCAGGGAATTTGCTGCCCCAGACCAGTTCGCTAGCGACTGCGTCGTCAGCCAATTCATATCTAACGCCCAAAGTGTAGACCGTTCTACATCAATACCGGCCGCCGAAGTTTCAGGACGCCACGCCAGCAATAGTTGATGCACATCAAGGCTCGCCCAAGCACCGCAACCTAGCGTAGGCAAGCAGCGCCTGGAGGCTGCGCGATCCCGCTTGCTGCCGTAGCGGCCCTAAACGAATCGGTCTGGCCTTTATCCATGCCTCACGGTTTTTCCGCACCGAAGCTCTTCCACAAGCCGCGCGGCGGCCAGGCGGCGCTGACCATTGGCGCGGCCGGAGTGGTTTTTGGCGACATCGGCACTTCCCCGCTTTACGCCGTCGACCAGATTTTCTACGGTCCCGCGAACGTCGCCCCTTCGCCCGCGAACGTGCTAGGCTGCATATCGCTCGTCATATGGTCGCTAACGCTGATCGTAAGCTGCAAATACGCGATCTTTGTCTTGCGCGCCAACAGCGACGGCGAAGGCGGCGTCTTCGCCCTTTACAGCCTCCTGCACAAATACAAAGAGGAGAGCCGGGTCTTCGCGGTCTTGCTCGGCGGGCTTATGCTCGGGGCGGGGTTTCTGTTCGGCGACGGGATCATCACCCCGGCAATTAGCGTGCTGTCCGCGGTCGAGGGCCTGAAGGTGGCGACGCCGATGTTCGCCGATGCAGTCGTCCCCGCCACCGTCGTCATTCTGGCTGCCTTGTTCGCCTTTCAACATAAGGGAACGGCCCGCGCCGGCCGCGTGTTCGGCCCCATCCTCCTAGTCTGGTTTGCCGCGATTTCCGTGCTAGGGGTGCGGCAGATCGAGCTGCATCCGGAGATCCTGAGCGCCTTCAACCCGGTTTACGGTTTCACGTTCCTGCAGCAAACCGAGGCGCACCAGGCTCTCTTGACGCTGGGAGCACTCATGCTGGTGGTGACGGGGGGCGAGGCGATGTATGCCGATCTCGGCCATTTCGGAGCACGCCCCATCCGGACCGGCTGGTTCGCAATCGTCTTTCCCGCACTTCTCCTGAACTATCTGGGCCAAGGCGCGCTGATGCTTGGCGCCCCGCCAGCCCAGGCGGAGCAACTCTTCTACAGCATGGTGCCGCAAACGCTGCTTTACCCGATGGTTGGCCTGGCCACGCTCGCCACCGTCATCGCTTCGCAGGCCCTGATTTCCGGTGCGTTCTCGCTTACGGCACAGGCGGTTGCGCTCGGCCTGCTGCCGCGCACGCGGGTGGTCCACACCCACGACGCACATGAAGGCCAAATCTATATTGCCTTCGTCAATTGGGCGCTGTTTGCCGGTTGCGTCGCGCTCGTATTCATTTTCCGTAGCGCAGGGGCGCTCGCCGCGGCCTACGGGTTAGCGGTCTCGGGCGTGATGGTGGTTACGTCCATCGCCATGATCCCCGTCGGCGCACGTTACTGGAAGTGGGGCCTGACCGGCAGCGGCGCTGTGTTCGGTTTCTTTACGCTCGTCAATCTCGTGTTCTTCGCCGCAAGCTCGCTCAAGTTCCTTGAGGGCGGCTTCATACCGCTTGGCATCGGGCTCGCCATATTCGCCATCATGCGCACCTGGCGCTGGGGGCGGAAAGCGACCTTTGCCGCCTACACCGCAAAACACACCATGACCATGAACAGGCTGGTGGAGTTTCATAAGGGCGAACAAACGTACCTGGAGCGCATCGGCCTTTTAATGACGCCAAAGCACCTTTCATCCCTCAACGACCATGCCCCCGCCCTGTTGCAGATTCTGTACGACCGCTATGGCATATTGCCCCGGCACCTGATCTTCGTCGAAGTGGCGCACCGCAAGACGCCCTACATCCACGACGGCCGCTACGACATCAAGGTGTTCCACAAGGACGGGAACTCCAGCATTATCGCGGTCACTTTGCAGTTCGGCTTCATGGAGGAGCCCAACGTCGAAGCCGTGCTTGAGGAGATGGCCAAGCATAAGGAAATCGATCTGCCGATCCACGAGAACCAATGGATCGTGCATGTCTCGGTCGAAAACCTGCTGCCCGCCCGCACCCTGGGCGCTCTGGGGCGTGCGCGGCTCAAGCTGTTCTCGTTCCTCCGGCAGCTATCGCAGCCCGCCCATTATTTCTATGGGCTCGGCGACAACGTCCAGCTTACCGCCGAGATCATGCCGGTGCGCTTGAAGTAGCCAGGAGGTGCCAGCCGCATTCGGTGGCGATTGAGGTGACGCCGGCATCCGCGATGCCGCAGGGCACGATGCCGGTAAAGTGGGAAAGATCGGGACAGACGTTGACCGCGATACCGTGATAGGTAATCCAGCGGCGCACCCGCACGCCAATTGCGGCGATCTTCGCATCCCCTCCCGGCTTTTTGACCCAAATGCCCGGCCTTCCATCCCTGCGCTCGCCGGAAATGCCGTAAGGCGCGAGCGCGGCGATTGCCCACCCCTCAAGCCGATGGACATGTTGCCGCACGTCGCGGCCGCGCTTATTGAGGTCGAGTAGCACATATGCCACAAGCTGACCCGGCCCATGGTAGGTGTATTGACCGCCGCGCCCGCTCGCATAGACCGGAAAGCGCGCTGCATCGATGAGGTCCGCGGGTCTGGCGCTGGTGCCTGCCGTATACAGGGGCGGATGCTCCAAAAGCCATACAAGCTCGGGCTTTAGCCCCAAACGGATGGCTTCGGCCCGCTCCTCCATATCGGCCACGGCCGGCTCGTAGGGAACGCAAGCAAGGCTGAGCCGCCACTCCACATCCGCGGTTTCGCCCAAAGCATCCGCCTTGGCGCGCATCCTTTCCGCAAACGTTAGAACCCTCTCGTCCATGGCCAAAAATGTGCTCCACGCCGATTTATTTTGGCGGCCTTTACGTAAGCGTAACGCCTGCGCGCCATACTGCAAGATGTTCCGCGTTGCTGCGAGATTGGGGCCGAGTCCCGCGTTCGCCCCGGTCCCGCAGTCCGGATCTCTCCTTTGAATTATGCGGCTGTCGAATGCAATTGCGTTCGCCCGCGTAAGGCTTTCTTCATTCTCATGCAAAGTCTTGACCGGCCCCGGCAGTTTCGGGCCGCCGATCCTTATACATACGCGCAAAAGTTAACGATTCGCTCATCGATTGGGCCTTCTCATGAGAGAAACCTATCTTAGCGAGTGGCGTGATGTACAAATTCCGGCTTCTCCTTCGCTGCGCCGCTGCCGCGGCGTGTTTGGCAATCCTGGCCGCACCAGCCGCGAGCCAGGCCCAGCAAAAAACCGCAAAAGCTTGCGAGACCGAGTGGCGCGCAAACAAGGCTGCCATTCAAGGCAGCGGCAAGACCAAGAAAGCCTACATGATCGAATGCCGCTCCGGCACCGCTCCGGTGGCACAGGCTCCGGCCGCGAATGCGCCGTCAGCGCAGGCCCCAGCCCCGGCCGCCACGGAAGCGGCGCCCGCTCCCCCGCGCTCTGCGAAACGGGCGCGGACAGGCACAACCATATCCACGGGCGCGGGAGAATACGCTTCTGAGATGGAGGCGAAGGCGCACTGCCCTGGCGAAACCGTGGTCTGGGCCAATACGCACTCGAAGATTTATCACTTCGCGGGCTCGCGTTCCTATGGGAGCACCAGGAACGGCGCGTATATGTGCGAGAAGGACACAGCTCCGGCCGGCTTCCGCTCCGCCAAAAACGAGAAGCGGCCGCAATAAACCTCAGCACTTGAGGTTAGCATGGCCGGGTCTACCCGGGGATGAGACCAAATCCGGGCGCTTCGTTCGAAGCGACGGGCGCGTTGCCCCAGGCGCCGAGGGTGGGGGCATTGCCGGGGGTCAGGACGCCGAGTTCTTCCGGTGTGCCGTGCGCGTGCCGGAAGAAGTCGGTGCCGATTGCGGCGAGGCCGGCTTTGACGTCGGGATCGCTGGGTTCAACTCCATCCAATATCAGCCTCCCGCCCTGAAGCTTGGCGTATACCCGGCCTGTACTGGATTCGGCAAAGTTGACGACCGGAATGGCGCGAGCGCATTTGCGCAAGAATTCGGTGTTCTTCTCGGGCGCAAGCAAGCTCGAAGTGTAAACATCCTCGGGCCTGCGCGCTGAAATGTTGATCTTCTTGAACCGGTCGACATCGATAAGGGACTTGATATCCAAAACATTCAGCTCCTGGTGCGTACCGAACGCGACGGTTTTCGGCTTGGCCCCCTTGGGAACGCTGTTATCGAGGAATTCGAAATGGATTTGCTTACTCTTGTTCCCCACCCACGCTAAGAAAAGCCGGGGCATGCCGGTGTAGGCTTCGACGTTGTGATAAAGCAGGTCGTCGACGGCCTTGTAGCGTCCGAACTGCTCTCCCCTTTCCCAAGCGCGCTCGACCGTGGCCTCCGGAGGCGTGATCATGAAAAACAAATAGACGAGATGGCCGAAACGCTCGATGAGCGGGCCGCTGCTGCTCCTATCGGCGACGAAGCTGTCGAAACGGAAACGGTCGATGGCGAGGTGCGGCAACTGTCCATTCTCGCCCTTGTCTACCAAGTGGCGATCGAGCTTCTTGTCGACGATTGCGACTTCTTGGCCGGTCAACGCGCCCGCGTACTTCCGGGCCAGACCCAGGCCGTTGTAGTCCAGCAGAAACTTGCGCCATATATCTGGGGTTATGCGCGCAGTCTCCTCCCACTGGATGCCGAGCTTGGCGGCGAGTTCTTTTTGCATGGGCCGCAAGGTGCTTTTTCCGGACGCGGAGGCGCCCTTCACGTTCATGATGACCGGGTGCGTCTGAGCGGGCAGGAGCTTATAGCCTTCCGTGGCAACTGCGCGCAGGAAATAGGGCTCGATGTGCCGGCCGATGGCTTCACTGCCATATTGGTTGCAGGCGAGTGGTACAGCGAGCTTCGAGAGCAGGTCCGCGCCCCCCATGAGGCGCCCGTGTTTTCTCATTACGGCGGAAGCGGCTTTTGCAAGGGCCTCGTAGGCGCTGCGTTCGAGGCCGTTCTGGGCAGCCTCCGCCTTTTGCACCCAAGCTTCCACGATTCTGGCGTCGCGCTCTTCGAGGGTTTCGGCCGGCGCTGGAGCGGGCCTTGCCTTACCGAAGCGGGAAAAAAACCCATTCTTCCCCGCAGCAGGGGAAAACGATGGCTGATCGAAGCAATCCGCCAGCTCCTTGGCCGTCAGCTCCGAGAGCTGCCGCTGCAGATCGTTGTAGAGCTCGATCGCTTCATCCATTCGCGGAAGAATATACCGCGATAGAATTGTCGACGCCATCCGGCGGAAATTACTGCCGAGATCCTCGTATTTGGCGCCGTCGGGCACGGACACATCCGCTATAAGCCGCACAAGCAACTCATGCACCGCCAGCCGCTCCGGCCGGATAGCCACGAGTTCTTCGATTGAAATACCTGAAAAATCGCTTAGCTCGCGTAACCCGGTCAGATCCGAGGCGGTGTTCTCCGGCCTGAACAGCGTCGCCAGCGGTACAAACTCCAGGGGGATTGTCGACTCGATGCCGGGATTCCACGGGCCGAACCCGGTTTCTGGCTGGCTCGCGTCCATCGTCAATTTCGGCGGCTCTCCACAGTTCTTCGAACACTCTCGACTTTCACATTCTGGATGACGATTGGCAACCGATTGTGACATTGCAATCCGGGAGAAATCCAGTGTCCAGGTGGAATTAGAGGCGCTTAGCCTCTTGCATCGCGGCCACTCCCGCGATTTAAATCGCCCGGTCAGAACTCGGACGGGATTTGCTTCATGAAAACTCCGGCGGCGGCTAAAGCGCTCGTTGCGATAGGGCTCCTTTTTGCGATGGCCCCGGCAAGCACCTTCGCCCAACCCGTGAAGAAAACGCCCGAAGCCAGAGAGCAGATCACGTTCTCCTATGCCCCGGTCGTGAAGCGGGCAGCACCTGCCGTTGTGAACGTCTATGTGCGCCAGCGCGTGCGGCAGGGCTTCAGCAATCCGTTCCTGGAGCAGTTTTTCGGCCACCAGTTCGGCCAGAGCGAGCGGGTTCAAAACTCGCTGGGCTCGGGCGTCATCGTCACACCGGGCGGCGTTGTCGTGACCAACAACCACGTCGTGCAGGGCGACGCCGGCACCGAGATCAAGGTGGCGCTCTCGGATGCGCGCGAATTCGACGCCAAGGTGCTGCTGAAGGACGAGCGGACCGATCTCGCCGTTTTGCAGATCAAGAATTCCGGCATCGAATTCCCCTACCTCACCTTCGCCGACGCCGATCTTCTGGAGGTCGGCGATTTGGTGCTGGCCATCGGCAATCCGTTCGGCGTTGGCCAAACCATTACCAGCGGCATCGTCTCGGCGCTTGCGCGCACGCGCGTCGGCATTTCCGACTATCAGTTCTTCATCCAAACCGACGCGGCCATCAATCCCGGCAACTCCGGCGGCGCGCTCGTGGACATGCAGGCGCGCCTGGTCGGAATCAACACGGCGATCTTTTCAAAGAGCGGCGGCAGCCAAGGCATCGGCTTTGCCATTCCGGCCAACATGGTGCGGCTCGTGGTGGATTCCGCTTTGCAAGGCGGCAGCGTGCGCCGTCCGTGGCTGGGGGCGAACCTGATCGAGGTCAACCCGGATTACGCCAATGCCGCAGGGCTAGACCGCGCGTCGGGCGCCCTTGTCTCTTACGTCGCGGAAGAGGGCCCCGCGGCCACCGCCGGCCTCAAGACGGGAGACATCATCGTTTCCGTGGACGGCAAGGAAGTAGCCGACCCGAACGCTTTCCAATACCGCTTCACCACCAGGGGTACGTCCGGCGATGTAAGCCTGGAGGTCTTGCGCAGCGGGACCCGGCGCAAGGTGACCGTTGCGCTGATGGTGGCGCCAGAGACCCCGCCTCGCGATACGCGCGACTTAACGGGCAACAATCCCCTCGGCGGCGCCAAGGTCGCGAACCTGTCGCCCGCCGTCGCCGATGAGCTTTCCATTACCAAGACGAAGGGCGTTGTGGTCCTGGAAACGGAGTTCTACTCCAACGCCCGCCGCCTCGGCATTCAGCCCGGCGATATCATCGTGGAGATCAACGGCGAGAAGATCGATTCGGCGCGGGGCCTGGAAAAGGCCATGGCCAAGAGCACACGGGTTTGGCGGATGAGCATCCAGCGCGCCGGCGAGCTGATCCGCACCACCGTAACTTTGTGAACCGCTTGCTAAGCATATTCGATAGGGAGTTCTCCCAAGGCCGGCGTTTTTCAGTGGCTGAGCGCGGCGCAGCGCGTTTACCTTCCGGCGCAGGCGCCGCTCACCGGAAGCTCCTCCAGCCCGCGCAGCCCGATCCCGCCGCAAGCCTCCCGGCAGCCGCCCCGGCTCCGCATTTAATCCCGCAATTAGCGCCATTCTACGCCTCCTGATCGCGCCCGTACTTTCCCACGGCGCAATGGTGGCCCATAGCTCCTTACCGATGCGCTAACGCCGCGCAGCGCATTGCAGCAATCCCGGTTGTCATGGCCTGGCTTGCCCGGAATAGGCGCTAAATTTAGTGGATGGTGTAACGAACGGGGGAATCGCCCCTCACCCCAGCCCTCTCCCCATGGGAGAGGGAGTAGGTCGCAATCGTTGAGGGGACGTCCCCTCTCCCATGGGG
>JBKQNN010000266.1:0-9524 GCA_052145975.1 Rhodomicrobium sp. | reverse complement strand
TTGTCAAAGGGCTCCGGCCCAGTCAGTTACCTGCCCAAGCCGCCTGTCAGCTACCGGAGCTAACCAACCATTCTCCGGGTGGAACCTTCCTCCACTGGTAATCCGCGCCTTCGTGGCGCACGTTAATCCGACCGTGGTTAATTCAAAATCGCGAGGTCCCCGCAGGCCGATTTCTGCGAAAAATTCCTCGATTCAGGGCGTTTTCGAGCTTTCAAAAATACCGTTAAATATAACTGCAAATCGCGGATTAACCATAACTAGGCACAATACGGACGAATATTTATAACGCAAATCAATAACATAACAGTTAATATTTTTTAAAAACATTTGTGCTATATTGTATCAAGATCGGAAGGCGCCCTCAAAACTCCCAAAATGGGTAGAATGCATAGCAAATGGGACTAAATCGAAATGCACCGGGAATCGAAATTTTCAGCTGCGCTATCGCGCTTCGCGCTACTTGAGCGCAATGCAAGCCTTGTCCGCCAGCCGAGCCGCCGATGGAAACGGCCGGGATTTGTAGCGGCCGGTATAAGCCCTGCCTCAGCGGGACCGGCTACGGAAGCGTCTCGCGGAAGCGGTTGACGATGGGATAGCGGCGGTCGCGGCCGAAATTGCGCTCGGTGATCTTTACGCCGGGCGCGGATTGCCGCCGCTTGTATTCCGACAAATAGAGCAGGCGCTCAACCTTTTTCACCGTTTCCGGCGAATGGCCGCGCGCGACAATCACCGAAAGCGGCTCCTCGCGGTCCACGAGCGCTTCCAGAATATCGTCGAGCGCGTCGTAGGGCGGCAGCGAATCCTGGTCGGTCTGGTTCTCGCGCAGCTCCGCGGTCGGCGCTTTGGTGATGATGTTCTCCGGGATCACCACGCCTTCGGGGCCGAGGCAGCTCTTCGGCCGGGCCGCGTTACGGAACCGCGATAGCGCATAGACTTGCGTCTTGTAGAGGTCCTTGACCGGATTGAAGCCGCCGTTCATGTCGCCGTAAAGCGTGGCGTAGCCGGCCGAAACCTCGGACTTGTTGCCCGTGGTGACGACCATTCCGCCGAACTTGTTGGAGATGGCCATCAGCGCCGTGCCGCGGATGCGCGATTGCAGGTTTTCTTCGGCAAGTCCGGGTTCTAGCCCAGCGAACAAGGGTTGCAGCATCTCGTTGAACCCATCGACCGCCGGGCGGATCGGAACGGTATCGTAGCGCACGCCCAAGGCTTGCGCGCAGGCGGCGGCATCCGCGAGCGAGGCGTTCGAGGTGAAGCGATAGGGCAGCATCAGGCAATGCACGCGCGCATGGCCCAGCGCATCCACCGCCATCGCCGCGCAAAGCGCCGAGTCCACGCCGCCCGAGAGCCCAAGCACAACGCCCGGAAAGCGGTTCTTCCCGACGTAATCGCGAAGGCCGGTCACGCAGGCGAGGTAGGCAGCTGCCGGTCCCTCCTCCACCGTTGCGAGCGGCCCGCCAATGCAAGCCCAGCCATCCGCCTCGCGCCGCCATTCCGTCATGGCAATGGCGGTCTCCCAGGCTGGGAGCTGCGCGGCGAGCTTTCCGCCGCGATTGAGCGCGAAGGAGCCGCCATCGAAGACGAGTTCATCCTGGCCGCCAACCTGATTGACGTAGAGCATGGGAAGGCCGGTTTCCACCACGCGCGCAACGGCGACGTTCTCACGGTGTGCCCGCTTTTTGAGCGTGAATGGCGAGCCGTTAGGCACAATGAAAAGCTCGGCGCCGCTCTCAGCCAGGCATTCCGTGACCGCATCGGTCCAGATATCCTCGCAAACGGGCAAGCCGAGCCGGACGCCGTTGAAGTTGACTGGCCCGGGCATCGCGCCGGCGGCAAAGTTCCGCTTCTCGTCGAAAACGCTGTAGTTCGGCAGATCGACCTTGTAGCGAAGCGCTTCAACCTTCCCCCCCGCCAGCAGCGCCACCGCGTTGTAGACCTTGCCGTTCTCGCCCCAGGGCGTGCCCACGATCAGGGCGGGAGCGCTATCCTCTGTGATTTTCGCGAGGCCGTGCACCGTTTCCATGCAGGCTTGCACGAAAGCGGGCTTCAGCACGAGGTCCTCGGGCGGGTATCCCGCGATGAAAAGCTCCGGAAAGACCAGAAGGTCCGCAGCCCCTGCGCGCGCCTGCGCCCAAGCGGCGCGAGCCAGATCCGCGTTGCCGGCCAGGTCTCCGACCACCGGATTGAGTTGAGCGCAAGCGATGCGCAAGCTCGATGTCATACGGGCCAAGCCTTTCGAAGCCGCTGCGGCGAAGGTCTCATCGCAGGAACAATTAAGCCCCGCCCGCGCCGCACGCAAGAACAGGGCGCGCCAATAAGCCGCGGGACGGGGAAAGTTAAAGGCTTCATAAAGTTGGCGCGCTATTTGCTTCGACTTTAGCCGGACTTGCGGCGCCGGCCCGTTTAGGCGAAGCTTAGTCTATGCGGCGGATCGGATTTGCCGCGAGAGGGGCGCTGCGCGGCGAGCCGCATTGCGCATTGAGGAGAACATAGCCCTACGATGAAAGCGTTTTCGATCGCGTTGACACTTGCGTTTATTTCGGCCGTCGCGGCTCCGGCTTCTGCGGGCGCGGTTTTGGAGGTAGACGGCCGCCTTTTGAAGTGGGTTTCCGAGGCTCCCAGCTCAAGCACAATTATCACCTACGCAGTTCTGAACGGACCTTACACTCTGCCGGGCGGCAGGCGCATCTTGAGCCCTGATAACTGCTCTTCGATGCACGCTTTCAACAGCATCGTGGCCGCGTCCCCGGGCGTTCCCGCGGAAGCGGCAAGCCGCGCACTGCACGCCGCCTTCTCAGCATGGGAGGCCGCCGCCAACGTCAAATTTGTCGAGGTGAGCGATCCTCTTCAAGCCAACATTGTCGTGGGCGCACAGGATTTCCCTGTGGGCCGTGCCTTCACCAATATAAGCCTCTACAGCAGCCACGGCTACTGGCCGGTCCAGAAGGCACTCGGCGGCCCAGGGCCTTCGGCGGAACCGCGCCAGGCGGAGCTGCGCGGCGGCATCAGCGAGATCGAGCAATCTTACGTCTGCCTCAATCCAAGCATGCGCTGGAAAACCGGCTTCGACGGCGACCTCGAAGTCTACGATCTCCGCCACACCTTCACGCACGAGATCGGCCATGCCATCGGCCTCGATCACCCTGGCAGCTCCGGCGCGGTGATGGCGTACCGCTACGATGAGGGGGTTCGCGAGTTGCAGCCGTCGGATATCGCCGCCGTGCAGAGGCTTTACGGGCCGCCGAAGCAATCGAAGTAGGTGCACGCGGTCTCGCTTGTTGCTTAGAGATCCCGGATTTGTTATCACTCAGACGAAGCGAGGAAAGGCGCACGCGCCGCTCCTTTAGATCGCCGCTCCGGTTGCGATGCTTCCTGCCGGCTTAGCACAGTGGTAGTGCAGCGGTTTTGTAAACCGAAGGTCGGGGGTTCAAATCCCTCAGCCGGCACCAAATCCCTTTCCGGCGCGAAATCCCGTCCGCTTCCTGTCCTGCACTATTCTCCCGTTTCTTAATGGGTTGGGGCTTTGCACCGCCTCCCCAAAAGCTGCGGCACAGCTCTCGAAGCACCAGCTTCCGTGCAAGGTGCATTTTTTGGTGTGAACAATTATAGCCGTTTTGGAAAAACACTTGCACATACGTTTTAAGCGTATATAGACAGTGCTGGGCAAAGGAGGGTTAAGGTTTCTTAGGCGCAACGTCATGACTTCAATTCTGCGCAAGCGGAGTTGATCGTGCCCTTCCGTGTTCAGAAGAGTTCCCGCCTTTGGGAGAGGGAGATGTGCCCGTTATTTATGCTCATTTCAGAAGCCGCCGCGGCGGTGAAATACAAGCCAGAACGCTCTGTTAGAGATGGCGTTGCCCTTCTCGGACGTTGATATGGCGGCTGTTACCAGGTTTGAGCGCAGAACGGCGCTTCTCATCTGCAAACTTCGTTTTTTTGCGGCAGCGCAGCGGTGCCTTTTAGCGCGATGTGCTGGAGGCCGCTGGCGGCGGTATCACTCCTGGAGGGCGTCAATGAGCATTGTCCGGCGCGTTGCTTTCGGCACGGCTCAACTCGCACTCGCCAATATTTTTGTGCGTCTGCTGTCGGTGTTTACGATGCCGGTGCTTACGCGCCTGCTCGAACCGGGCGCGTACGGCACGGCGGCCATGGCGGGGACCATGATCTCACTAATGTCGGTCTTCGCACTCGCGGGCGCCGACGTCTCTTACATCCGCGCCTATCACTCGAACGGTCCAGCCTCGGGCAAAAGGGCCGAGGCGTTGATCTGGCGCTTTGCGATTGGCGGTTCGCTTGCTGCGTCGATAGTGACGGCGGCGGGATGGCATTTCTTCGCCAGCGCAGTGCCGCTTCCCGCCTATGCGGGATGGCTCGCTGCCGCCGGTACGCTATTGAGTGTCCTGTCGACCATGGCCTTGACGCGGGCAAGATTGCGCGACCGGTACAAAGCGCTATCGATAGCTACGGTGTTCGCCGGAATTTTTTCAATCGGCGTAGCAATCGGCCTCGCTTATTGCGGCTGGCGCAACGAGCTTCCGCTCATCCTGTCTTTGCTTGTAAGTTACCTTGCGCCGGTGCTCGTCCTTGGGGTGCCGCCCCTGTCTGAGCTTTCGAAGCGATCCGGATTGAGTTTCGCCGAGAGGCGCTATGTCCTTAGCATCGGCTTTGCGACCATTGTGACGGCGCCGGCCCTATGGCTCATTTCGTCCTCAGACCGCTGGGCTCTAGGATATTTCCACGATGTGGCGACCGCCGGCATTTATTCTGTTGGCTATAATGTCGCCGTCGTGGGGATGACGGTCAATAGCGCGGTTCTAGCCGTCTGGACTCCGGAGGCCGCGAGGCTGTTCGACGGTAGCAGTGCCTATAAAATGCATCAACTCGGGAGCATCACCGAGGGTATACTCGCGGCATTCGCATGCACCTGGCTTGCCGTGACGGCATCGGGAGGTGACATCGTAAGGCTACTTGCGGCACCCGCGTTCCATGAAGGCGCGCAAGTGATCCCCCTCATCGCCGCATCCGTATTCTTCTACGGCGTCGCGCACCTGGCCAATACCATCTACCTCTTGGAAAATCGGGTTCACTACACGATTCGGTGGTGGCTCGGCGGAGCGGCGGCTAGCCTTGTCTTTAATATGGTGCTCATCCCTCCGATGGGGATGTTGGGCGCCGCCCTCAGCCAATTCCTCGTACTTGCAATCGCCGCAGTAGGGCTTTCCGTTCATCCCTGGCGCGTTTTGGCGGCCGATATAAACTGGATGCGGCTGCTGTTCGTGGCACTTGTTACCGTGGCGCCGGCCCTTTTCATGGTTGCTCCCTGGGCTGACAAGCCCTTTGCAAGCCTGCTTTTGAAATTCCCGGTGGGGTTGCTCGTGGCGCTTATCGTTGCGGGCAGTTTTGGAGCCGCTCCCGTTAAGGCGTTGCTCAGCAAGGCGACTATCGGCTGACCAGCGAGGGAGGGCGGAGCCCGCATGTACATGAGAAAATCCAATTTCGGAAGGCCTGCAACATGTGCGGGATAGCTGGTCAAGTATCGTTCAAGGGCCTTGCCCGGACCGATGGGGTTGCTGCGCTCGTTCACGGCGTGCGCCATCGCGGGCCGGACGATCATGGCCTCTGGACTTCACCGGGACAGGAATGCGTACTCGGCCATGCACGACTCAGCATTGTCGATCTGAGCCCCCTTGGCCATCAGCCCATGATCGACCCGGAGACGGGCAACTGCATCGTCTTCAACGGCGAAATCTATAATTATCGCGAGTTGCGCCGCGATTTCGAGGGGGCCGGCGCGCGATTTCGTTCGAATACAGATACGGAAGTGATCCTCGCACTATACCGGCGCTATGGAACGGGCTGCCTGGCAAAGCTGCGCGGCATGTTCGCCTTCGCCATTTGGGACGAGCGCCAAAACCGCCTCTTCCTTGCGCGCGACCGGGTCGGCAAGAAGCCGCTCGTTTATGCGCTGACAGACCGCGGCATCGTATTTTGCTCCGAAATCCATCCGCTCGCCTGCCATGCTTCCATTTCGCGCGAGATGGATGCCGAAGCTCTCGATTTGTACTTGCAGCTGCAATATATCCCTGCCCCCTGGACGATCTACCGCAGCATTCGCAAGCTTTCACCTGCTCATTTCGCGACTTTTGGTCCGGAGGGCCTCTCCATCGAGAGCTACTGGAACACCGATTACACCAAAAAAAGCGGACTTAGCGAGGAAGATGCGCTAGACAGCCTTGAGGATAAGCTGACTGAGGCAATCCGCCTGCGCATGATTGCAGACGTGCCACTCGGCGCGCTGCTCAGCGGCGGGGTTGACAGTAGCGTCATCGTCGCGCTGATGGCAAAGCTGAGCGGCGAGCCGGTGCGCACGTTTAGCATTGGCTTCCGCGAAGAAGCGTTCAACGAACTTCCTTACGCCCAGCGGGCCGCCGATATTTGCGGCACGGCCCATCATCCCGAAATCCTATCGGCCGGGGTTAAGCATCTGCTGCCCCTGCTCTCGATGCACTATGGCGAGCCCTACGCGGATACTTCCGCCGTCCCCTCGTTCCTGGTCTGCCAGGCAGCCCGGCGTCACGTCACCGTCGCGCTGAACGGCGACGGGGGCGATGAGCTTCTGGGCGGATATCACCGTTATTGGCTCTCTTCCTTACAGCTCAGAACCGCCGCTCTTGCACCCGGCATCCTTCCTGCAAAACTTTTGACCGGTCTATCGCTCTGGCTGTCGGCGCCGGCGAATATCGCGTCCAAGGCCGCCCGTAAGCTCATAATGTACTATCTTTGGCCCGAGCTAGCGGCGGTGCCCGATCGTAACGAATTTTGGAACGATTTCGACCGCGCCCAGCTCCTGGGCGAGGCGGCCGATTCCGGATTGCTGGCCGGTTGGCGGGCGGATTGGTATGCGCAGGCCTGCGCAAATACCAACAACCCCGTGGACAGCATGCTCTGGTACGACAGCCACACCTATCTGCCGGGCTGTCTTATGACCAAGATGGACATCGCTTCCATGCATTGCGGACTGGAAACGCGATCGCCTCTCTTGGATCACGAGGTCATCGAGTATTGTGCGGCGCTTCCGGCGCAATTCAAGGTAAGAAACAGGACCGGAAAGTATCTCCTAAAAAAGCTCGCGGAAAAATACTTCCCGGCCGATTTCGTCCACCGGCCCAAAATGGGCTTTGCTATTCCGCTGGCTGCGTGGCTGCGTGGACCGTTGCGGCCTGTTCTTGAGGGCACCTTGCGCAGCCCAGATCTTATGGCTCCGCTCAGCATGGCAGCCATAGATCGCACGCTGGATAATTTTCTGTGCGGGAACGGAAGCCACGAGCACCGCCTCTGGGCACTTCTCATGTTCGGACAGTGGCGTGGGTTCTGCCGAAGCGGATATGGCGCCAGTCACTTGAGTGGAAGCTTTCCGCTCAAGGTCCCCGCGGAGTGCAACCCATGAACGTGTCGGTGCTCATGTTCTGCCCGCAATTTGCCCCCCTTACCGGCGGCGCGGAGAAACAGGCCGCGAAACTGTCGAAGGAGCTTGTCCGGCAAGGCGCCCGCGTGACCGTCTTGACACCCAAATTGACAGCACACTCACCCTTGTACCAAGAGGACGAAGGGGTCGCCATCCGCCGCTTTTCTGTCTTCGATCTAAACCGCCGCTTTCCGGCGGTTCCTGGATTGGGGCCTCTCAATCTTATCGGCTTAGCCGCGCAAACCAGGCACGCCGCCCTTGAGGCTATCAAGTCCTGCAACGTCGTTCATGCCCATGGCATATCGGCGCTAACTGCGTTCGTCCTGGGCGCGTCTAGGAAACTGAATAAGCCCTTCCTGTGCAAATTGGCCTCATCGGGAACGGGCTTCGACTTGTCCAAGCTGGCGGGAATCGGTTTTGGAGGCATCTATCTCGCGAACTATATGCGGGACCGCGTCACGGCATGGATAGCCACAACCGGCGCTGTAGCCGTGTCGCTTGCAGGGGCCGGCATCGAAGCGAACCGAATTGTGCACATACCGAACGGGGTCGACCTCCCTTCGCCGGAAAAACCGCGAGACTGCCGAAAGGTGCTGCGGCGCTTTCTCTATCTGGGCCGGATATCAAGGGCGTGCGACCGCGATTTCGACACGATGCTCGACGCCTTTTTTGCCCTTGCTGCCGAATATGACGATGCAGAATTGGCTTTGGTTGGGGACGGCGATCTTTCCGGCCAGATCAGGGCAAGGGCCTCAAGCTCTCCTTGTGCCGCGCGCGTCCTCATGCCAGGTCCGGTTGAAGATCCGGCCGGATGGTTCGCCTGGGCGGACTTTTTGCTGCTGCCTTCCCGGCGCGAGGGCATGTCCAACGCCCTTATTGAAGCCATGGCTGCCGGGATCGTCCCAATTGTAAACGACATCCCGGCCAACAGAGAAGTGCTTGACGATGGCAGGGCGGGTTGCCTGACGCCTGTCGGCGACGCAACGGCCTTGGCTCTGCGCATGAAGCGGCTGATCGACGGCCATGACGAATACGAGCGGCTTCAGGAGCGGGCTTTCGCCCATTGCAGAAAATATTCGATTGTTTCAGTTGCCCAGCAATACTTGGCCATTTACCGGCAACTGCAGGCAAGTCCAAACAATGGGCGGACGCGATCACTATGAGTGTGAGATTGTGATGCCATACACAAATACCATAGGCAGGAGAACGGCACGCCGCCTTGAGCGCACCCTTAATAGCGTCCTCTACCAGCGATACGGATTTGACGATTGGCATATCGCGAATGGGAGCCACTGCCGCCCCTACAAGAGAATTCTCGCAGACAAGATCAACGGCCTCGAACCCAAACTTGGGCTCGTGGTGGAAGCCGGCTGCGGATTGGGAGATATTCTAAGGCATATTAGAGCAGCCAAAAGGATCGGCTACGATATTGACGAGGGCGTAATCAAAGCTGCGCGAATCAGGAACCTGTTTGAAACTGTCGAATTCCGGCTAGGCAGCTTAGACTGTATTACCGAACATAGTATTGATGTATTTATTGCTGTTAACTGGATTCATTCAGTCCCACGATCAGATATTGCGGAAATGTTGCTTTTATTAGTACCAAGGGCGCGGCATATTGTGTTGGATCGGATCGATGACTCTGCGCACTCTTCTTACAAATACAGGCATGATTTTTCATTTTTGCAGGAGCTTGGCACCCTGGAATGCAGTTTCCGGGTACCGGATGAGCCAAGAAGTTTTATGATCTGGCAAATTCAATGACATCGGCACATTACTTAATCAGACTCGATGACGCTTGCCCGGTTATGCACCGTGAGCGATGGCAGGCTTTCGAGGATCTGTTCGATGAATTCATAATCCGGCCGATCGCGGCGGTGATTCCGGCCAATGCCGACCCTCGCATGGTCTACGATACCCATGACGCGAAGTTCTGGCAGAAGGTTCAAAATTGGCAGGGCAAGGGCTGGACAATCGCGCTTCACGGCTATTCGCACGTCATGAAACCCACTGTAGTAAGGCAAATGCTACCCTACTACGACCGCAGTGAGTTTTCGGG